>JAFZVF010000055.1 GCA_017617935.1 Clostridiales bacterium | reverse complement strand
GGTATAACTATTCCCTTACTGACTCCTGGGCAAGGTTCAAGCACATGCAGGGCTTTAACCTCTTCCACCCCATGGGATTTGATTCATTCGGACTTCCCGCTGAGAACTATGCGATCAAGACGGGCATCCATCCTCAGGATTCAACGCTCAAGAACATCAATACGATGGAAGGCCAGCTCAAGGCCATGGGCACTACCGTTGACTGGGATTTCGAGATCAAGACGTGCATGCCCGACTATTACAGATGGAACCAGTGGTTCTTCATCGAGCTCTACAAGAGGGGCCTTGCATACCGTAAGAACGCGCCCGTAAACTGGTGCCCTTCATGCAAGACCGTTCTTGCAAACGAGCAGGTCGTTGACGGCGCTTGCGAAAGATGCCACACGGAAGTCGTAAGAAAGAACATGACCCAGTGGTTCTTCAAGATCACCGAATATGCTCAGGAACTCTTGGACGACCTTCCGAAGCTCGACTGGCCCGAAAAGACCAAGAAGCTTCAGAAGAACTGGATCGGCAGATCAGAAGGCGCACAAGTCGCCCTCTATGTCGAAAAGGACGGCGAGCGTCTCACAAACGAAGACGGTTCTCCCATGAAGCTCGAAGTGTTCACCACGAGAGTCGACACGTTCATGGGCATCACGTACGTCGTTATCGCACCTGAGTCAGAGCTTTGCGCAAAACTCACGACCGACGAGTGCCGCGAAGCCGTTGAAGCTTACCGACAGGCAACCGCAAAGGTCAACGAGATCGACCGTATGTCCACGACGCGTGAAAAGACGGGCGTCTTCACAGGCGCTTATGCGATCCATCCATTAAACGGAAGAAAGGTTCCGATCTGGGCGGCAGATTACGTCGTTGCGGGTTACGGTACAGGCGTCGTCATGGCAGTTCCTTCACACGATGAAAGAGACTTCGACTTCGCCCACAAGTACGGCCTTGACGTCATCCGCGTAATCCAGCCTGAAAAGGGCGTTGATTCAGAACTTCCCTACTGCGAGAAGAAGGGTTACCTTACAAACTCCGACGAGTTCGACAGCATGGAGATGCACGACGCCCAGAAGGCAATCGTTGCAAAGCTCGCAGAGATTGGCATGGGCGAGTGGAAAGTAAACTTCAGACTCCGCGACTGGCTCATCTCCCGTCAGAGATATTGGGGAACACCCATCCCGATGGTTCACTGCCCTACCTGCGGCGTTGTACCCGTACCTGAAGAAGAGCTTCCTGTTCTTCTCCCCTACGACGTTGAGTTCACACCCGATGGCGAGAGCCCTCTTGCAAAGTGCGAATCATTCATGAACTGCAAGTGCCCCAAGTGCGGCGGCGATGCCAGACGTGATCCTGATACGATGGACACCTTCGTTGACTCTTCCTGGTATCAGTTCAGATATCCTGACAACAAGAACGACAAGGAAATGTTCTCCAAGGAAAAGATAGACAAGTTCTGCCCTGTCGACAAGTACGTCGGCGGCGCTGAACACGCATGCATGCACCTCCTCTACGCAAGGTTCTTCACAAAGGCCATGCGTGACATGGGACTCCTCGATTTCGACGAGCCTTTCACGAGCCTCGTTCACCAGGGAACGATCCTTGGACCTGACGGCCAGAAGATGAGCAAGTCCAGAGGCAACACCGTTGCACCTGACGACTACATCAGCAAGTACGGTTCAGACGTCTTCAGAACATACCTCGGATTCGGCTTTGCTTACATCGAGGGCGGTCCCTGGGCGGACTCCGGACTGCAGGCCATCGTCAAGTTCTTCAGAAGGATCGAGACTTGCGTCGCAGAGTGTGCGGGCGCATCCTCTTCCGCAGTTCCCGCAAAAGCCGACATGACGTCCGCAGACAAGGAACTCAACTATGCGATCAACTACGCGATCAAGAGTTCTACGGCCGACATTGAGAAGTTCCAGTTCAACACTCCCATCGCCCGTATGATGGAGCTCTTGAATGCCATCACCAAGTACAGCCAGGACGCTTCAGCTAAGGCAGAATTCAAGAGATACGCAACAGAGAAGCTCGTTCTCCTCCTTGCACCTTTCGCTCCTCACTTCACGGAGGAACTTTGGTGCGAAACATTGGGCAACGGCTATTCCGTTTACAACCAGAAGTGGCCTGAGGTTGACGAGAGCGCACTCGTTAAGGATGAGATCGAGATCGCGGTCCAGATCAACGGCAAGGTCCAGTTCAAGGTAAACATCCCTACCGAAGCCGATCAGGATGCCGTCGAGGCAATCGTCAAGGCTGATGACAGGCTTGACGGCGCGCTTGCCGGCAGATCGATAATGAAGTTCATCTACGTCAAGGGCAGGATCGCAAACATCGTAGCGAAATAAACCGTTTTAGCATTTAAACAATCTGGAGGCTGCCGTTGGCAGTCTCTTTACATTTTAAGCACCGTAACATTTTCTTGTTAAAAGCTACGATTATTTTCAACACTCATTTAACACGCTCTTAACAACTAATTGCGCGAACGTGCTAAAATTATGTCAAGATTTATTTATAAAAAGGGGGCAAACCATGGACTTTAAAAGTTTCGTCGACATGATCGAAATAATGACGTGCATAATCTCGGTCGAGACAAAGGCCGACGGTTCCTACGGCGACATAAGGATCGTTGATGGGAACGCCCCCTATATTGCTTCCATCGAGATCCCGAATGAGGCAATGCCTCAGATGCTCGCGAGCAAGTTTGTCCCGAACAGCCTTTACCAGAAATATCTTCCCAAGGATCTTAACTTTGAGGATTTCTGCTACAGATGCGCCGTGTTAAAGCAGCCGATGCACACTTACGTCCATCCTGACAGATTTGATTTCTGGTTCAACCTTTTCATGATCCCTTTGGGCTCCGTTGGAAACATTCACTACTGCACCTACTCGCAGATGATATCCAAGAGCGCGGACAGCGCGGAAATGAGCAACACTTCAGCCTCGATCGCTTCCGACGTTCTCAACACTTGCATCAAGCTCAGCGGCGCCACAAATTTCCAGCACACGATGGACGAAGTCATTTCAGACATTCGAAAGCTCTGTGACGCCCAGTCGTGCGTAATCCTTCTTACCGATCACGAGACAAGGACCTGCACCGCATTAAGCGAATCGCGTAACGAGTATTCAATGCTCCCGAGCATGAAGGGCGTATTAAGGGAAGGTTTCTACGATCTGACCGTTTCCTGGAAAGACACGATCGGCGGCAGCAACTGCCTTATCGCAAAGAACAAGAATGAATGGGATTACATAAAAGAGAAGAATCCCGCTTGGTACGAATCCCTCATGAACAACCATGTTGAGAGCATCGTTCTTTTCCCATTGATGTTCAACAATGAGCTTTTAGGTTACATATGGGCTTGTAATTTCGATACGGAGAATGCCGTCAAGATCAAGCAGACTCTCGAACTGACGACTTTCTTCGTCGCTTCGGAGCTTGGAAACCAAAGGCTTTTGGAAAGACTCAGAAAACTCAGTTCCATCGACATGCTGACGGGCGTCTTAAACAGGAACGAGATGAACAACACGGTCGACGGCCTGAGAAAGAGCGAAGACAATTCCTTAAAAGGCATCGGCATCGTATTCGCTGATCTCAACGGTCTTAAGCGTGTAAACGACAACGGCGGACATGCCGCAGGAGACCTTCTTCTCAAGAACGCCGCGATAGCACTCCAGAACGCGTTCGTCGGCGACAGCATATTCCGTGCCGGAGGAGACGAGTTCATGATCCTACTCACCTTCACCACTGAAGAAGCGATAGTCGAGAAATGCAACAAGGCAAAAGCTCTTTCAAGGCACTACGACAATCTCTCGTTTGCCATCGGATACAGTTATCAGAACGATTCATCCGACATTACGTCGGCATTGAAGCTCGCTGACGAAAGAATGTATCAGGACAAAGAAAAATACTACAAAGAGCACCCGGAATTTAAACGCTGATCAGCCGTTCTTCTCGATCAAATAGATCCTCGAGCCGTAATCCGGATAATACCTCATGTTCTCATTGTAACCGCCGGACGCGAATGCGCTCCTTAAATGAACGCCCGCGTACATCATTGCGTCTCCGTACATGTCGTGGGATTCGACTTCAGACTTCATCTTGTAGAAACGCGCTATGGTCCTGTGCTGCAAGCTGTCCTGCTTAACGTGTATGGGTGCGACGTAATTGATGAGTCCTCCGAATTCCCTGAGATCGAACTTCATCTTTCTGCCTTCAAGGTGATACTTCACGTCAGGATCAAGTCCCAAAGGCTTTAACACTCCCCATTGCGAATTTGGATGCGTAAAGAGCTGCATCGTCATTGATACCGCCTTTGTCTTATCAGGAGAAACGACCGTCCAGGATATGTCGTTTCCGGGCACGACTTCCAGAACGCTCATTCCAGGAGCCCCAAACTCATCGCCGTCGCACGATCTCGAATCGTTCATGGACGAATTCCTGTAGAAACGCCCGAACTGCATGACTTTCCTCCACTTTTTATACATGGCGACCTGAGCTTTTACCGCTTCAAAATCAGCAGCGCTCATATCCACCAGGTTGCACTCGTATCCGAGCACGCCAAAAGAGGCAACGTTGAATCTGGTCTCGATCGGCGAGCGCCTTAAAGTCTGGTGGTTCGGGCAGTCAGAAACGTGTGCGGTCACGCACGACATCGGGTATCCGTAGCTGTAACCGTTTTGGATCTCCGCACGGCACACTGCGTCCGAATCATCGCTTCCCCAGATCTGAGGGAAGAAACTCAATATGCCAAGATCAAACCTGTTTCCGCCCGATGCACAGCCCTCAAAAAGGATGTTCGGAAACCTGCCCGTCAGTTCCCTCATCACGCGGTAAAGCCCGAGCATGTATCTGTGAGTGACTTCTCCCTGCCTGTCAGCGGGAAGGGATCTCGAAAAGACGTCAGAGAAATTCCGGTTCATATCCCACTTAACATATGAGATTTCAGCAGACGAAAACACGTGGCTCATTACTCTTATCAGGTGATCCTGGACCTCAATATTCGTAAGGTCCAATATCCTCTGATTTCTGCCTTCCGAATGCGCTTTTCCCGGGATGTCGATCGTCCAGTCAGGGTGTGCCAGATACAGGCCGCTCTCGCAGTTAACCATTTCAGGTTCGACCCAGACGCCGAACTCCAATCCGAGTTTGCGGACCTTGTCACAGATGCCCTTCAAGCCTTTCGGAAGCTTCTTTGTATCGGGGAACCAGTCGCCCAATGAGGAAGTGTCGTCATCTCTTTCACCGAACCAGCCGTCATCCATTACAAAGAGTTCGATCCCGGCCTCTTTTGCCTTACGTGCCAAGCGCAAGAGCTTACTCTCGTTGATCTTGAAATAAGACGCTTCCCAGGAATTCAGAAGAACGGGCCGAAGTCTGTCCTTCCACGGACCGCGCAGGATGTGCTTTGACACGAAGTCATGCATCTGCCCGCTCATTCCGTTATATCCCTTGTCGGAATACGTCATGACCGCTTCAGGGGTCAGGAAGGACTCTCCTTTCGATAGTTTCCATGAAAATGCCGTGGGATTGATGCCCGACAGGAACCTTACCTTTCCAAATGGGCTCTTCTCCACCGACTCATAATGATTGCCGCTGTATACGAGATTAAAGCCGTAGACTTCGCCGTATTCTTCAGTACATCCACGTCTGCTTAACATGACGAACGGATTCGCGCGGTTTGATGAATTGCCCGTAAAAGACGAGTTCACGAGGCGCGCGGAAGCTACAGACATGTCAGTGCGCTTCATTTCCCTTGCCCACGCGCCGGTAAAGGTACTGAAGACGTAGTTGCCCGGATCAAAATCGATCTGGGAGCTCATAAGCTTTTCGATCTTAACGTCAGCTTCGCCTTCGTTGATAAGCCTGGCGCTTCTAGTGATCACGTCAGTTTCCGAATACACGCAGTAGACGAGCTCAAGCTTGAGCTTGTTGTCCTTGTCAACGAGCGTTACCGTAAGGACTTCAGCGTCTTCACCATACGCGGTCGGAAGGCCTTCTGTGCCTCCATCCCTCCCCTTGCTTTCCGAGTATCCGGAATAAAGGAAATCGGACGTCATGCTGCCGTCGGGATTGATGACCTCCAGAAAGGCTTCCCTGACGTCGCCCTTGCCGTAAGAGCTCATCTCGAGGCGCATGTCCTCCAAAGAATAATTGCCAACCTCAGAAGAATAGGTTACGGCTGTTCCCGGCGCGAATTCGTGCTGTTCAGTTAGTCCGTCTTCGCTGTCCAAATGGATCTTTCTTCCGTAATACAGATGTTCTATATGGCCCGCATCCAACACCTTCATCGCATAAGTCGTATGAGCGGTATCAAGGATGAACAGCGGGGATTTGTCGCCTTTGACTGTGATCATTTTTCAGCTCCTTGATTTAAGTTCAGCCGTTATCTCTTCAAGCTTCTTATCTGTAAGTATATATTTCGATCTGAAAATCAGCAAAGCGATGACGAGAACAAATATCGGCATAAGCGTCATTACCATCCTCAGGCCGAAGACTGCACTAGTGTCGATCGTCTCAACGACGTTGTTCTTTATTCCTGCAACCTTCGAGAGCAGGACGCTCAGGTTCATTTCGCTGTTGCTCTGTTCCTGGATGTTGAATACCGCAAGGCAGATCGATGCGACGAGAGCCGCGATGCCTGAAGCGAGCTTTACAACGAACGTCTGCATGGAGAAGATGACGGACTCGTCCCTTCTTCCGTTCTTGAGTTCTCCGTAGTCGCAAGTATTCGCAAGGAAGATCGTGCATATGACGTTCAGGATTCCAACAGCGCCCATGATGAAGAATCCGGGTACGAAGAAGGGATAAACGCTCTTAGTGCCTGCAAGCGAAAGGCCGAGAAGGATCAGGTAACCCGCTATAGCGGCGAACACTCCGATGTAGAAGATCTTAAGCGTATCGAACGCTTTTCTGAGCAGCGGGAAGAAAAGCATCATGGCAAGGATCTGCATTGCGCCCGCAAAGGTGTTGAACAAGGTGTAGTTGCCCTGCCAGTTCGAACCCGCAAGATCGTACTTGAAGAAATAGATCAAAAGGTTTGAGGTAATGTAAGTCGCAGTATTGAAAAGGACTATCGTAATGACGATCGTCATTGCCTGGTCGTTTCCGAGAAGAGCCTTGAACATCTGCTTTACGGATGCGGTCTGCATGTCGACGGAAGACTTTTCCTTGATGCAGAGGCAAGTGATGCCGATGAAGATGATGAACAGAACGCCGATGATCGCGGAGAAGTATTTGAAGCCGACCCTTTCAACCTCGAGCGTGGAGTTCATCGTCAGATCCGCCTTGATCGAATCGCTTGCGCTTATCTTCTCGTATGCCTTTGAATCAACATAGAATACGAGACCCGCTTCGCCCGCATTTCCGGAATCCATAACGAATTCGACCTTGGAAGTCTCAGCAGTCACGCCGTTGACCGTGAACTCGTATTTCGCATTGTCATTGCTGAAGGAATAGACGTCCTCGAAAGCCCTTTCAGAACCTACTATGGTTACTGAAACGTCGGTCTTGCCCGTATCATATTCAATAACTTTTGAAGTGGCGTTTCCGTCGCTGTCGAGCTCGATAACGTAAGCGTTTATCTTTGTGTCGGCTGACGTGAAACGCTTTGTGATATTGCTGTCGCTCTTAGCCATAAGGGCAGTTCCGATACCGGTAACCGCCATAACGGTAAGTATCGTCACAAGAGCCGAACCTACGCCCGCACAGGAGCGGCCGAGAGCGGAAAGCCCTTCCCTCTCCTTGCCGCCCTCTGTGAAGGCAGGGATCATTGACCAGTAAGGGATGTCCATCATGGTATACGTGACGCCCCAAAGGATGTAAGTAACTGCTGCGTACGCAATAAGGCCCTTTCCGTCAAGCGACGGCGGAGCAGCAAACATTAGGAAGAGGATCACGGCATTGGTTATCGTTCCGATGAGAAGCCACGGACGGAACTTTCCCCAGCGCGTCTTGGTCTTTGCAACGACAACGCCCATTATCGGATCGTTGAACGCGTCAAACACTCTCGCGACGAGAAGAATGACGCCCATCGCGATCGCGCTCGTCTTCATAATGTCCTGGAAGTAATACAGGATGTAGGAAGCCGAGAGCATATAGACCATGTCCTTGCCTACGGCGCCTATGCCGTAAGCGAATTTCTCTTTTCCGGATAAACCCTTCTTAGTTTCCATATCAAGCTCTCCTTCCTTACTTCTTCATTCCCATCGCGATCTTAACGACTTCATATGCTCCGTCGTAGATCCCCATAGACTTGTTTTTTACTATGTTCCCGCACATGTCTTTTAACGTGCAGTTGTCGTCTTTAAACAGCCTTATCATCTGCAGCGTGTGCGGGATGTCCCTGCACTCGAGCGTGCCGTCTCCGATCTCCGCAGAGTGAATCGCACCCCACTGCTCGTGACCGCCGATGCGCTTGATGAACAGCTTGGGTACCGGATAGAAAGAAAGCTCTGAAGGCTTGGTAACAAGCACGTCGCAGGATCTCATAAGGAGATTCGTCGCATAGACCGCTTCGAAAATGTTTTTGTGGCAGAACAGATGGATTCCTTCGACTTCACCTTCCAAAGCGTCCTCACAGAACTTCCTTGTTTCATTCCAGTCGTTGAAGTGCGTCTTGGCAATGCCTTCGATACCGTTGACCATTTTCTTTAAGTTTTCCCAAACGTTCTGGTAGTCACCGATGTTTACATAGAGGACAGCCTTCTTGTTCTTAACGTCCGGCATCAGTTCGTTGATTATTGCAGCGAATATTTCCTTCTGTGCGCCTGCGCCTCCGATGGTCAGAAGGAACCTCATCGGCTTTCCCGATTCTTTTCTTTCAATACGCCTTCTGCAGTCTTCCTCGATATTAGAGACAAGCTCGTGATCGACGTAGTGACCGACGTACTTGAGGCTGTCTTCAGGCATCGGATTCAAGACCTGATTGCCTGCCATGCCGTTTAATATCCTGTAGCCCTGATATGCGTAGTGCGTCTGGACCGTATGAATGCTTCCTTCAGCGAAATGAAGCGCCATCGGCCAGTTGTCAGGGATTGCGTTTACGACGTTCTTCATGCCGGCGTGGATCGCAGCCTGCGCAGGCCATACATGCGTCGCCACAACGGGTACGTCCTTAGGAACGTTCTTATAGACCGGCGCCATCAGCTCCGCATTCTTCTGATCAGCGGAGTTGTATGAAAGCTTTCTGAAACCCTCATAGTTTAAAGGCTCCCATACGGCCTTGTTGAACAGTTTCGACTTCTGGGAGATCCTTGAGCCCTTGGAATAGAGATCGTTCTGTGCGGATATAACCTTGGTACACGTTGTCTGCTTATAGGAATTGAGATCCATCCAATATGGCGTATAACCCATCGAGTTGGCTGCGGAAGCGATCGCCATCGAGATACGGTAGTGGCCGAAACCCATTCTGATGTTACCGACTATTATGCCCTTCTCCCTGTCGAAGCCTTCGCTCGTGCCTTCAGGAGCATCGCCTATGGCTATGTTCTTTACGCCAAGAATGTCGCCAATGTATTCGTTGTCGACAACGCGGGCGGAATAATCTACTCCCGTATCGTCACCAAACTTCTTCGCATACTTAGCTTTAGACCTTACGGCTTTCTTATAGACGGAAGCAGACTGTTCGTTGTTAAATGCGGTCTTTGACTTTTCCATGTCTCCCTCCTTATCAGGCTGTAATTCCCTTTAAAAGGATCTCTACGACTTCGTTCAGGTAATCGTTGTATTTCCTGTGGCTTCCCTTCATTACGTCCTTTTCGAAGAATCTCTCGAGTGACGCTTCGAGCATTATCTTTACGATCTTCAGATCAACCTCCGCTCTGACGATCCCTTCCCTCTTGCCCTGCTCCAGGAGATTGATCGTAGGCTCCCATCCGGTCTCAAGTCTCTTCTTGACTTTCTTATAGACCTTGGGGTACTTGTCCTTGAGCGGATGGAGTTCCTGAAAATTGATGTTTCTGTAACCTTCGGGCATGGCTGACAACAAAAGCCTGATCTTTTCTTCCGTTGAGTATTCAGAAGAATTGAGGATCTCTTCTTCCCTGGCCTTAATGTTGTCGAAAACGTAATCGGCCATCTCAAGGAACATCTCTTCCTTACTTGAGAATTCCTTATATATCGTCTTCTTGCTCATGTTGAGTTCATCAGCGACGTCGTCCATGGTGAACTTCAATCCCTTTTTGTTAAAGACCTGTATTATTCCTTTAAGTATCTTTTCCCTGATCTCGCTGACCATATTGAGCAAATCTCCTTTGGAAACTGAATATCACAATTTGAGTTTCCACCATAATAATACCAAGTTGCGAGGAAAATGGGATGGTCAGAACGGAAACTGAATTTACAAATTTAGTTTCCGAGTCTTGTGCAAAATACGCATGTGACTGTTTTGAAGGCGCAATCTATAATCATGGTATAAGATCTCCAAGGAGGCTTTTATGCTCGATCTGTCCGCCATTGATTATAAAAAAATATATTGCACGGATGAAGCCGCAGACAGGCAGCCCGGAAGGTATTCCGGTGCGGTCAGCAAGTTTGCGGAAACGTTCGGCATGGAGCCTGAAGCGGTCTTTTCCGCACCCGGGAGGACCGAGATCGGCGGCAACCACACGGACCATCAGCACGGCGAGGTCCTTGCAGCCTCGATCAACAAAGACGCGATCGCAGTTACTGCCGTTACCGGTGACAACACGATAAAGGTCCTTGCTGAGGGTTTCAGCCTCACCGAAATAGACGTTAATGATCTTTCTTTAAGGGAAAATGAGAAGGGCTCCACTCCCGCGCTCATCCGCGGTGTACTCGCAGGATTAAAGAACGAAGGATTCACCCTTGGCGGATTCAATGCCTATATAACAAGCGACGTGCTTATCGGAGCGGGCCTTTCTTCTTCCGCGGCATTCGAGACGCTCATCGGAACCATCGTGTCCGGTCTTTTTAATGACATGAAGATCGATCCCGTAACCATAGCGAAGACCGGTCAGTTCGCCGAGAACACTTATTTCGGGAAGCCATGCGGACTGATGGACCAGATGGCTTGCTCCGTCGGAAATCTCGTCCATATCGATTTCAAGAAACCTTCCGATCCCATAGTGGAAAAAGTCGATTTCGATTTCACTGAAGCAGGATATCTTCTCTGCATTACGAACACGGGCGGATCGCATGCCGATTTGACTGACGAATATGCTGCGGTTCCCGCCGAGATGAAGGAAGTCGCTTCGCTTCTGGGGCACGAATTCTTAAGGCCCGTGGCGTTCGATGACGTCATCAACAACATAGGCATGCTCCGCGAAAAAGCAGGCGACCGCGCGGTATTAAGAGCCATTCATTTCGTTAACGAGACCAACAGAGCCCACGCTGAAGCAGACGCTCTCAAATCCGGCAATCTTGGCGATTTCCTGAAGCTCGTCAAGGAATCGGGAGACTCTTCTTTCAAATATCTGCAGAACGTCTATACCAACAAAGACGTCAGCGTTCAGAACGTTTCGATCGCGCTCGCGGTAAGCGATACGATACTTGCTTCAGATGAAGCCGCAAGAGTCCACGGCGGTGGGTTTGCGGGAACGATACAGGCATTCGTTAAGAAAGAACACGCGGCGAATTATCAGGAATACATGGACAAGGTCTTCGGCAAAGGCGCCTGCGAGATATTGGCCATCAGAAAGTACGGCGGGATCCGTATCATCTGACGGGAGGTTTTCATGATCAACACATACATAACCGAGCTGGTAAATTACGGGATCAGAAACGGGCTTATCGATGAACTTGATAGGGTTTATTCCATCAACAGGCTCGCGGAACTGATGGGTCTGGACGAATACGTTGTTCCTGAGATCATCCCTGAAGAAAGAGAACTCCACCTTATACTTGAAGACATGATGAAATGGGCCTTGGGGCACGGCATCTTGAAAAGCGACACTAACGCAAACAAGGACCTTTTCGATACAAAGATTATGGGAACGATCACGCCGCCGCCCTCTGTTGTGATCAACAAGTTCAACACGCTTTGCGGCAGAAATCCCAAGCTTGCGACCGCCTGGTATTACAACTTCTCAAAGGTCACGAACTACATCCGCACGGACCGCATCGCAAAAGACGTAAAATGGGTCTCTCCGACCGAGTTCGGAGATATCGACATTACGATAAATCTGAGCAAGCCTGAAAAGGATCCCAGAGACATCGCGGCTGCTGGGAAAGCCAAGAGCACTTCATATCCCAAGTGCCTCCTATGCCCCGAAAACGAAGGTTACGCGGGGACCCTGACACACCCTGCCAGGCAGAACCATAGGATCATTCCAATCACTTTGGACGGCGATCAGTACTACCTTCAGTACTCGCCTTACGTTTACTACAATGAGCACTGCATTATCCTGAACAAGGAACACGTTCCAATGGTCATAAACCGCTCGACCTTCAAAAAGCTCCTGAGCTTTGTCGAACAGTTCCCGCACTACACCGCAGGCTCAAATGCAGACATTCCGATTGTCGGCGGTTCCATCTTAAGCCACGACCATTTCCAGGGCGGATGTTACACTTTCCCGATGGCGCGCGCAGGATACAGAAAAACTTTCACGATACCGGGATACGAAGATCTTACGGCTGGACTGATCAACTGGCCGATGTCAGTTATCAGGATTCAGGGAGATGACGTCGGGCGCATCACCGACTGCGCCGACATGATCCTTGGCAAGTGGAAGGGCTATACGGACGAAGATGCATTTATCTTCGCGGAAACGGACGGCGTCCGCCACAACGCGATAACTCCGATCGCACGGAAGAACAGCAATGGAAAGTTTGAGCTCGATCTCGTTCTCCGCAACAACGTCACGACGGAAGAACACCCTATGGGCGTTTACCACCCTCACGCAAAATACCATCACATCAAAAAGGAGAACATCGGTCTCATCGAAGTTATGGGATTGGCGGTTCTCCCTGCAAGGCTGAAAAACGAAATGACTCTTATCGAAGAAGCTCTTATAAACGGCAAAGACGTCCGTTCAATAGAAGAAATAGCCAAGCACGCGGACTGGATCGACGAGTGGAAAGCTGACTATGATCTGTCTTCAAAAGACAAGATACAAAAAGCGCTTCAAACCGAAATCGGCAAGACTTTTGCAGAGATCTTAGGCTGTGCGGGAGTCTACAAGAACGATGAAGATTTCATGAGGTTTGTCGATACCCTCTGATCTACTCCAGAATCTTAGTCTCTCCGATTATCTTAATTCCAATGTCGCAGTTGACCTTGTCCTTCATTGCCTCTTTGGCATGCCCTGTGAAATGCCCGTATTTAAAGGCCCCTATGGATACGGTAAGGTCTGATCTTACATACAGGCCGCCCAGTCCGGTATCGCCGTTCAGGCCGCTGTTGATGTCGGCACACACAACGTAAGCGCCCGATGCGTTGATCTTTTCTATCGCGCTCTTGGCGGGTTCTTTGACTTCGCCTTTAAAGCCGGTTCCGAATATGCAGTCAAGGATCGTTTTGTACTTGGAAAAATCAGCATCCTGAACTACGGGAATGCCTTTGGATTCGCAGATGTCGAAATAGTATTTCCCATCCTCCGAAAACGAATCTCCGTAAAGAAGAACGATCTCGCAATCGATGTCGTTGTCCTTAAGCAAAGAAGCGACCACAAAGCCGTCACCCGCGTTGTTTCCTTTGCCGCAAACGATGCCCACCGGGGCTTTCCAGACGGCCTGCTCAAAGATGGCCTTCCCCGCCCTCGCCATCAGATCTTTGGAAGGAACGAGGTTTTCAATGGTCCACTTGTCGCTCTCGCGCATTACTTCGGTAGATACACAGACGGGCATAAAAGAATCTTTCTCCTCTGACGTGATTCGAGGATAATTATATCAAAACATAAAGAACGGTTGACATTCTTTCCCGCCTTACGCAATATTTAAGCATAGTCGGAACAGGCAAACCCCAAAGCATATCTGCGAGGTGATCTTATGCTATTCGTTTTATTGTTCTTGGCAGCCTTCATCTATTTCTTTCTCGACAGAAAGATCAAGTTATCATTCATCCCGGGCGTAGTTGTTTCTCTTATATCGTGTTGCCTGATCGTTTGGGATTTTCTTTACAACTCCATTTTCCGTACCAGGTACATGAAGATATTACGCAACCTTGGCTTCGGAAACGTGCGGTCTACGAGAACGCTTTTCCTGATCGCCGGCATAGCCATAGTTGCACCTATGTGCATCATGTTTTTGTTTATCTTGGGAAAGCTCGTCGGCAAGGCAATCTTCGTCACCGAAAAAGACGGCAAAGGATATAACGTGGCGGCAAAGGTCTTATATATCTCAGCCTCTGCCCTTGTTGGCTTTTCCGGTGCCATCCTGATCCCATTCAATTTCGTGTTCAACAGAAGAGTCAAAATATCCGTTTACAGAAAAGCCCTAAGCTTTGCGAATTTTCTCGGGATATCGCGTTTTACAAGGGGCATGCCGCTTCTTGTCGGAGTCATCCTGTTATTCATCAGCATCACGTGCATTGTATTGATCTGCACGAAGATCCCGTTCTACAAGAATCTGAAAGGCAAAGCTCCCGCCGAGGCACCCGTCACCGCTAATGCTTCAGGCAAAAACGTCTTCTCTCTTTTGGGAATAATCTTCTCCGCGATCGGCAATCTGGGAACCTGGATCACGGCTTTGGTCGGCATCCTGACATGGAGGAAAGTATATTTCTATAACGGATACGGATACACAAAAGTGCTCTGCACGCTGTTCCTTATTCTCATGATAACGGGCATCGTATTCCTGATCTTGGGCCTGGCCAAACTCCCGGCGCAAAAGAACGGTGCAAAACGCATCGTGTTCCTGATCTTTTCCATCTTCTTATTGGCGTCTTCAGCAATCGATTCGATATGGCTGATCCTGAACGCAATGCGGTACTTATTTAAACTATAGCGGACCTATTTCCTGACCGTGGCTCTTCTTTCAATGCCCTTTTTTCTCTTGATGTGATTTCCGACGATCTCGGACACGTCTGAAATCGTCATGAACGCTGAAACGTCCGCATCGTTGATTATCTTCTTTATCGCAGGAACTTCGACACGGGTAATGACGCAGTAAAGCACGGTCTTCTTGCCGTTGCTTACCATGCCCTTGCCTTCCATCTGGGTGCAGGTCCTTCCGAGCTGGGAATAGATCTTATCCGCAATGTCCTTGCCGTGGTCGGTAATAATCATTACTGACTTTCCCTGCTCCATTCCGTTTTCGACGATGTCAATGACCTTGGACGTTACGAAGTAAGTCAAAAGCGAATAAAGCGCCCTGTCAGGTCCGAAAAGGAACCCTGCCACGCCGTATATGATGATGTTGAAGAACAGGACTATCTGGCCTACCGAGAACTCGGTGTTTTTCGAAAGGAACATCGCCACAATCTCGGTACCGTCGAGGCATCCGCCGTAACGAAGGATCAAGCCGACGCCGATTCCCAAAAGCACGCCTCCGAACGCGACCACTAGGATTTCCTTGTCGGTAACGGCATTCATGTCCTTAAATACGCTCAAGAATACCGAGAATATGACCATCGCATAGATCGCTTTGACAAGGAACCTCATGCCAAGGCGCTTGAAACCCAACAGCACAAAGGGAATGTTAAGCACGATGGTAAGCACGCCGAGCGGAAGCCCTGACAGCTGGCTGATGATCATGGAGACACCGACGATGCCGCCGTCCAAGACCGTAAAAGGAACAAGGAATTCCTCAAGCGCGAATGCCGCTATGACGGCTCCCACAGTTATAAAGAAAAGCGGTACGACCCACTGTCTGAATATCTTGTTCATATCCCGTTTCACCTTGACTTTGATATGTCCCATAATACAACAAAAAGCCCGGTCGTAATCGGCCGGGCTGAATGTTTAATGCAATTGTGATAATTGATTATTTTGAAAGACGCTTTTCAAGAGCAGCCTTCTGATCCTCGTATCCGGGCTTGCCGAGGAGGGCGAACATGTTCTTCTTGTAAGCCTCAACGCCGGGCTGGTTGAAAGGATTTACTGCGAGGAGGTATCCGGAAATTCCGCAAGCCTTTTCGAAGAAGTAGATAAGCTCACCAAGAGAGTAAGCCGTCTGGTCAGGCATGTGGATGAGGAGGTTCGGAACCTTGCCGTCAACGTGAGCAAGGATGGTTCCCTGCATTGCCTTAACGTTAACGTCGTTCATATCCTTGCCGGAAAGGAAGTTGAGACCATCGAGGTTGTCAGGATCGTTGGGGATCTCGAAAGATCTTCTGGGCTGGTCGATCTGGACAACAGTCTCATACATGATCCTTGCGCCGTCCTGGATGTACTGGCCCATGGAGTGAAGGTCTGTCGTGTTGTCAACGCCTGCCGGGAAGATTCCCCTTCTGTCCTTACCCTCGGATTCACCGTAGAGCTGCTTCCACCATTCAGTCATGTAGTGGAATGAAGGCTCGTAGTTGACCATGATCTCAGTCGTATAACCGGAACGGAGCAGGCAGTTGCGGACTGCAGCATACTGGTAGCAGGGATTCTCTGCCAAAGACGTCTTCTTGTAAGCCTTGGAAGCGTCCCTTGCGCCCTTCATGAGCTCTCTGATGTCGATGCCTGCAACAGCAATCGGAAGAAGTCCTACAGCCGTAAGAACGGAGAAGCGTCCGCCTACGTCGTCAGGTACTACGAAAGACTCATAACCTTCCTCTGTAGCGAGGCCCTTGAGGGCTCCCCTAGCCTTATCCGTTGTGGCATAGATACGGGATCTTGCCTCTTCCTTACCGTACTTCTTCTCCATGTAAGCGCGGAGAATGCGGAAAGCGATGGCAGGCTCAGTCGTCGTGCCTGACTTGGAAATGATGTTAAGGGATACGTCCTTGCCCTCGATGACGTCCATGAGGTCTGCAAGATAAGTGGCGCTGATGGAGTTGCCGCAGAAAAGAATGAGCGGGCTCTTTCTCACCTTCTTGGAAACCGCGTTCTGGAAGCTGTGGTTAAGCATTTCGATAACGGCTCTTGCTCCAAGGTAGGAACCGCCGATTCCGATAACGATGAGAACGTCGGAATCCCTTCTGATCTTCTGCGCGGACTTGCGGATCCTGGCAAATTCTTCCTTGTCATATGTGGCAGGCAGATCGAGCCAGCCGAGGAAGTCGTTGCCGGGGCCGTTCTTCTTGTGGAGCATGTCGGCAGCAACCTTAACCTGAGGTTCCATTCTGTCGATGGCTTCCTGACCGCCGATGAAATCCAACGCGTTTGAATAGTCAAATGAAATCATAATCAACTCTCCTTATTTAATGTTTCAACACCATTACAAAGTATAACACCGCATTAAGAGTTCTTAAACGGTTTTTTTGAGCCTAAATAATCAAATTTCTTATATTTTCGTGAGGTTTCGGGATCAATTGTATCCAACGACGTCCGCCACGCCCTTCATAAGCGTGAACGACTCAAATATGTTTTGGGGAGACCTGTCCGTCAAAGGTGAAAGGATCACGCCGTAAGTGCTGCTCGCGGTCCACTCGTAAGCGACGCCGTCCTCACCGATGCCTGCATACATCGTCATGTGCTGGCCCTTTGTCTTGCTCCAGTCATGGTTGAACCAGACGAAGACGTCGCCGGGCTTCGCATCGATCTTTTTGAGATACTCCACCCATTCCTCATTGGACCATCCGTGAACGCCGTCAGAGTAATCGTCAAGAGACACTTGCGTATACTTGATGCCCCTGTTCTTTACGATCGTCTTGAGGAAATGGCTGTTTACGGAAGCTGTTCCGTTACGACACCATCCGTACTTGTCCTTGTAGCTCGTGATGCCGCAGTAATTTACGCCTATTCCATAAAGCTGCGATCCGTCAGAACGGGTGCCCTTCTTGTATTTCTTGGTGAACTTGGCGGTTCCCAAAGCCACCCTGAACGCCAGCGAAACGGAGCCCGCGCAATCGGTGTAGCCCTGGACCATCTTGCCCATGTGGAAATAGCCGACGTCCTTCATGTATTCGAAATTCTTGATAAGCTGCTTTCTGAACGCGTCAGGATCCGTATAACCGTTTTCCAAAATGCTCTTATAGGTCATTATGGAATTATCGTCAGTAGCAGCATAATAAGCATGAGGCTTTTCGCTCTTTATGCCGTCCTCGTCTCCGGGCTCGCCCATTCCCTTTTCGCGCAGCACTATCTGGATCTTCTCCATCCTGCTGCAAAGGTTTGCTGAACCCGCAGTCTCGCCGTTTTCCGTCCAGTCGAGCCAACCCTGGTTCTGAACGAATACGCGGTAATAGACGTCGTAATGCTCAGCCATGTCTCCAGTCAGCTTTATCTGCAGGGCCTCAACCCTTTTGCCGGTCTTTTTCTGTCCGCTGAACGAGCCGTTGGAGACCCAGGAGGTCCATTTGCCGTCCTGAAGATAAGTCCTGTACATGATCCCGCCAAAGTATTTCGAAGGTGCAAGCAAGATCGTGATGCCGTCTATGCGCTTACCGGAAGCGCCTGAAGCCGAGCCGTCCTTGCTCCAGGTCTTCTGCCAGCCGTAATCCTGGCCTCTGAGCCTGTAAACGACGGAAGCAGCGGCATTCTGTTCAATGGGGACAAGCCTGATCTGAAGCTCTTCGATCCTTCTGGTATCGTACATCGTTCCAGCGAGAGCTCCGTCCCTTACCCATCCCTGGGCATCCGAAAGCGTGCTGAGTGCGGCTTTGTATTCAACGGAATAATGGCTTGCAAGCTCGCCCGTGAGCTTGATCTGTATGGCTTCAATCCTGAGCTTCTTCTTTTTGGTGCCGATCATCTTTCCGGACGCGGACCATGCGGTCCAGCCCTTCTTCCTGACGTAGGCCCTGTATTGAATGCTTCCTTCATATCCGGTGTTGTTCTTAAGGGTTATGGAAAAGGATTCAAGTCTCTTTCCCTTTGTGCCGACGGTCAGGACTCCGTCCTTGAAAGTGCCGCTCTTGGTCTTTCCCGTCTGAAGGTAACCCTTTCCCGAAAGCGTGTATTTGAGATCCTCAGAGGCTTCCCCTGAAGGCTGCTGTGATTCTTCCTGAGAAGGCTCGGCAGGCTCCGTCTGATCGTCAGAAGGCTTTTGTTCAGGTTCGACTACGGGTTCCTCCGAAGGCTCTGTTGCCGGTTGCTCTGAAGGTTCCGTTGCAGGCTCTTCCGCAGGGACTTCAGACGGCTCCTCCGGCTTTTCTTCCGGAGCAGGCTCTTCATGATCTTCGTCAGATTTTTCGGGAGCCTTTTCTTCAGGCTTTTCTTCCTTTTCAGCAGGGACCGTCGTTTCTTTTGATTCAGCCTTGCCGTCGTTTGCTTCGGTTTCTTCGGTCGCGGAAGGCTGTTCTTCATCAGCGAATACAATACCCGCAGGAAGGAATCCTACGGACAGATAAAGGCAGGTAACGGCCGCCAAAGCAGCGGCAAACGCCTTTTTTAATAGAGGTATGGTTGTTTTCGAATCCAGTCGTTTCACCATTTTTTAATTATATTAAAGTCGTTCCGCCGATTTCAACAAAAAAACAATTCAATTCCGTGACTTTCGATTATAATTGAATGAAAAGGAGTTCGAATGGCGGATTTTACCATCGCGGAAGCGAAAATCAGAATACTCTATCTTGTCAGCCGCGTTCCCGGCATCGGCTATCACCTGCTCATGAACAGGTGTCTTGACCAGCTCTACGCTGATTTCTTCACTTTCAGCCGAGCTTATGAGGAACTGATAGCAGGCAATCTGATGGACCGTACTTTTGATGACGGCGATTCCTCCAACGCGATCGGCGGGTCGGAGACCCTTACGATCTCTGCAGGCGGCAAAGCCCTTTTGGATGACGCAATGCCTGCGATAAATTCCACGGTAATCGCAAATCTCGAAACGTCCGCAAAGGAACTTGCCGAAGAGATGCGTCTCGCCGCTTTGGTTACAAGCACCAAGACTCCCACTCCCGAAGGCCTTTGGAAGGTTACCTTGTTTTCGGATAATTCAGGAAAGCCTTTCCGCTGCGAACTCACGGTCGGTTCAGAAGACGAGGCCTCCGAGCTCTGCAGGGCATGGAAAGCTTCCTACGGCAGCATTCCGTCACAGCTTTCCAACCTTATAAGGAAAAAGAACTGACTTAGGTCTTTTTCGTACTCCTGATAATGTAATACTCACCGGGCTGAAGGTTGTTCCTTAAGCTCTGCGATCTGAGCTTTCTTTCAGTCAGAAGCGTTCCGTTCGGCGAATATCTGTAAACGGTACTTCTGGACTTTCTGACGGCATTGTCGTTTATGAGGAAGCTCTGCTGGGTGTTTGAAGAATTTGCGATTATCATGCAGAAGTCATCACCATCGTAGAAGACGGCCGATGAACACAAATTCTTGAAGACTTCAGAAGAACCCTTGTGCGCAGCATCAAGCGGATCGGCTATTTCCACGTACAGTTCCTTCCATCCGCGGAATGAGGAAAGCTCGCCTGAAACCTTCATGGCCAGGATGAACTCCTGTGCGTTTACGAACATGCCGTCATCAGTGTAAGAAGCATGTTTGAAGCTTACTTCGGCATCGAAAAGGAAGGTCTCTGCGAATTCGCCCTTATCAGACGTGAGAAGCGATACGATCTTTGCAGCGTTCAGGCCGTCATTGACCTTGACCGAATTAACGTACTCTCCCCTGTAACCGCTTGAAGCAACGCGCGGAACATCATACTGGGCAACGGAAAGCGACGCTTCGGCATTGCTGATGAAGGTTGCGCTCTTGTCGTTGTTTCCGATAACGAGAGGCATCGTATGGCTGTTTGCAGACGACATCATCACTCCGCCGTCATAATCCATGCCGTCGAGGAAGACCGTCTTGTCCTTAATGTCCGTAAAGTATTCGGACTGCGAGAACATCGAGATGACGAAATTCACGTATGCCGCCCTCTGAGTGTCGCTTATGAAGAATCCCTCGCTGTCCGCGATCTCGATGTACACGTGGTCAAAGCGGCGCGCCCAAGGCATTGCGGTTCCGTTGTCTATCCTTCTTCTTCCGTATTCCGACGACACGGATCCGCACAGGTATTCAAGGAAGCTGTTCACGTCATATGAAGTGGCGCACGAGCCTATCCTGAACCAAGGCGCGGAACCGCAGGAATTGACCATTCTGAGGCTGTCCTCAAGGGAATTGCAGACTGACACCCTCTTCTGCTTTCCTCCGATCACGTAGTCCGCTGAATTGGAATCGTCGCTCAACCCGTAGAAAGCCGAAGAAGAAAAACCCGATGAAGCAAAATTAAGGTTTGCGAGCCTGATGGCGGCAGGATTACCGCTTTTCAGCACATCCTGATAGTGAGTGGGAATGGCAGACTGTCTGTATGAATCGGGACCGAGATACACGTTGTCGGCATAGAGGGTTCCGGATCCTTCAAACGCGATGTTTACCCTGATCTCCTCGTCGTCTTTGATCATCTGTTCGGTAACGGCGAAAACGTAGTCGTACTGCTTGTAGGAAGTCGTGATCTTGTTTATGACCGTGCCGACCTTTCCGAAAGACTTTCCCTCTATCCAGAGATAGACCTTACCGGAAACGTCAGGTGACTTCAGCCATGCGCTGACCCTGTAGAAGGTATCCGCCTTGAACGAATCCGTCGACAACCCGCAAAGCTTTTGAGACAGGGCGTGCAGGTTTTCCCCGCTACCCGTGAGCCTTGCGCAGTTGGCGCCGCTGTATGAATTGTTGGACTGGGCAAAAACCGTGCCCTCGCCATAGACGTCCCATGAACCATTTTCTGACAGGTGCCATTGATCCTTTTTGCCGTTGTCGACCGCGCCTCCGCAGGAACTCTCGTCTTCGCCGATGAAGATGATGTCATCGGCCATTATCGAGCCTTCCTGAACGGTACCGCTCACGTCAATCTCGGACAGTACCTGCGCCCTGAAAATGCCTTTTCCGGAATCGAAAACGATCTTATCAGAATAATATCCAAGCAAGCGCTCGATCAGAACGTTCTCCGAAGTAAACGCGCTCAAGATACCGGTAACGGGATCAATGGTAACGGCCTTTCCGTCATTGTGAGTCGCGACTATCAGGCCGGAATCCGACATCGTAATGGAAACCAGAATGTCGGGCTGTGCAAGGGGAGATTCCGATTCAGTCAGGGTTATTCCGTCCTTTGCGGAAACAACGGTAATGACAACGCCGTTCTCATTGATGAAACAAGCCTTGCCATTTCTTCCCGCCGAAGACGCGATCTTGACCTGTAGGGCTTTTGACGAACCCGCAAGGCCGAAGACTATGCCGTTTGATGAGGTGTAGACCTCTCCGGAAGAAGTCACTGCGACAAAGCCGGTATCATACGAAAGAAACCTGGTTATGCCTGAAGAAGACGGAATCTTTGAATAATAGACCTTGCCGTCGCACACGCCGACGACCGTTCCGTCTCCAAAGGCCGCGGCAGCCGTCTTGCCGACTGCGCCGCTGCCCGCAAAACCGGATTTGCCGTAGTCGGCGGGCTCTTTTGCGTTAACGTCGCTGGCCCTGTTGAAGTTCTTTCCGTCAGTAGACAAGTACAGCTTTCCGTCAAGCGAAACGGCCATGACGAAGGAATCGGCACAGGCTATGTCCATAAAGCTCTCGTTGCCTGATACCCTGCCCGCGAGCTGCTGGCTGGTAATGTCGTAAAGGATGAATCCTTCCTGAGTAAGCGCGCAGACGGTTCCTCCGAAGCCTCTGACCTTCACGATCGAATCCTCGCCGTAAAGGCCTCTTATGTCGTCTAAGGCAGCTACCGCTCCAAGCCTTGCGGACTCAAATCCGGTAACCGTTCCCGAATACTTCTCGTTCATTACTCCGTCTGCATCGATCGAAACGATGCGGACGGAAGCTCCGGATGCGACCTGTCCTTCAAATCCGCTCTTGAGAACTGCGTCAGGCTTGAGGTAAACGGCGTTTCCGGAATTGCCGGCGACAAGCATGCTGTAGTACTTGCTCCTGCTTTCAAAAGACGCGTCGCTTATCATGTTGACGTTCGGGATGAGGACGGCATTTACGCCGGTCCCGGCCGCCGTATCGCCTATGTCGGTTTCAGTCGCGGTAACGGTGACGAGCTCGGTCCTGTAGCTGAAAAAGCCAACGGAAAGCATGAACAACGCAGCTGCCGAGATCACGGCGACAATGGTGATCAGGTATACCGCGATCTTCTTGCGTCTGGCGTTTCCGAATCTGAACAGGTCAAGCTTACTCACTTACGGCCACGCTTTCAGCCTTCGCTTTCAGGCGTTTTTTCGAATGGTTCCGCAGAGCGAAAAAGGCGATGGCGCCGGGGACCATCATCAAGATGCATACGACGTTGACGTTGGAAATGATCTCCGTCCTTGCCTTCGCGGGAAAATTCAGCTGTTCAAGCTTGAGGAACTCACCCAGGCCCGAGCCGAGAAGATTGAATATCGAATGCATCGCGACTGACGCAAAGACGTTTTCGGTGTAGTGATAGACTGCGGTCAGTATCATGCCGCAGATGACTGCATACGCAGTATGTATGGATACGCGGTGCATGATGCCGAATATGGCCGCGGTAATGAGCATGGCAGCAACGGGCCTCATCTTCATCTTGAGGATGCCGAATATGGCTCCCCTGAAGATCAGCTCCTCTTCCAACGGAACGATGAAGCAAAGCGAGATCAGATACAGGATGGAATCCCAAAACGGAACCGCTTCCTTGTCGACCGTGGCATATCTGTCAACGGACTCCCTGTATTCGGCCATCTGGTCCGAAACGGGCTTTAAGTAATCGCCTATCTTGTCCGAAACGATGATGAATGTAAAGACGAACCCGAGCATTCCGAGCGTCAGGATGATCACGAGGATCACGTCGGTAAAGCTTATTTTGTTCACCTTGAGAACGGGTCTTTTCTTCAATTTACAAAGCAGAAAGACAAGACCGAACATGACGGCATTGACGCTTGCCGCCGTTATGGATACGAGTCCCCTGTAGATCTTGGTGTTGTAACCGGACATCTTGAATCCGGTCATGATGAAAACGTCAAGGTAATTGAATGCAAGAAGGACCGCGACTGCCAGTCCCAGGGCGATCAGCCATCCGGAAACCTTCTCGATGAACTTCATTCAGCCGCGCTTTCTCCGGATGCCACTCCGTTCCTGGTCTTTTCGTCAGGCGTCTTGGACGCGTAGAATCTGCGCATGAAGCAAACGAAGGCACGGCCAAGCTCATCCTTGTCCTTTATCGAGAACAATATCTGGTCGCCTTTGGGTGAGCGCCCGGAGCGCATTATTACAAGTTCCGGAGGGTTGTGGTTACCGTTGTCCGGAACGTAGTTGTACATTACGAAATATTCCGCTTTCTGCAAAAGAAAAGTGTCTATGACCGAAAGGTAATACTCCTTATGGCTGTATGCGTCACGTATTACCAGAAGGTCATCCCCGCCCTTGTCGGACTTCAATGACTCTCCCGCCTGCTTGGCCTTCAGCGCTTCCTTTATGGCCCTCTTCTTACGAAGGCCCGCGGGCTTGTTATTCGTCTGATTCTTCATCGTCTCCGTCAAGCTCGTCGCAGAGCTTATCGTAATAATCGTAGATTACGTCAGCTTCATTTCCGACAATGGTCTGAAGCATGGGTTCGCCGTTGGATTCAACGGTCTCCATGATGATGTATTCATAATCGGCATCGGGATCGTCAGTCGGCTTGAGGAGTACGACGTACTCTTTGCCGTTCATGTTGAAGGTGTCGTTGACAATGAATTCGATCTCTTCACCCGTCTCTTCGTCCGTCAGAGTGATGGTACGGTCCATGTCGACTTCCATTTCAGAGATGGCATTGAGCATCTCATCCTTGCTGTTAACGGGCTCGTTCTGGTTCATGTCTTTATCTTCAGCCATAATTATTATCTCCTTCTCGGATAAAAAATAATAATTATTATAGCATATCGAGATATTCCTGCAGAATTATCTCTGCAGCGACCTGATCTATCACCTTTTTCTGTTTTTTTGCCTTGATGTTGCAGTCGTGGAGGTATCTTGAGGCCATGACGGTCGTGAAGCGCTCGTCCTTAAAGACCGGCTCGATGCCGCAGGCTTCCTTGAGCTTTTCTCCGAAAGCCTCAGCCTTGGCTTCAGTCTCGGACTTGGTGCCGTCCGTCCTCGTGGGTTTTCCGAGAACGATCGCGTTCACGTTCATTTCCTTGATTATCTCGCATAAGCGGTTTATCGCCCAAGAGTCGTCAACGCCATTCCAATTGACGGTCTCATAGCCTCTTGCGATTATCCTGGATTCATCTGAAAGCGCGACTCCGATATGCTTCATGCCGAAATCGATGCCCATAATACGCCCTGCGGGTTTAGCCATTAATTTGTCCTCGTGAAAAGATTACAGCCTTGAGCAGTAATCACTGATGATGACCTCGAGCAACTCGTCGCGGTCAATTCTCTTGATAAGGCCCCTTGCGCCCTTGTAATTCGTAATGTAGGTAGGATCGCCCGAAATGAAGTAACCCACCAACTGGTTGATGGGATTATAGCCCTTCTCTTTCAGTGCTGAAAGCACATAGGACATGAGCGCGTGAACGTCCGCGATCCTGTCGCCTGAAAGATTGAATTTAGCGGTGCTGTCTTCCAAAAGCCTTCCTCCTGACAAGGGAATATCCTTATACAGTTGTATTTTAGCACATTTGGATTTTAAATTGTAAAGTTTCTTTATAAAATCAAAGACCGATTTTAAGGCTATTTCCTAGACTTTGACTGATAATCCGAAGATCGGGATCGCTGCCCGGCTCGAAAGATCACAGTAACGCACCTTCCTAAGTGTGCTCAAAACGAATGTCGTGAATATTTCTCGCTTTTCTTCAGAAGTGCCTTTT
>JAFZVF010000054.1 GCA_017617935.1 Clostridiales bacterium | reverse complement strand
ATATTCCAAAGCTGCATTACAAATGGCATATCCCTGTAAAGACTGAAATCCGGAAGGATTACACCATTAAATCGTTTCAAAATATCCAAATACTTCTGAGGATTATTCCATAGTTTCTCAAACAAATAATCGTCTTCATAAAAATGTACCCATTGGTCATAATCCTTTGAAGATATAGCTTTCGAAAACGAGATTAATCTGTTGGGAATGCTTTTTGTCTGCTTTATAACAGGAAACTCAAACAATCCTGAATATTCGGCTAAGCAAACTAGAAAAGATTTAAAAACATCACGACAATTACGACGCGAAGAATTAGTAAGCGACATTTTTGCCACCTCCTTTTAATGATTTATTTGCGGATTCATATAACCGCTGGTTGTAATCATTCTTCGGAAGTGGCATACTATTTTTACCTTTTTTGGTAGGATGTCAAATCCGAAGAATTACACTTTGTAAGCAGCTGCAACTTCTTACAGAGTGTTTTTCTTTTTATTTTCTATTTCTATATTCACTCGCTTCCCCTCCTTTAATACACTTAAGTTGATATTCAGCCGCATCGCCAGACACACCACACAGGTTTTTTATGCGCTGTGCGGTGGGAATTCTGCGGTATTGAATAATCTTATAATATGGAACTAAAATCTCACCAGCCAAGCATTTGGCTTGCCACTCTGGATCATTAAAACACTTTACATTACCATTACTTCGACTATAAAGTCTCAAACCTATATCACAAATCAGAATATAATGAGCTATCTCATGAACAATGGTCATTCTGTCTCTACCGATACCATTACACGCTTTCTCATAAACGCTTTCTCTTATCCGAATCGTTCCTGCAAATATATCAGTATCCGCGTGAGATAAAGGATCATCCCATTCTTCGTCAGAAACTATTTCATATGAGAAATCATCAAACACATCACACATTTGATCTAAAAGCTTTTCAACAGGAATCCACCAAACGTTTTCATACCCAAATTCCTTGCGAATCAAATATGCAAGTTCCCTCATATCTTCTCTCGATACAGCTTCCGAATAATACTTACTCATCTTTATGTTTCCCCCTCAGTTTTTCTTCAAACAGCTTTAAAAGCTCCTCACTAGTCTTTTCATCTATTTCCTCAAACCGACGGGCAAATCTAATAGCAAGTTTTTTATTTGATTCAGAGACATTTGCTATGTTCAATTCAACAACTTCTAAAGATTCATAAGCTATATCTCTAAATTCTTCGACCGCTGATTCATCAAAATGATAAGTATCCGGAATTAACGAAAACCACGAATCCGGCATTTTCTTTTTTCCGTTCTCTACTGCAGAAAGAAAAGCAGGAGAAATACCTAAATCATTAGCCATAGTTCTGAGCGATATATCTTTGCTAGTTCTAAGTCCCCTTAAATAATCTCCAATTTTCGTTCGCATGTCGGATCCTCCTTGTTCACCTTTTTGGTTAACATAACATTACAACAGTAAAAGCCCAGTGTCAACCCTCACGGTTAACACAATGGCCAAAAAAGTACCTCCCAACTTAAAACATGGGAAGTACGCGTCAAATAGTTTAATCAATCGACATTAATGAACTTATTACAGATCCTTAAGTCTCTGGCATGCTTCTGCAGTGCCTTCCGCGGAACCAAAAGCCGTAAGCCTGAAGAATCCGCTGCCGGCTTCACCGAAGCCTTCGCCCGGCGTTCCGACTATGCAGTACTTGGTAAGGAGCATGTCGAAGAACTCCCAGCCGCCCATGTTGTTGGGGCACTTGAGCCAGATGTAAGGTGAATTCACGCCGCCCGTAAAGAATACGTTCTTGGACTTGAGGAGCTCTGCGAGCATCGTGGCGTTCTTTCTGTAGTATTCGATGTTCTCCATGCACGCCTTGACTCCGTCAGGCGTAAGGACGGCCTCTGCAGCACGTTGGACGGGATAGGAAACGCCGTTAAACTTGGTCGCCTGTCTTCTTGCCCAGAGAGCCGCGATCTTCGTGCCGTTTGACTCAAGGCCTTCGGGAACGACGGTCCATCCGCATCTCGTTCCGGTAAAACCTGCGAACTTGGAGAAGGATGAAACTTCGATTGCACAGGCGTCAGCGCCTTCGATCTGATAGATCGTGTGAGGAACGTTTTCTGTGATGAATGCCTCGTAAGCCGCATCGAAAATGATGAGCGAGCCCGTTTCAAGAGCATAGTCGACCCAAGCCTTCAGGCCCTCAAAGCCATATACCGCGCCTGTCGGATTGTTGGGCGAACAGATGTAGATGACTGCGGGATTGCCCTTCTTCTCAGGAGGCATCGGCAGGAAGCCGTTGTCTGCGCAGCCGGGTACAAGGGTGATCTTTCTGCCGGACATGAGGTTTGAGTCAACATAGACGGGATAAACGGGATCCGGGATGATGATCTCGTTGTCTCCAAGGATGTCCACGATGTTGCCGAGGTCGCTCTTTGCACCATCGGAAACGAAGATCGAAGATGCCTTTACGTCAGTGCCGAGCGCCTTGTAGTGGCCACTGATGGCTTCCCTTAAGAAATCGTAGCCGTATTCGGGCGGATATCCCCTGAAGGATTCCTTGACGCCCATTTCCCTTGCGGCAGCTTCCATTGCGGCAACGGCGGGCTTCGGAAGCGGGAGCGTAACGTCTCCGATGCCCATCTTGATTATCGACGCATCCGGATTTTCCTCTTTGAAAGCGCTGACGCGCTTGGCGATGTCCGAGAAAAGATAGTTCTGCTTGATCTTTCCGAAATTCTCATTGACGTTGATCTTCATTTTATATTCCCCTTACTTTTCAAATTCACCGCGGATGTCTTCTTCAGGCGGCTGTTCGGGATAGGTTCCCGTAAAGCAGCCCTTGCAGATGTTTATGTTGTTGGAAACGAGCTCGGAGAGCCTGTCTTCCCTGAGATATCCCAAAGTGTCGGCGCCAATCTTTTCCCTGATCTGCTCGATCGTTCTGTTGTAAGCGATCAGCTGCTCTCTGGCGGGTACGTCCGTACCGAAAAAGCAAGGCCACAGGAACGGAGGAGAGCTTATCCTCATATGGACTTCCTTTGCGCCCGCTTCCCTGAGCATCGAAATTATCCTGTCAGAAGTAGTACCCCTGACGATCGAGTCATCGACGATTACGACGCGCTTGCCAGCTACTGCACTCTTCATTGCATTGAGCTTTACCATGACGCTGTTTTCGCGTCTCTTCTGGCCCGGCTTGATGAATGTTCTTCCGATATAGGAATTCTTAACGAAGACCTGGCCAAAAGGAATGCCTGAAGCCATTGAGTATCCCAATGCCGCAACGTTTCCGGATTCGGGAACGCCTGCCACTACGTCTGCTTCGATCGGATCGTCCTCATAAAGGAACTTTCCGGCCTTGATCCTTGATTCATAAACGCTAATTCCGTCTATGGTTGAATCGGGTCTTGCAAAATATATGTACTCGAAAATGCAGTGTCCATGCCTTTGTTTAGGCAGGCAATTCGAGCGGTCGGAGATCAGCTCGCCTTCGGACGTGACCGTTACGATCTCACCGGGCTCAACATCCCTGACGTACTCCGCTCCGATCGTATCCAGCGCACACGTCTCGGACGCAAAGATCCATGCCTGGTCGCGCTTTCCTATCACCAAAGGCCTGAAGCCGAAAGGGTCCCTGGCGCCTATGAGCTTTCTGGGTGACATTATTACGAGGCTGTACGCGCCGTGAAGCTTCTTCATTGCGAGCTTAACCGCCTCCTCAACGCTGTCAGACTCAAGGCGCTCCCTTGCAACAAGGTATGCTATGAGCTCGGAATCGATCGTCGTCTGGAAGATCGCGCCCGTGTAAGCGAGCTCATCCCTCAAACTGACCGAATTGGTGAGGTTTCCGTTATGTGCAAGGGCCAGTGTGCCCTTAACGTATTCAAGTACGAGAGGCTGCGCGTTCTCGCGGGTTGAAGAACCCGCCGTTGAATATCTTACGTGTCCAATTCCGATGTTGCCCGGGAGCTTGTCTATCTCTTCTCCCGTGAAGACCTCGTTAACAAGGCCCATGTCCTTGTAGGACTTTACCCTTCCCTTCGGCTCTGAAGTGTCGCTTACTGCGATGCCGCAGCTCTCCTGACCTCTGTGCTGAAGCGAAAGAAGTCCGTAATAGACAGTATGCGCGACGTCTCCGCCTGCTACGTCATATATTCCGAATACTCCGCATTCTTCGTGGATCATGATTATGCCTCTTACTCAACGGTAACGCTCTTTGCGAGGTTCCTCGGCTTGTCGACGTCGAGACCCCTTGCACAGGATACGTAGTAACCCAAAAGCTGCAGAGGTATTATCGCGAGCGAAGCCGTAAACAGTTCGTGTATCTTCGGGACGTAAACGACAAAATCAGCCGAATCCTCGATCGAATAGTTGCCAAAGCTGGTGAGTGCCATGAGGTATGCTCCTCTGCTCTTTGTCTCAACGAGGTTCGACAAGGTCTTCTCATAAAGTCTGCTCTGCGTAAGAACGCCGATGACGAAGGTTCCGTTCTCAATGAGGCTTATCGTGCCGTGCTTGAGCTCGCCTGCCGCATAAGCTTCGCTGTGGATGTAGGAGATCTCCTTCATCTTGAGCGAGCCCTCCATGCAGATCGCGTAATCGATGCCTCTTCCGATGAAGAAAATGTCCTTCTGAGCGGCAAGCTTGGAAGCGAACCACTGGAGGCGTTCCTTATCCTCGAGCATCTTTCTGATCTTGTCGGGGATCGTCATTATCTCAGTCAGGAGCTCCTGCTTCTTCTCTTCGTCGATCGTTCCCTTAACGGATGCGATCTCGACAGCCAAAACGTAAGACAGGGCAAGCTGTGCGCTGTATGCCTTTGTCGTGGCAACCGAGATCTCAGGACCGGCCATCGTGTAGAGCACGTGGTCTGCTTCACGGGCGATCGTTGAACCGATGACGTTGACTATGGCAAGAGTCTTTATTCCTGCTTCCTTGCACTTGCGCAGAGCAGCGAGGGAATCCGCGGTTTCGCCCGACTGGCTGAAGATTATTACCATGGAATCCTTTGCAAAAGGCATGTCCCTGTATCTGAATTCGGATGCGAGCTCGCACCTGACGGGAATGTGGACCAATTCCTCTATAACGTACTGTGAAGCCATTCCGACGTGATAAGCGGAACCACAGGCTACGATGTAGATCTGTGAGATAGCCTTGATCTCATCCGCAGTAAAACCAGCCTGGGAAAGATCCGTAACGTACTTCTCTCCTTCAGGCGTAACGACTGACTTGAGCGTGTCCGCGACCGCCCTGGGCTGCTCGTGGATCTCCTTCATCATGAAATGCTCGAATCCGTCCTTCTCGGCAGCGGAAGCATCCCAGTCGATCGTTACCTGCTCCTTCTCGATGACGTCGCCGTCGAGGTTGTAGAAAGTAGCTTTTCCAGGCTCGATGCATGCCATCTCAAGGTCTGCAATGTAGTAAACGTTGCGGGTGTACTTGAGGATCGCGGGAACGTCAGATGCAACGTAGGAAGCATCCTTGTCAACGCCGATGATCATCGGGCTGTCCTTGCGGGCTACGAAGATCTTGCCCGGATGATCCTTGAACATAACAGCGAGCGCATATGAGCCTCTTACGCGGACCATTGTCTTAGCGAGGGCTTCGATCGGATCGTGGGTATATTTCTTGTAGTAGTAGTCGATCGTCTTGATGGCGACTTCCGTGTCGGTATCGGAATAGAAAACATAGCCCTTGCGGATCATCTTCTCGCGGAGCTGCTGATAGTTCTCGATGATGCCGTTGTGAACGCCTACGACGTTGAAATCATCAACGATATGGGGATGCGCGTTGTTCTCGGAAGGCTCACCGTGGGTAGCCCACCTTGTGTGGCCGATGCCGCAGGTTCCTGCAAGGGCCTTTCCTCCGTCAGTCTTCTCAGCCAGGACCTTGAGGCGTCCTTTTGCCTTGACCACGACGGGATCCTTTGCCTCATCCCTGATCGCGATTCCCGCAGAGTCATAACCTCTGTATTCAAGCCTTGCAAGGCCGTCAAGAAGGATCGGCGCAGCCTTTTTCTTACCCGTGTAACCAACGATACCGCACATGTTGTTCTCTTCCTTTCAAAAAATATGGGTCCCCCAGTATTCACTGCGGGACCCCATTGTCCAAATTCAATTTTGCTGTCTGAATTACCGGCAGTGAATACCAACGCTTTTATCTGAAGCGGATAATGCATACTCATAGCTGATAAACCAGATGATTTTCATGCGTGTATTTTATTATTTTGCTTTCTAAAAGTAAAGATTATTTTGCACAGAGTATCAGGCCCTGGGAACGGGTGTTTTGTGTGCATACACAAGGCTGTTATTCAGTCATCGTCTTCATGGTCTTGTCAAAGAACGAGATGAAGCCCTTTCCCTTGTCCTTATTGCCTGAAAGCGCCTTTGAAAGGTCACTTGAGTAAGTCGAGCTGACGCCTGCGTTCTTGAGCTTGGAATAAGCCTTACTGCCTATGCTCGAAGTCCAAGACCAGCCGCCTCCGGATTTAGCGACCCTGTAAACGATCAAGAAGTGGTTCTGATCCTTGTAATTGTTCTTATAGATGTTCTTTACGTATGCCCTGAACTCGTCGCCCTTGAGGTCGGTCTTGACCGTGTAAACGACCGGAATGATCTTTGTGGCCTTCTCGAATTCGGCAAGCTTTGCCTCGAGAGCCGCGTCATCCTTGATGACGTTTGCCTCATCCTTAACGTGGGACGCTATCTTTACGGAAGGAGTGGGCGCGGGCGTGGGCGTCGGAGTGGGCTCCTTCGTGGTCTCCTCAGTCGTGGTGGTCTCAGGCTCCGTTTCGGAAGTCGTAGCCACGGTCTGCTCCGTAGTCTCTTCCGTTTCCTCGGTAGTCTCATCGATATTGATGCTGGGAGCCAATGCCTCCGTAGTCGTCTCAGAAGCAGTAGTAGTCTGGACTACAACGGCACTCGTTACCGGAGTAACCTTCTTTTTACAACCGGCAAAAGCCGAAACAGCCAATGCTGCCGCGAGCAAAACCGATATTATCTTAATCCTTTTCATGGTCAACCTCCAAAGTGATCAACTTCTACAAACATATAAATAAAGTCTTTCAAAGTCAATCAACAATGTCGGGCAAAAACGTTGAATATTAACTCTTCGGGCTTTCCGCAGGCGTAAATTCCAGGTTGTCCTCACTGGCGTTGCGCGCCGCGGCGGCTTCATCAGCAAGCTCTATCAGGCGCTGCTGTGAATCAAGCTTGGCCTTTCCCCTGAGATCAAGCTTTGAATAGGATCCGTCGGGATTCAGGAAGTTCACGCGGATGGTGTCCGCGAGCTCGACCTCGAGCACCTCCATGACGCGCGCCCTGCAGTCCTTGTCCTCGACCGGGAACAAGAGCTCGACTCTTCTGTTGAGGTTTCTGGGCATCCAGTCGGCGGAAGCCAGATAAAGGTCCTCGTGGCCCTCGTTGTAGAAATAGAAGATCCTCGAATGTTCAAGGAAGCGGCCCGTAATGGAGCGAACCGTAATGTTCTCGGACATTCCGGGAATGCCCGCCCTGAGACAGCAGATGCCTCTTACGATCAGGTCGATCCTGACGCCGGCGCAGGAAGCCTCATAGAGCTCTTTGATTATCACGCCGTCAACCAGCGAATTGATCTTGGCAACGATTCTCGCGGGCTGTCCGTTCCTTGCGTTCTCGGCTTCCTGGCGTATCTTCTGGACGAAATAGTCCTTCATCCACAGAGGTGCGGGAACGAGCCTGTTCCAATTCTGCGGGATCGAGAATCCTGAAAGCATGTTGAAGAACTGTGAAGCGTCCTCACCGAAGCTCTCTGAAGCCGTGAAAAGGCCTATGTCCGTATATATCTTTGCCGTAATGTCGTTGTAGTTGCCCGTGGCAAGGTGCAGATAACGCCTGATGCCGTCCTCTTCCTTTCTGACGACGAGCGTAATCTTGCTGTGCGTCTTGAGTCCGACAAGGCCGTAGATGACGTGACAGCCCGCATTTTCAAGAAGTTTAGCCCAGTTGATGTTGTTCTCCTCATCGAATCTCGCCTTGAGCTCGACCAGGACCATTACCTGCTTTCCGCTCTGCGCCGCTTCAAGGAGCGATGCGATGATCGGAGACTTGTCGGATACGCGGTAGAGCGTCTGCTTGATAGCAAGGACGTTGGGGTCCCTTGCGGCCTGCTTGATGAATTCGAGCACAGGCTCGAAACTCTCGTAAGGGTGGTGGACGATGCGGTCCTTCTCCCTGATCTGAGCAAAGATGTCGAGTTCGCTTACGGGGCCGTCGAAGGAAGCCGGTTCGGCAGGCTCGTGCGGCGGATAGCAGAGATCGGGATGCTTTGCCTTGCAGGCAGATGTGAGCTTTGACAGGAATGTCAGGTCGATCGGGCCGTTTACGCTGAAGATGTCCTTCTTGTTGACTCCCAGCTCCTTGATCAGGTACTTGAGGATGTCGGGATCCATGTCATCCTGGATCTCAAGCCTTATGATCTCACCGAATCTTCTTCGTCTGACCTGCTCTTCGATCTCCTTGAGGAGGTCTTCAGCTTCGTCCTCGTCGATGTCGAGGTCGGCATTTCTCATGACCCTGTAGAAGCCCGTAGCGACTACCTTCTGTCCGTCAAACAGTTCGTTGACGTTGGCCTTTATTATCTGTTCAATAGGCACGAAAACGTCACCGTCGCCGGTCGAAATCTGATACATCCTCTTTACGACCGTCGGGATCTGAACCGTCGCGTACATGTACTTTTCAGGCTCTTCCTTGTCGGCTGAAGCTTTCTTCTTTGAGGTCGTCAGTCCTTCATGCGCCTTGTCCTGAAGCTTTACAAGGTTGTCGTCGTTTTCGAGCATCACGCAAAGGTTTAGCATGCGGTTGTAGATCAGAGGGAACGGCCTTGATGAGTCAACGGCCATGGGCGTCAGAACGGGATAGAGGACGTCCCTGAAATAGGAATCCGCGATCTCCTGTTCAGCTTTTCCGAGCTCATCGTAATCTTTAAGGTATATCTTCTCCTGTGCGAGCGCGGGAACGAGAGAACGACCGTAAGTCGAATACATTAGGGACATCAGTGCCCTCGTCTTCTCGTCGATCTTCTCCAACTGCTCGCTGACGGTAAAGCCCGCGATATCCTTTTCGGTGAATTCGATGCTCTGCATGTCGCGGAGCGAGGCAACGCGGACGATGTAGAACTCGTCAAGGTTTGAAGCCGTTATCGAAAGGAAGTTGAGCCTTTCGAGGAGCGGGTTCTTTACGTCCCTCGCCTCGTGAAGGATGCGCTCGTCAAACTCTATCCACGAGAGTTCTCTGTTGAAGTATTTCGCGTTTCCGCTAAGGAACGAGGCATACTTGTCGGATTTGTAATCCTTGGTCTTCTCGGAAGCCGCAGAAGGCTTTTTTGCAGCGACCCTAGGCTTCGGAGCGTTCGTCTTCTTCAAGGCTACCTTGACGGTCGGAGCCTTCTTCTCCGCGGCTTTTTTGGCAGGAGCCTTCTTGACCGCAGTCTTCTTGGAAGCGGCCTTCTTAGCGGGCGCTTTCTTTACGGGTGCCTTCTTTGCAGAAGCTTTCTTTGCAGGTGTCTTTCTGACTGCCATCAGACTTCCCTCCTCCTTGCCTTGAGCACGGGCTTGATGCCCATGACGTCTTCAAACATCTTGCCGCGGTTCTCGAACGCCCACAGCTCGAAGGACATGTCCTCCTGGGATTCGCAGGTCGTGACGAACTTGTTGTCCTTGAGGCCGCATGTAACCTTCTTTGCCTTCTCCTTGTGCGAAGCGTCACACGCGTCGGCTATCTTCAGGATGGCCGTGAGCTTTGAAACGGTGACCTTCTGATTTGGCGACAGAAGCGAATAGTAGTAGCTGTCGTAAGGGTTCTCACGCGTATAGAGCCTTACGATCAGCGCGACCATGTTGAGCTCCTCATGGTCCAGTCCCATGAGGTTCGTGTATTGGATCACGGAATATGCGGCATCGCTGTGGTTCTTTGCGTTTACGAACTTTCCTATCTCGTGAAGGATTACCGCGACCTGCAGAAGGAGCCTGTCCCGGACGCCGAGGCCACTGACCTCCTTAAGCTGGTCAAACATCATGAGCGCGGTCTTTTCAACGAACTCGACGTGCTTCTTGTGAGACCTGTACCGCTTCGCGATGTGCCTTGAAGCCGAAATGATGTAGCTGTCAGGTGCAAAAGGAGCCTTGAGGCCAAGGGTCGTGTAGCAGTAGTGATAGACGATTCCGTCCGAAAGTGATGCGTGCGGCATGTATATCGAATCAACGCCCGTGTATTCGAGCATGTTCTTTACGATGAGCGCGGTCGGCAAAAGGAGCGGCGCGATCATGGAAGGAACCTTGTCTATCAGCGTAAGGTCGGTCGCGCGCGTTTTGAATAGATACTCGTATACCTTGAGGAACTCCTCTTTCGTAAGAACGCAGGAGCCCATGGAATCGTGCCCTGAAAGCTTCTTAATGAAGCCCATCTCGCCCGAAAACGCGATAAGGCTTCTGTACGTTATGCCTTTAGGCTCGACCGCGTGATAGTCTTCCAGATCCTGCGCGATGAACTCCTCGATGACGTCCTCGTAATGGGTCGTCCTGCTCTGAAGGTCTGAGAGCATTCCCGAGATGCGGAGGGATCCCAGTACGAGGTTCTGTGAAAAGACGAACTCGGATTTGTCGTAAACCGAAGCCTGCAGGGAGCCTGAACCGATGTCCAGGATCATGGTTCCGTTCTCGATCATCTTCCCGAAATCAGGATAGATCGCCTGGACCGCGATGGTCTGGTAATAGCGCTCCATCGAGTTGTCCAGGACCTTTATCTTGAATCCCGTCCTCGTCCTTATCTTCTCTATTACGATGTCGGCATTGGTCGCGTCCCTGAACGCGGAAGTCGCAACGCAGAAAACGCGTGAAACTCCATATTCGCGGCACTTCTCGTCAAACATCTTCAGGCATCTGCAAAGCTCGTCAACCTGCTCGGGCTGGATGGTTCCGGACCTGTAGCTTCTCGATCCGAGTCCCGTGAACTTGCGGACCGCCTCAACCTCCCTGGGCTTGCCCTTCTGATTGACTTCAAAGATCTTGATCCTTGCGGTCAGCGAGCCTATGTCTATAACGGCTATCAGCTTTTTTGCCATTCTTCGGTTCTCCCTAAGATCAATGGTGTTCTTTATTCAAGATTTGCGACTATCCTGTCGGTCATCTCTTCCGTCGTAACAAGCGTTATGCTGCTCTTGTCCTCTTCGTCGCCGTGTACCGCGATGTCTGGCGTTCTGGCGCCGTCAGCGAGCGTCTTCCTAACGGCTTCAAGGATCGAATCCGCCGCGTCCTTTTCTCCCAGATGGAGCTTTAGCATGAGCTGCACGGAAAGGATCGAAGCTATCGGATTGGCCTTGTTCTGGCCCGCTATGTCAGGCGCGGAACCGTGTATCGGTTCAAAAAGGCCTGGCATTCCGGGGTTTCCTAAAGAAGCCGAAGGCAGGAGTCCTACGGATCCCGTGATCTGGCCTGCCAGATCGGACAATATGTCGCCGAACATGTTGGAAGTCACAATGACGTCAAAAGACGCCGGCCTGCTTACGAGCTGCATCGAGCAATTGTCGACGTAGAGGAAGTCAAGCTCTATGTCCTTGTATTCCTCGGCAAGGTCTTTCGCGATCTTTCTCCAGAGCCTGCTCGTAGCAAGGACGTTTGCCTTGTCGACTACCGTGAGTTTCTTTCTCCGCTTGCCCGCAAACTCAAATCCGCGCCTTAAGATCCGCTCGATCTCGGCTTCAGAATAGGTTTCCGTATCAAAGGCCACGGTTCCCTTTCGGGTTCCGTCAAAAAGCTTTTCAGTGCTCTTGTACAAGCCCTGCTTGCCGAAATATATGCCTCCCGTCAGCTCCCTGACTATGAGAAGATCGATCTTTCCCGGATCCTTCAAAGGAGAGACGTTTCCGAGTTCCTTCATGAGGGTCGCGGGCCTTAGGTTCGCATAAAGGTGCATTCCCTGGCGAAGTCCCAAAATGGCCTGTTCCGGCCTTCTTTCAGCCTCGATCATGTCCCATCTCGGGCCTCCGACGGCTCCCAAGAGCACCGCGTCGGAATCCAATGCCGCCTGAAGGGTCTCGCCCGGAAGCGGGATGCCGTATGCGTCTATGGCGCTACCGCCCGCCTTGTATTCAGTTATCCTGGGCTCAAAACCGTACTTCGCGGCAACCGCTTCAAGCACTCTTACCGCCGCGCCGTTCGTCTCGGGACCTATTCCGTCACCGGGTATCGAAACTATGTTGTAAGATCTTGTCATTAGGTCCCCCTTTCCCGTCAAATGCCCGTATGGTCCTTCGTATACTGAACCAGCCCGCCGCTCGCGATGATCCCGTTGATGAAGTCAGGGAACGGCTTGGACTGGTATTTTTCGTTCTTGGTAACGTTCTCGATTATTCCCGTATCAAAATCAGCTTTGACGACATCGCCTTCAGATATCGCTTCCGCCGCTTCGGGGCACTCCAGTATCGCAAGGCCGACGTTGATGCAGTTTCTGAAGAATATCCTCGCAAAGCTCTCTGCTATCACAAGAGATATCCCGCTCGCCTTGATCGCAACGGGAGCGTGCTCTCTTGAAGATCCACATCCGAAATTCTTTCCCGCGACCATGATGTCGCCCTGGCTCACCCTGCCCGCAAAAGAAGCGTCAATGTCTTCCATGCAGTGCTGCTTGAGATGCTCGGGATCCGCGGAATTCAGGTATCTTGCGGGAATGATGACGTCGGTGTCAACGTTGTCTCCGTATTTGAATGCTTTGCCGGTAACTATCATAAACCACCTCCGTCAGAGCTCGTCAGGCGTTCCAACGCGTCCAAGAACGGCGGATGCAGCCGCGACCGGAACGCCGCTCAATATTACTTCGGAACCGGTATCGCCCATGCGTCCTACGAAGTTTCTGTTGGTCGTAGAAACGCACCTTTCGCCTTTTGCGAGAACGCCCATGTGTCCGCCAAGGCAGGGACCGCAGGTCGGCGTCGAAATGACGCAGCCCGCATCGTCAAAGATACGGAGCCACCCGGCCTCCATCGCATACCTGTATATCTTCTGCGAACCCGGGATTATTATGCATCTGACGTCCTTGTGGACCTTCAGGCCCTTGAGTATCTCAGCTGCCGCTCCGATGTCTTCAAGACGCCCGTTCGTGCATGAACCGATGACGACCTGGTCTATCTTGAGATCCGTGCAGTCGGCGGCTTTCCTGGTGTTTGAAGGGATGCTCGGGAGAGCGACCGTGAGAGGGATCTCTGAAAGATCGATCTCGATCGTCTGAGAATATTCAGCGTCCTCATCAGCGGTGTAGATCTTGTAATCGCTCGCGGAAAACCTCTTCGGATTGGTCTTTGCGATGTATCTTAAAGTGTATTCGTCAAACGGGAATATCGCGTTCTTTGCTCCGCATTCGATCGCCATGTTGCAGATCGTAAGCCTTCCTTCCATGGAAATGCTCTTTAAGCCTTCGCCTTCAAATTCCAAGGACTTGTAAAGCGCACCGTCAACGCCGATCATGCCGATCAGGTGAAGTATGAGGTCCTTTCCGGTCACAAACTTTTGGAAGGAACCCTTAAGGATGACCTTTATCGCTTCAGGAACCCTAAACCATGTAACGCCCTTTGCCATTGCGCATGCAAGGTCAGTTGAACCGACGCCGGTAGAAAACGCGCCAAGCGCTCCGTAAGTGCAGGTGTGCGAATCCGCACCGATGACCATGTCGCCCGGCAAGACTATTCCGTTGTCCGGCAGGATGACGTGCTCTATTCCCATCTCACGGCGACCGAGCTCGTAAAAATGCGTTATCTCCTGTTCTCTTGCAAAACACCTCATCGTCTTGCAGAGTTCGGCTGATTTAATGTCCTTGTTGGGAGTGAAGTGGTCCTGGATAAGGCACACCCTGTCCTTGTCAAAGACCTTGTCTGTTCCAAGCTGTTTGAATATCTTTATCGCGGGAGGCGTAGTAACGTCGTTTCCAAGCACGTAATCAAGCTTTGCCTCGATGAGATCTCCCGCCTTGACTTCAGGCACCCCGGCATGATCCGCCAGGATCTTCTGCGTAATCGTCATGCCCATATGAAGTACCTCGCTTGAAATGATATATAAAATTTTACAACATTATCATTCCATCTTAAAGAATAATATTAATATCATTCTTCACCGAGTTCGAAATACTCCTCGTAAAGCGCATTCAATTTTGCGCTGATCTCCGCATATCTCTTGTATTCTTCTTCGCCCGCGTCAATGCCGAAACGCGCTTCTATCTGTTTTTGTTCCTCTTCAAGGGACTTCGTTTCCTTTTCGATGTCGGACAGTCTCTGACGGCGCTTCGCGGACGCCTTCCTGTCTTCGTTTCTCTTCTTCGAAGGCTTATCGGAAACTTCCTTTTGCGTCTCTTCTTGCTTTACCGGCTTTCTGACCGACTTCCTGTAATACTCGTATTTTTCGAATTCGGAAGCGGTTCCGTCAGCAAATCCAAGGATGTCGTCAGCGCACTTTTCGATGAAAAACCTGTCGTGTGAAACGCAGATGACCGCACCGTCATATTCCTTGACTGCGTCTTCCAATATCTCGCGCGAGTTGATGTCCAGGTGATTCGTAGGCTCATCCAAAAACAGTATGTCAGGGCTCTCCCTCAAGAGGCAGCAAAGATAGAGCCTTGATCTTTCACCGCCTGAAAGGTCCTTTATCTGCTTAAACGCGTCATCACCGCGGAACCCGAATCTCGCCAAAAGCGATCTCGCTTCAGTAGTCTTTATTCCTTCGCTTCTTTCAACGAGTTCGTCAAAACAGGTCAACTCCTCATCTTCAAAAGGAACGAACTGGCCCATGTATCCGCATGAAGTTCCTGAAGCGATCATGACCTTTCCTTCGGTTCCGTATGCCTTTCCCGCAAGCATCTGAAGAAGCGTCGTCTTTCCGCATCCGTTAGGTCCGCACAAAAACATTTTCTCATCAGCTTTGAGTTCGAAAGATATGTTGGAGAAAAGATCCGTGTCGCAATCGTCAAACCTCTTCGAAACTCCGGTTACCTGAAGAAGGATCTTGTCAGACCTTCCGGAACGTTCAACGGGTATCGCGCTAAAGCTCATCTTCGCATACTGCGCGGGAAGTTTTGCGCGTTCCCTTTCCAAGACGTCGGCAAGCTTGTCAACGACTTTTTCGCGCTGATGATAACCCGATATGTTTCTATGTGAAAGCATCGTCTGTTTGACGTCCAACTGATGCGAAAGTTCCGCTTCAAGATTCTCAATTACCGCAGTCTGCGTTTTGAGAAATTCCTCTTTCTGTATAACGTAATCGGAATAGTTTCCCCTGTATTCGGTTATGCGGCCGCCGTCAAGTTCGATGACGCGCGTTGCAACTGAATCTATAAAATGTCTGTCATGCGTGATTACGAAAACCGCACCGCCGTAAGATGAAAGAAACGATTCAAGCCACTCGATCGCTTCAATGTCCAGATGGTTCGTAGGCTCGTCGAGCATAAGCACGTCAGGATGTTCGACGATTAAACGCGCAAGACACACGCGCATCTTTTCACCTCCGGAAAGAGATGAAAAATCAGTTCTCGCGCTGCCTACGGTCTCGCCAAGACCCAATCCCCTGAAAGCGTCTGCAAGCCTGTATTCGTAATCGTATCCGCCTGCGGCTTCATATTCGGACCGTGCATTTGAATATTCTTCCATCTTCAGTTTCAATTCATCTGAATCAGGATCTGAAACCGAAAGATCGGATATCTCCTTTTCAAGTGAAGAAAGACGCATTTCAATCTCAACCAATATTGAAGGTTTTAAAGTTGCTGATGAAAGATCCTGTTCTTCGATCCGTTGTGAAAGATATCCCGCGATCGTGTTTCCGTGAAGAAATATCTCGCCTTCATCCTGCGCGATCGTTCCCCTTATTATCTTGAAGAGCGTGGACTTGCCTGCTCCATTGTCTCCGATGAATGCGATCCTGTCGCCTTTGTTCACGCGAAATGAAACGTCGCTTAACACGCGGCGCTCGCCATAACTTTTGGAAACGTTCTGTACGGTTAATAAAGGCATGAACAAAAGATATACATTATCGGAGAAAAAAGCAAACATAAAAAAACTCCCGGTGATTAACCGGGAGTATCTGATCAAGAATAGATCGTGAGATTAGAAGAGGTCTACACCCTTGCCGCTCTCATCGT
>JAFZVF010000053.1 GCA_017617935.1 Clostridiales bacterium | reverse complement strand
TACTTTATCGCCGATCTGGCACTCGTTGTTCTCGTCGTGCGCCATGAACTTCTTGGTGATCTTGGTAGATTTACCGTAAAGGGGGTGGCGACGGGTCTCTTCGGTAGCTACGACGATGGACTTGTCCATCTTGTTGCTGGTAACGATGCCGACCGTGGTCTTTCTGCTGTTTCTATCAGACATTCTCGCTTCCTCCTTTCACGCTACTTCTCGGCCGCCTTCAGCTCTTTTTCTCTGAGCGCGGTCTTCACTCTGGCGATATCTCTCTTGACCTCTCTCATCTTGAGAGGGTTCTCCAGCTGTCCGGTGACGTGCTGGAATCTCAGGTTGAAGAGCTCCTTCTTCAGCTTCAGTTCTTCGGAAGCAAGCTCGGCCTGGCTCATATTTCTTACCTTGTCGATCTTCATTATGCTTCACCGTCCTTCTGGTCTGCCTTCTTGACGAATTTGCACTTGATCGGAAGCTTGTGCATTGCGAGTCTCATAGCTTCCTTCGCGGCTTCTTCGCTGACGCCGGCGATCTCAAACATCACTCTGCCGGGCTTGACCACTGCTACCCAGTGGTCAGGAGCACCTTTACCGGAACCCATACGGACTTCAGCGGGCTTCTTGGTGACCGACTTGTGAGGGAAAATCTTGATGTACACCTGACCGCCTCTTCTGATGGAACGGGTCATGGCGATACGGGCTGCCTCGATCTGGTTCGCAGTGATCCAGGCAGGTTCGAGGGCGACAAGGCCATATTCGCCGTAGGTAACGGTGTTGCCCTTGGTGGCGATGCCTTTCATTCTGCCTCTGTGCTGTCTTCTGTACTTAACGCGCTTAGGCATTAACATAAGCTTTGTCCTCCTTCCTTATTCTTCTGCGGGGGCGGAGGATTCCGCTTCGACTGCAGGTTCGGTTGCAACGGGTGCGGGAGCGGGCTTAGCGGGGCGCTTTCTCGGATTCTCGTACTTCTTGACGGGCTTCTCTTCGAAACGGCCGCCTCTTCTGCCTTCGCCGCGTTCTCTTCTGGGACGATCGCCGTCTCTTCTCTGACGTCTGTCGCCTCTGCGGCCTTCGCCGCGCTTGGTTTCCTTCTCTTCGGGGATGGAGGGGATGAGGCCCTTTTCGAGGACTTCACCGTTGTTGATCCATACCTTGACGCCGATGCGGCCGTACTGGGTATCGGCTTCGGTGAAACCGTAGTCGATGTTGGCGCGCAGCGTGTGGAGAGGAACGTTGCCTTCGGAATACTTTTCGCTTCTGGCGATCTCAGCACCGCCTACGCGGCCGCTGATGACGACCTTGATGCCCTTGCAGCCGGCCTTCATGGTTCTCTGGATGGCCTGCTTCATGGCTCTTCTGAAGGAAACTCTCTTTTCAAGAGCCTGAGCGATGCTCTCTGCGGTCAGCAGCGCGTCGGTCTCCGGTCTCTTCAGTTCTACGATATTCAGGACAACGCTCTTGCCGGTGAACTTTTCCAGTTCGTTCTTCAGCTGGTCGATGCCGTCGCCGCCGCGTCCGATGACCATGCCGGGCTTAGCGGTGAGAACGTTGATCCGCATCTGGTTTTCAGCCGCTCTTTCGATGACGACCTTGGATACGCCTGCCAGATACAGCTTCTTCTTGATGAAATCTCTGACCTTGTTATCTTCGATGAGATAATCAGAGAAGTTCTTCTTGTTTGCGTACCATTTGGAATCCCAGTCTTTGATGACGCCCACTCTGAATCCATGCGGGCTAACTTTCTGACCCATAATAACCTCCTACTGATTATCTTTCCTTTAAAGTTACGCCGATGTGGCTGCTTCTCTTGAGGATCATTCCCGCTCTGCCCTGGGCGCCGGCTCTCCAGCGCTTCATCGTGGGGCCCTTGTTCGCATAGATCTCTGCGACGTAGAGCTTGGAAACGTCCATGTCGTGGTTGTTCTCAGCGTTTGCCGCTGCGGACTGAACGACTTTTTCTACAAGTTCAGATGCCTTGCCGGGTGTGAACTTTAAAATGGTCAGAGCCTCCTGCAGGTCCTTGCCTCTTACCAGATCGGTGATGGGGGCAAGCTTGGTCGGAGACATTCTTACGTACTTTGCAACTGCCTTAGCTTCCATTGCTTATCTCCTTTCCTACTTAACCTTGGAGGAACCAGCGTGTCCTCTGAATGTTCTGGTCGGAGCGAATTCGCCGAGGCGATGTCCTACCATGTCTTCTGTGATATATACGGGTACGTGCTTCTTGCCGTCGTACACCGCGATCGTGTGGCCGACCATCTGGGGGAAGATCGTTGACGGTCTGGACCAAGTCTTGATGACCTTTTTGTCGTTGGCAGCGTTCATGTCGTCGATCGCCTTCAGCAGCTTTCTGTCTACGAACGGGCCCTTCTTTAAGGATCTGCTCATGTTTTCTGTATCCTCCTTCAACTACTTCTGATTTCTTCTCTTGACGATGTACTGGTTGGAAGCCTTGTTCTTCTTTCTCGTCTTATAGCCGAGAGCGGGCTTGCCCCAAGGCGTTACCGGGCCGGGACGGCCGACGGGTGCCTTGCCTTCGCCGCCGCCATGAGGATGGTCGTTCGGGTTCATGACAGAACCTCTAACGGTCGGGCGGATACCCATGTGTCTTTTTCTGCCTGCCTTGCCGATGGAGATCAGTTCGTGGTCGATGTTGCCGACTTCGCCGATCGTGGCTCTGCAGTTCATGGCGATCTTTCTGACTTCGCCGGACGGAAGTCTTACCTGAGCGTAAGCGCCCTCCTTGGCCATCAGCTGAGCGCCGTTGCCGGCTGCTCTGCACAGCTGAGCGCCTTTGCCGGGCTTCAGTTCGATGCAGTGGATGATGGTACCGACGGGGATATTCGCGAGAGGCAGGGTGTTGCCGGTCTTGATATCCGCTGCGGCGCCGCTGTAGAGAACGTCGCCGACCTTCAGGCCGTTGGGAGCGATGATGTATCTCTTTTCGCCGTCCGCGTAGCAGACGAGAGCGATGTTAGCGGTTCTGTTGGGATCGTATTCGATGGTCTTGACGGTCGCGGGAATGTCGTCCTTGTTTCTCTTGAAGTCGATCACTCTGTACTTGCGTCTCGTGCCGCCGCCCTGGTGTCTGACGGTGATGCAGCCTCTGTTGTTGCGGCCGGCATTCTTCTTCAGGGTGTAAGTCAGGGACTTTTCCGGAGTGCTTTCAGTGATCTCTTCGAAAGTGGAAACGGTCATTCCTCTTAAACCCGGAGTAGTCGGTTTATATTTCTTGATACCCATTGTTTCTTCCTCCTGTTTTAGAGTCCTTCGAAGAACTCGATGGTCTTGCTGGATTCGGAAAGCGTAACGATCGCCTTCTTATAGGAAGGAGTTCTGCCTACGTACTTTCCCTGTCTCTTTAACTTGCCGTCGTAATTGCTTACGTTGACCTTGACGACGGTCACGCCGAAAGCTTCTTCCACAGCCTTCTTGATCTCGGGCTTCGTGGCGTCGACAGCGACCTTGAAGGTATATTTCTTATCCGCGGCATCGTCCATGCTCTTTTCGGAGATGACCGGCTCGATAATTACGTCGTAAGGAGTTCTCATTATGCGTACACCTCCTCCAGTTTCGCAACCGCATCCTTGGTGATGATGAAGCTGCCGTGGTTGATGATCTCGTATACGTTCATCTGACCGACGGTGGTCGTCTGAACTCCGGGAATATTGTTCGCGCTCTTGATGACGTTCTCGCAGTTCTCAGCGGTGACGATCAGAGCCTTCTTCTGCGCCTTGACGGCTTCCAGGACCTTGAGCATGTCCTTGGTCTTGGGTTCGTCCATCTCCAGCTTGTCCAGAACGATGATCTCGTTCTCGGCGACCTTGGAAGACAGAGCGGAGAACATTGCGAGTCTCTTCAGCTTCTTGGGCACGGAGTATCTGTAGCTTCTGGGCTTGGGCGCGAATGCGACGCCGCCGCCTACCTGGGAAGGATCCGTGGTGCTGCCCTGTCTGTGGCGGCCGGTCCCCTTCTGTCTGAACGGCTTTCTTCCGCCTCCGCGGACGTCGCCTCTGGTCTTAGCGGACTGGGTGCCCTGTCTCTGGTTGGCCAGATAGTTCTTGATGATCGCATGTACTGCGTATTCGTTCGGCTCGATCCCGAAGATGGCATCGTTGAGTTCGATGGTGCCTGCTTCGGCGCCGGCCATGGTTAACATAGTAACTTTTGCCATTTGACTTTCTCCTTTCCGACCCCGTTACTTGGCCTGTCCCTTGACTGCAGCCTTGATGCGGAGAAGTCCGCCCTTGCTGCCGGGAACAGCGCCCTTAACGAGCATCAGGTTTCTGTCTGCGATCACCTTGACGAGTTCCAGGTTCTGCACGGTGACGGTGTCTCTGCCGGTTCTTCCGGGCGCCTTGTTGCCAAGGAACACTCTGGAAGGATACGTGGCTGCAGCCAGACCGCCGGGCAGTCTCTTGTGCTTGGAACCGTGGGTCATCGGGCCTCTTCTGTGGTGATGTCTCTTGATGTTGCCCTGGGTACCCTTACCTTTGGAAGTACCCGTGATGTCGAGCTTGGCGCCTTCTTCGAAGTCTGCTGCGGAAACGGTCTGTCCGAGTTCGTAGCTTTCGTCTTCGTCGAGTCTGAATTCGCCCAGGTACTTCTTGCAGGCGACGCCGGCCTTGGCGAAGTGGCCTCTTTCGGGCTTGGTCAGTCTTTGTTCTTTCTGATCTTCGAAACCGAGCTGTACAGCCTTGTAGCCGTCGGTCTCTTCGTTCTTGAGCTGGGTCACCACGCAGGGACCTGCCTCAATGACGGTCACAGGGATCATTTCCCCTGCTTCGGAAAAGATCTGGGTCATGCCGATCTTCTTTCCTAAGATTCCTTTCATGTTTTTCCTCCTAGTTCTTACAGCGGATTACGTTGGTAATCATACTAAGCACGTGGGTAATCTATATAACCTTTGTACTTACAGCTTGATCTCGATATCCACGCCTGCGGGCATGTCGAGCTTGGTGAGCGCGTCGATGGTCTTGGGCGTCGGGTTCAGGATATCGATGAGTCTCTTGTGGGTTCTCTGTTCGAACTGCTCTCTGCTGTCCTTGTACTTGTGAACCGCTCTCAGGATCGTAACGACTTCCTTTTCCGTGGGGAGAGGGATGGGGCCGGAAACTTCTGCACCGGTCTTCTTGGCGGTCTCGACGATCCGCTCTGCGGACTGGTCCAGCGCCTTGTGGTCGTAAGCCTTGAGTCTGACTCTGATTTTCTGACTACTCATTGTTGTTTTTTCCTCCTTGTTTGCCTGCGGAACTCTGCTCCGCCATGTCTTTTCGCACATTTTCGCCATATCTGTGCGAGGTTTGATGCCGCATTGCCTTGAAATTTCAGGATGTTCCGGGTTTTTCGCGTTTTGTACACGCCCCCGTGTGTTTCCTATTTTTCACCTCAAAGCAAAAATGCGAGAACTCCTTCGCCGGCCTCTTTTGGACCGACAATTCTCGGCAGAAATTACCAGATGGCTCTGCAACTTTCTGCTTCTCCGCTGGGTCAGTTCAAGGCTTTTCAGCCTTTTCCCTGTCCAAAGCAAGCTCTACTAATATACAACAAGGTCCCGCAGCATGCAAGCACTTTTTCAAAGAAAATCAAAAAATTTTTCAAAAAATTTTAAACCCCCGAAAGCCCCTATTTTCAAGCCTTCGGGGGTTTATGCATCCATCGTATATTCGCAAAATAGCGACAACATATCCGGGTGTTTCTTTTCTTTCTACAGATAGGGGGTCACCTGCCGGTGACCCCACCATATTTGGTATTCTATCCGTTTTCCGCCGTCTCCGCTTCCGGGACCTCCGGCTTGATGATGCCCATATCGTAGCGGTCCAGCAGCGAAGAAACGTACGAAAAGACGTTTTCGGGCGTTTCTCCC
>JAFZVF010000052.1 GCA_017617935.1 Clostridiales bacterium | reverse complement strand
GTCGAGAGAGTTGACGCATGCGTAGGCGGCGCAGTCGAGGCAGTCAAGAAGATGAACGGCGTTCTCTTCATCTGTGCAGACCACGGCAACGCAGAGCAGATGATGAACCTCGAGACAATGCAGCCTCATACTGCACACACAACGAACCCCGTTCCGTTCATCCTCTACAACTACGATCCCGAGTACACGCTCCGTGAAGGCGGCAAGCTCTGCGACATCGCACCCACGCTCCTTGAGATCATGGGCCTGCCCCAGCCTGCAGAGATGACAGGTAAGTCACTGCTCATTAAGAAGTGATAACTGATTGTTGAACTTAAAGGGCCGCAGCGATGCGGCCTTTTTTTACATGCGCACCTCGTAATTTGCAGCTCGAATCAATTTGCAGTTTTTAGTGCGCAGATCGGTCTGTTTTTGCACAAAAAAGTGCAAATGCAAACGTTTTTGCATAAACCAGTGCACATTTTAGGCCGAAAAGCGCAAAAAATATGCAAATGCCTGCTAATGATCATCAGCATGATCCGCGGGCGGCTCAAAAAGGATTTCACCTTCCCGCGCTGAGCAGCGCCTTTTCTTTATACAAGGCTTCGTCCGCCTGACCCAAAGCTTCCTGGAATCTCTTGATGTCTCCGCAATAACTTGCGTAACCGATGCAGGCATCTATCCTGTATTCCGAACCGGATTCATCATTTAACCGGTTCATCGTTTCTTTGATTCCTTTGCAAAGGCCCTTGATCTTCTCTTCATCATCCGTTTTTGCGACGATTATGAATTCGTCTCCGCCGTATCTTGCGAGAAACGTCTTCAGCGGGTTGTCCGCGCATGCGAGCTTCAGGGCTTCAGCCGTCCTGATGAGCGCGCGGTCCCCTTCAACGTGTCCGTACTGGTCATTGATCTGCTTGAACTTGTTGAGGTCGATCATGAGGATGTAGTAGACCGTCTTGTCCGCATTAGCTCTTGAGGACTCGCTGACAATGTATTTCTTGAGCTGCATTCTGTTGTTAAGGTGCGTCAGCTCATCGATGGATACCTGGTCGTTCAGGCTGATTATGTAAACGTAGAGCATCATGATCGTCGAGCCGAAACAGAATACCGGCGCATTAAGCCATGCGACCTGGATGATTCCGAAAACAGTGATGATGACAGGATATACGCCGCAAACAATGTACTGAAACCTGACCGCATAGTTTTCTTTCCTGGCAGCCCTTATGAACGACCTAACCGAGCTGATTATGATGTATATGGCCGGAATGCTTATGAACACTACGTAGTAAGCCGTTGTCATTTCGTAATTCTCATCGATAACCGTGCGGGGGAAGAAAACAAACAGTACAAGGATGATCGCCGTCTCGAGCATTGCCAGCGTGAGAACGAGTATCCTGCGCTTAAACTGAGCAATGTATTTCTCGCCCTGTGACAGTTCAACATATACGAACCAGAATCCGGTGATCGCACTGAGCAGAATGGCGTTAAAGACATTAACGGCAGAAGCCGTGTAAAAATTCTTGGGAATGATGTCCGAAATGACCAACACCCACGCCGTGTCACAAATGAAATATAGCATGTGGGCGATCGTGATGTTTACGAATACCATCTGCTTTGCCTGCCTTCCGACAGAGCCCATTTCCCTCATGAACATCATCAGAAAGATAATGATGCACACGATATTCGCTTCAATATAAAAGGTTGTATAATCCAGTCCCATAATGTGATTATACAACCCTTATTAATTCCAAGTGTTGCCCCAATGTAAAGGGCTTGTAAAGCCTTTTAGTTGGAATCGGGTACTGCCTTGATAGCAGCCAACAGCTCAGGGAAATCCTCAAATGCCGGAATGTCCGGATTGTCAGCGATGATCTTCTCTGTGCTCTTGAAAAGGAATCCCGCCTTTGATGCCTTGATCATGTCGAGGTCATTGTAGGAGTCGCCTGAAGCGATGGTATCAAATCCGATGGACTGCAGGGCACGGACCGTGGAAAGCTTTGAGTTCTCGATCCTCATCTTGAAGTCTTCGATCATTCCGTCTTCGCCCACGATCAGCGAATTACAGAAGAGCGCGGGATAACCGAGCTTTGCCATGAGGGGCATTGCAAACTGCGTGAAGGTGTCGCTGATTATGATCACCTGCATGTCCTTTCTCAGCTCGTCGAGGAATTCCTTCGCGCCGGGAAGCGGATCGATCTGAGCGATGACGTCCTGGATCTCCTTGAGGCCAAGGCCGTGCTCACGGAGTATGCCGAGTCTCCAATGCATCAGCTTGTCATAATCGGGCTCGTCGCGTGTCGTGCGCGTAAGCTCCGGAATGCCGGTCTTCTTGGAGAACTCGATCCAGATCTCGGGTACCAGTACACCTTCCATATCAAGACAAACTATGTTCATGTCATTACCTCCTGATCATTCCCTGCAAAGAGATCATATTCTTGCGTAAATAAATGCTCCTGAATCATATCCCAGACCGTACATGCCGAAGATCAGCACTGCGATGGCAAGGATCATGAATACCGCCCAGGATAAGACTGCGGGCTTGCTTGCGAGCTTGGCAAGCACAAGACGCGGTTCTTCCTCCTGCTTTTCGCGGTATTTGTAGACGTCAACTGCGACCAATACCGCAAACGATGCGAGCAGAACGACGAGGTTGCCAGTATCAAGTCCCAATGAAGCCAGCGTTTCGCTGTTCATTGAGAACGGCTGGAATATCGACTTGTACATCATTATCGCGTCAGGAACGTTGTTGGCCCTGAAGAAGATGTGGCCGAGGCAGATCAGGAAGAAGGTACGCGCCGTTTGGAATATCTTATAGGGCATCTTATCGCTGTGAAGCGCCTTCCTGAGCTTGACGGAAACGGGCTCGACCAGTTCGCCCAGAATGATGTAGAAGCAATGGAGAAGTCCCGTGCCGATGACGTACTTCATGAGTCCGCCGTGCCAGTAGCCTACTGCCGCCCAGAGGATTATCAGACCGAGATAAGTAGGCACCTTTTTGCCCTTTTTCTTGCCGAAAAGCTTCTTTGCGCCGTCGCCGATCTTGACGAAAACGGAGGTGCGGAGCATCGGATAGAAAAGGTAGTCGCGAAGCCAGCCGCCGAGCGTGATGTGCCAGCGCTGCCAATATTCGCGGATGGTGTGTGAAAGGAACGGGCTGTTGAAGTTCTCAGGCATCTCTATGCCCAAAAGGTGGGATGCGCCCAAAACGACATCCATGCAGCCTGAGAAGTCGGCATAAAGCTGGATGGCAAAGCACGCGGCGCCGATAAACACATAAAGTCCGCCGTATGTCTCGTGATTGCCATAGATCGCATTGACTATGACAGCTATCCTGTCAGCGATGACGAGCTTTTTGAAAAAGCCCCAAGCAATCCTAATCGCGCTGTCCCTGAGCCTGCCAATGGAAAACTTCGCATCCTTTGCGCCGTCTAACTTGACCGAAAGGTTCGCGTAAGAATTCATAGGACCCGAAGTGAAATACGGGAAGTAGGTCGCGAAGAGAAGATACCTGAAAAAGTTCTTCTCAGGTTCGGTCCTCTCCCATCTGCAGTCAAGCGTGTATCCGATGAGCTGCAGGGTGTAGAACGCCATTCCGACCGGAACGGCATAAAGCATAAAGGTGCGCGTGTTCTCAGAAGCACCAAAGACCTTGTTGAGGTTCTCGGCAAAGAGTCCGATGACGCCGTAGTATCTTACGGCACAGAGGATCCCGAGGTTGAGGACAACGGTGATGACGCAGGCGGCATTACGGAGCCCCCTGCTCTTTGAAGGTCCTGAAAGAAGGCCTCCGATAAACGTCGTAACGGCCGCGAGGAGCACAAATACGAGCGAATAGAATCCGCAGGACGCGCAGAATGCAAGGCTTGCCGCAAGCAGTATCCAACGTCTCGCGCTGCCGGGCGTGAGATAGTAGATGATTGCCGTAAAGGCGACAAATGCAAGGAAAGCGGATGATACGAGCGACATTACTTGTTATCCGAGGTGAGCCATGATCTTGTCGACCATCTCGCCGACGTTCTTGAGGCCCGTGGTCTCGCCCATCGTGAACCTGATGCTAAAGCCCCTCTCGATGGCAACGAGCAGGTTGATGTGCTCAAGTGAATCCCAGCCGTCAACGTCGGCTGCGGTGGTGGTCTCGGTTACGTTGATGTCCTCATCGTCGAAAACATCCTGGAAGATCTCGTTAAGCTTTGCGAAAACCTCTTCTCTGCTCATTATTCAAATCTCCTTATTTCAATTGACTTTGATCGCAACGTTCTTGGAACTGTACGGTGCGGAAAGGTCGAGTTCCCATTCGGATGACCCGTCCTCCGACTCACGGATTTTAACAAATCCCTGGAGCCCGTAAAAGTCCTTAACCATTTTATTCTTGGCCGTAGGATAATAAAAGCCTTTTATCTTCACTATTCCTCGCGTTTTGCACTCTTTGACGAACTCGTCCATCATCGCGAACTCCATGCCGCGCTTCAAGACCCTGCAGCTCATGAGCCAGAGGTCCATGAGGAATACCTTCTCGCCGTTTTCTTCTGCTTCATGGCCGAAAGACACAGCCACAACGCCGTTGTCTCCGAACTTGTCCTCAAGCCTGCCGTAGCGGGTGATATAAGAAGGATCCATCGCAAACTTCTCGATCTCGGCCTGGCTGCAGCGCTTCGTCGTGAGGTTGAACTGGTTGCTCTTGTTGGTAAGCTCAGCGATCCTGGCCATATAGACCGGAGCAAAAGCCTTTATCTCGGCTTCCATTTCAAGCGATCTCAGATAGTCGTCGTAGTCGTCGAAAGTCGCGGCGGCCTTTTCTCTTTCAATGTTCGCCTTGTACATGCCGTTTCTCTTAAGGTCCTCTGCTGAAAGTCCGGTGACCTCGAAATAGCCGTTTGAATCGATGACGTCGATGTAGGTTTCAGGTGCGCCAACCTCGGGAACGCTGATGCCGGGGACCTGAGCCTCGACCAAAGCCCTTTCCATCGGGTTGTCGTCAATGAAAACAAAGCTGTCCGCTCCGATGTTTATGTCGGCCGCAGTCTTCTTGATGTTGATGTCCTTGTTGTCCCAGTTCGCCCTGATGACCAGGAAATCGTCCTGCTTCAGCGTTGAATCGGGGCGCGCAAGGCCCGCAAGGGCATTCTCCTCGTCGTTCTTGGAAGCGACGGTCAAAAGGATGCCCAGATCCTTGTGGGCTTTGACGTACTGCTGGAATTCGGTGAACAACTCGGACTCCGCGTCCTCATGGCCGATGTGGATGTTCTCGGGACCGTCGTCGCCTACGATGCCGCCCCAGAGGGTGTTGTCCATGTCGAGCGCGAACGCCTTCTTGTTCTTGCCGTAGACCGCCTTGATTATGTGCGAGAGATTGAATGCGAACTCAGGGATCGCGGAAACCGCGACCGCATACTTGTATCTGTACCAGTCGCTCGGATCGGACCACTTCTTGATGCCGTAAACGGCCGAAACGTAGTTGATGTCGTTTATAAAGAAGTTCTCGTGGCTTCTTGAATATTCATAGAAACGCTCGTTGAGCCTGTTGATGAAATTTAGCCTTCCGTGGATGTCGGAGACGTCGCTGTTGCCCATGAGCCTGTAGTAAGGCTGCTCGAAATTGTTCTGGATTATCGTGCAGTGGAACTTCTCAGTAAGCTTGCCCCAGATCTGCGTGAAGCGCGCCATCGTCTGGTCCGCGAGAGCCTTTACGTCGTCCTCGCTGTCGGTCACTGAAGGAAAAGCCGTGATGTTTCGTGAAGTCGTATGAATAAACACGAGATCGGGAGAAAACTTGTCCAGCTCCTCATTTCCGAAGACCGCGTCCTCATAGTACTGGTTGTATTCGGATTCATAGAATTCGGGCCTGATGCCGTAATTCAGAAGGAAGAGCTCAAGGATCAGCTTGATGTCGCTGGTCGTCGAGCCGCCTAAAATGGCTATCTTCTTGTCAGTGTAGCTGACTCCCTCACGCTCTGTGAGCTGTCTTTTTATGGCCTTCTTTTTTCGCAGGATATAGTCCGGATCAAAGGGATATTCCAGTTCTTTTATCGCCATATTGCCCCCATATACAAAATAAGTCTAAATAATATAATAACATTTTTGCACTCTGTATTATAACTGACACCCTGAAAGCGTGCTATTATGCTTTGGGGTTAAATAAGGAGCGGCAATTTGGAAGATTTTTCATTCCTTCGGGATCTTGCAATCATATTGTTCAGCGCGAAAGCTTTCGGCATCCTCGCAAGAAAGCTCCACGCTCCTGAAGTCGTCGGCGAGATACTTGCCGGCGTCCTGATAGGACCTGCCCTCCTGGGCTTCGTCAGCGAGACCGACTTCATCACCAAGATGGCTGAGATCGGCGTAATAATGCTCATGTTCGAGGCGGGCCTCGCTACTGACATGAAGAAGCTCAAGCAGACGGGACTCAAGGCTACGGCCATCGCCTGTGCGGGCGTTTTCGTCCCCATGATCCTTGGCGCCATCCTTTTCATGAGCTTCTACGGCTTTGGCGAGATCGGAAGCGAACAGTTCTACAAAGCCCTCTTCATCGGCACGATAATGTCCGCGACTTCGGTCAGCATCACGGTCGCGGCCCTTAAGGAATTGGGCAAGCTCAACGGCACCGTCGGCACGACGATCGTCAGCTCCGCGATAATCGACGACGTAATCGGCATCATCGTCCTTACATTCGTGCTGAGTGCAAAAGACACGGACGCAAACGTCTGGACGATCATACTCAAAGCGGTCCTGTTCTTTGCGATCGCGATCATAACCGGCTTCATCGTTTATAAGATATTCAAGTGGCTCGACAAGCGCTACGAACACACGAGGCGAATTCCCATCATCGCCCTTGTTTACTGCATCGTGATGGCTTACGTCTCCAAGACTTACTTCGGCATCGCTGAGATTACCGGTGCTTACGTCGCGGGCATCGTCCTCTGCAACCTGCATGACGCCAAGTACGTTGAAAGAAGGGTCGACATCAGCGCGTACATGGTCTTCGCGCCCATCTTCTTCGCAGGCATCGGCCTCAAGGTCTCCTTCGCCTCGATGAATCTCAAGCTCTTATTATTCTCCATCGCGTTCGTGGCAGTCGCGTGCCTCGCCAAGATAATCGGCTGCGGCGCCGTCGCAAAACTTTGCAGATTCAGTCTCAACGATTCCCTCAAGATCGGCATCGGCATGATGACCAGGGGCGAGGTCGCCCTCATCACCGCAAAGGCAGGCCTTGCAGTCGGCCTCATCACGCCTGAGTATTTTACCGGTGTCATCATGCTGATTCTTTTCAGTTCAATAGCAGTGCCCATACTCCTTAAGAGCATGTTCAAAAAGCATCCGGCTGACTGACGCGATTATTCTCCAAGCCTCTTTTTAGAAGCGAAAACGAATCTCTGCTGGATCGAATAGCTCAGCAGGAAGAGTATGGTATCAATAATGCACTTGATGAGCGTAGAAGATACCATCGGAAGCAGGAAACATACCGCCGCAACGGACCATGCGCTCGCCTGCATCTGGATAAAAGCCAGGGCGGCATATTTGATCAGGGATGTAGCCTTGCCTGCACGGCTCCTGAACACCAGGAAGTAATTGACGGTGTAGTTATATGTTGCCGAAATGACCCTCGCACAGATGGTTGAAAACTGTATGAGATACATGTCGGGGATTATATCCTTGAACAGATGGTTGAACAGCGTGAACAACAGAATGTCTATGACGAATGACGTCAGTGACGCAAAAATGTATTTGATGAATTTTTTTCCCAATATCCTGTAGATCCTGATCGAATCCTTAAACGGATCGAAATGCGTCTGGTGGTTGTCCTTCGAATCATAGACAGTCTTGATCGGAACTTCAGCTATCTTGATCCTTCCCGTACACTCAAGGAGCATCTGGGTCTCGTACTCAAACCTTTCGCCCTTGCAGTCGATCATATCCTTCATGAAATCAAACGGAAGACCTCGAAGGCCGGTCTGCGTATCGCTGACCTTTGTTCCTGAGACATACGAAAAGACCTTTACAGTTATGGTGTTTCCTGCACGGCTCTTCCATGGGATGTTGTCACCGTCAAAACGGCGGACGCCCAAGATGAGCTTATCCGGTTCTTCCCTGAGCTTGTCGATGATGGAAGCAATGCATCCGGGGGTATGCTGTCCGTCGGAATCGGCCGTCACGCATCCCAACGCGTCGGGAAAGTTCTGCGAAATATATTCGAAAGCTGTCTTGAGGGCTCTCCCCTTGCCTTTGTTCGGGCGGTATGAGATGAGCTTTCCACCGTTAACCTCTATGAGTTTTTCAGCCTGGGAGAAGATCTCGTCGTACTCGGTCCCGCTTCCGTCGTTAACGATTACGACGGGACCAAGGCCTGCGGAATTCAGGTCGTTAAGCAGCGAAATGAGCCTTTCGTCCGGCTCATACGAAGGTATTACGATAGGCACTGTCTTCGTCATTTCGTCCATATGAGAACATATTATCATAAATTTCTTTAATTATTGTCTGCATTGACTTGCACGGCCCCGTCTTTTATCCTTTTTTAGTGTTTTAGGAGAATACATGACCGAGTTATTTGCAAATGCCCAATATATGAAATACCTGGCCATCGCCCTGTTCGTGGTGATGTACGTTCTTTTGGTGCTGCTTCCGAAGCGCCGCGCCATCGTAGCGCTTGCAACGGCAACGCTTATGGTTATCCTTCAGATCCTGCCGATTGCCAAGCTCCCCGGCGCGATCGACTGGAACGTCTTGATGATGCTCTTCGGAACGATGGTCATCGTCGATTACTTCATCGAATCCAAAATGCCCAACAAGATCGCGGAAGCGCTCTTAAGGCTCGCTCCCAACGTCATCTGGGTCACCGTCCTGATGTCGCTGTTCTCCGGCATAATCTCAGCATTCATCGACAATGTCGCAACGGTCCTCATGGTAGCTCCAGTTGGTCTTGCGATCTGCAAAAAGCTTAATAAGAACCCCGTCGGCATGATCATCGCGATTGCCGTATCTTCCAACCTTCAGGGCGCCGCGACGCTCGTAGGCGACACCACTTCCATCATGCTCGCGGCAGCGGCAAAGATGAACTTCAACGACTTCTTCTGGATGCACGGCAGACCCGGCATGTTCTTCGCGGTCGAACTCGGCGCACTCCTCACGATCCCGATAATGATGATCCTTTTCCGCAAGGACAAGGCTCCCGTTTCAAGCAACGAGCATACGCCTGTCACTGACTACGTGCCTACGATAACGATGGTCGGCCACGTCGTACTTCTCATCATCGCCTCATTCATCCCGAACACTCCCGACATGATCAACGGCTACATCTGCATGGCCTGCGGCATCCTCACGATCGTATGGGAACTCATAAAGCAGCGGTCGTTCAAGGGCATGCTCCATTCGCTCAACGCAATGGATTATGACACGATGGCTCTCCTCGCAGGACTTTTCGTCGTAATCGCCGCGATCAATGAAGTCGGCCTCATCAAAGACGTCGCAAACCTCATCGCAAAGGCAGGCGGAAACAACAGATTCCTGCTTTTCACGATCGTCGTTTGGGGCTCCGTCATCATATCCGCATTCATCGACAACATCCCTTATACGGCAACGATGCTCCCGCTCCTTGCAAGCGTGGCAAACACGATGAACGTCGAACCGTATTTCCTTTTCTTCGGACTTCTCGTCGGCGCAACTTTAGGCGGAAACCTCACTCCCATCGGAGCGTCAGCCAACATTGCAGGTGTGGGAATGCTTAGAAAAGAAGGCTACGAGGTCAGGTTCCGCGACTTCATGAAGATAGGCGTCCCGTTCACTCTGACCGCAGTCATTTCGGGATACCTGTTCGTTTGGATATTCTGGAGACCCGTTTAAAGCCTGTTCAGTCCTTTGCGTGGACCTTCTTCTTGATGTCGTACATCACCTTGTCGGCCTCATTAATATAATCCTCAAAAGACTTTCCGGATTTCGGATCCGTGATGACGTAACCGCATGACACGGATACCTTGCAGGGTATCTTCTTCGCTTTGAAAAGCTTGACCAGATGTTTTTCTATCTGCGTGCGAATCGCTTCCGAGCCTTCCTCAGCGGTATTGGGGGAAAGGATGATGAATTCATCTCCGCCATATCTGACTGCGAGGGCGTCCGGGCCGATGCTCGCCATGATCGCATCGGAAACCGCAATTATGGACTTGTCTCCGACGGCGTGTCCGTACTCGTCGTTGATGTTCTTCATGTAGTTGATGTCCGTAAACATGATAGACATCGGCTTTTCGTCATCGAGCGATTCCTCATATAACAGGTCAGCTATGCTGTCAAAGCAGAACCTGTTGTAAAGCCCCGTCAGAGGATCCTTGTTGTAAAGATCCGTCAGCTCCCTGTTGGCGGCATCAAGCCTCATCTTCAGGCGGTATTCCATGAAGGACTGCTCGATCTTTTCCATGAATTCATAGACCCTCAGGTTCTCGGAGATCATGACCGGAGTTTCCTTGAAGGCAAAATAACCGCAGTTGTACCTGCCGGAACTCAGCGGGAAATAGTAATAAAGGCTCTGCTTGCCGGGCTTTTTCTTATAGCCGGGAATGAGTTCGCCGTCTTTGAGCTTGCCGTCAACTATCTTTCCATTCTTCAGCGCGACCGTGACGTCCAGTTTTGCATCATAGCCGTCTTTAAGGATCGCGCTGTCATCCGGATCAGGATTGTTGAAGAATTCCCTGTTCAGGACTACGTAATAGTCAGGACCTACTATGAAGTGGTTGTCCTTATAGAAATTCCTCAGGTGTTCCTTAAGGTCTTCGTATCCCTCCGACTTAAGGATCTCGTTTCTTTCCATACGGCAGAGCCTCTCGAAAAACTCTACGTCCCTCTTGACGGTATGCACCGACCTGCAGTAATCCCTTCTGAGCTCATCATATTCCTTATTGTTCTTGCAGCCGCAGCTCTCGGCTATGACGGCTCTTGAAGAAACTATCTCTTTTGCCGTGCCTGCATTGCCTTCAATGATGTCAAAAAGGAGCCTGCTCGCATTCTTGCCAATGGTGAAATAATCCTGCTCTACGGTGGTAAGGGCCGGATAAGTGATCTCGCTTTCCTCAATGTGATCGAATCCCGTAACGATAACGGCTTCAGGGAGCTTAAATCCGATCTTTATGAGACGGCCGGAGACTGCGAGCGCCATAACGTCGTTTGCACAGATTATCGCGTCGGGAAGGCCTTCCTTGGAATCAGCTATCCTGTTTGCTATCTCGGCCGCGTGCTCATTTACCCAGTCAGCGTAGTAGACGTCCTCTTTCTTAAGCTTAAGCCCGTGTTCTTTGAAAACGTCCTCGATAACGCTCTGCCTGATGCTCGTGTCGATGTGTTCCTTACTGCCGCCGATGTACACCGCCTTCTTTACGCCGTGCTCTTTGACGAGGTGCTCTACAAGCTCCCTCATTCCCGTCTCGTTGTTTGAACCGACGAAGGGAATGCCTTCAACGTATTCGCCGATGCTGACTACGGGGACGTTCTTTTCCTTAGCGTTAAGGCAGATCTGTTTTGCAACGCTGAAATCGTTTATAAGTCCCGAGAAGACAATGACGCCGTCATAGTTCTCGAGCTTGGGCAGCCAGTAGATTCCCGCGCGTCCCGTGTTGAGATCGGCACTGTCGTTGAATGCGGCGTATCCGACAAAGACGTCGATGTCGAAATCCTTTTCCGAGCCCATCACCTTCATGCCCTCAAGAGCCTGAAGCGTGCAGTACCTGTTATAACCGTTTGCAAAAACCGCTATCCTGTTTTTCATAGTTCATGCCTTCAAAGAACAAACTCTTTAACGTCAGATGAAAGTGTGATCGAAGAATCTTCAGGGATAAGTTCATATCCGCCCTTAAAGCCGGTGACCGTAACATTGCCCTCGCAATCAGTCGTAACCGTCTCATCCGTATGCCACTCGTGATTGATCAGGTGGTCCAAAAGTTCATAGGAAGGCTTTACGGAACCGTCACGGCGCACGACGCCGCTCGGAGCGTTAAGCCACATGCCGTCCGTGAAATCCCATCCCGTTATCGCCTTGACCTGCGGACAATCGAAAAGGATCCGGTACATCTCTTCCATCTGTCTCATCTGGCGCTCCTCGCCCTTCGGCGTGGACGGCCATTCCTCTGCGGTCACATGGAAATCATTGAGATCATCCAGTTCCTCAGGAACGAGGTAGTCGCCCGATGTGAGAGTGTTCTCCGTAAAGTGGATCGGAAGGCCAAATCTGGAGAATCTTTCTAGCACGTCGTAGATCTTGTCAGGGCCCCAGTATTTCTGATGCTGGTGCGACTGAATTCCTATTGTCGAAATGGGAACGCCCGCGTCAAGGCATTCCGCGATCAGGTCTTCGTATTTGCTTGTAGTATTGAAGTCGTTGAGGAGGAGCTCAGCCTGAGGGTTCATCTTGCGTGCCTCTTCGAAGACCGCCTTTACGAGAGGTACCCTGCCGTATTCCTTGCAGATCCTCGTGACCGCATTGTCGTACTTGTCGAACACGGGCATTATGACGACCTCGTTGATGACGTCCCACTTGTCTATCACGCCTTTAAAATCAGTGACGTCACGGTCGATCCTTGAAAGAAGCTTTTCAAGGATCGTCTTGTTGTCGTATTGCATGAGCCAGTCGGCGCAGACCGTATGCCAGACGAGCGGGTGGCCTTTGACGGTAACGCCCCTGTCCTTAAGGTATTTGGCGGCATCCATCCTGTTTTTGGTTGCCGGCTTGCCTTCTTCCGGCTCGTAAGTCCCGAGATAGAAGGGGAGCGTTGCGTAGTTATAAATCTTCAGCCACTTGTCGGTGAGATCCTTGATGAACTCCCTTTTGCCTTCAAATTCCGGATCCATGAGGGCCACAAAGTCGAAACCTCCGCATCCGAAAAGGAACTCATGGCTCTTTTGCGTAAGCTTCAAGCGCGCGTTCCGGACGGGAACTCCGTTAACATCCGTCACCTTAATGGTCTTCGATGCTTTTCTGTGACTAAGGTCGCTCATATGGGATCCCCCATTCGGTGTTATATATAAAAAAATCTTAACACCATGCCGCAAAGAGTTCCAATAAAAAAGCGTGTCTTTTACCCTGATGAATTACATATTCTCGAATTCTTTATCGTCTTTGGCAAACAGGAAGATAAGCAGAAGCGGGGTCAACGGGAACGTATAAAAGAAAAAACGCGTAGACAATTCATTGCCCGCCATAATGATTGAGGTTCCATAGTTATATGCAAATACTGAGATAATGAACAGGATTTTCTTCCAATCCTTCAATTTGCCAAGTTTGCATTTAGACAAAACGCCAACGATAAGCAGCAGGTGCATGACGCCCAAGCGAATGTACAAAAACGGGAAACAGCATGAGGTAAAATAGCAGTATTCTTTCAAAGCAGACTGAACTTCCTGGTGTCCTAAATCAGAGTATCTTAACCCCAATATCATGGCGTCATTATATTCATCGGTAAGGGTATATGACGCCTCCGTCAGCTTAACTAAAGCTTTTATCGAAACTTCGGGCGAATTCTTAAAACACCTGAACATCATTAAGATGATCTTTTGTCTTCCATACTCTTCTATAACGTCGTTGTTGGTCCTTGGGTCAAATTTGACTTGTTGGTAAGAACCAAATACGTATTTTTCTTTCCATACTTCTTCAGGAGCAATTTTATATGCAAACTGAAGCGTTTCTTCGTCTAACAATTCAGGAGTATGGGCAACGGCAGCACCAATAACCGTCATTGGCAGTCCCACTGTTTCAACTACTCTTTGATCGGGTTTTTCTACTTTAATAGCCGCATAGAACGGAATCTTTACGCCAAAACACAAAACAACGATCAACAGAGCAATAAGCACTGCCCGTTTTTTTGAGATCAGCAATAACACTCCCAAAACCAGCGGTCCTGTAAATAATATGGCGTTATGCCTGAATAAAGTCGTCAATACTGCTGCTAATATAAAAGCAACCGTATTTACAGGGGATCTTAGCCAAGCGCCTTTAGAAAACCAGACGTGAAGAGAATAAGCAATCAACAAAAGAGCGCCAATGGCAAAAGACACGTCTTTCCACGGAAACATCGTAATGGAACCCAACAATGGATTCAAAAGAACAAACGCCATTGTTGCAATGGTGTATCTCATATTGGTATATTTGCGAACCGTATTAAACGAGTATCCCAAGACCGCAGAGAAACAAAGCACCTGAAACAAGACGATCGATCCGAACCATCCGCCAGTCAAAGCCAATGGCAACTTAAATGCAAACAAAGTCTGCGTAACCGGGTGCCAGTCGTTATAGTGACCACTGATCACCTGAGCATATTGATTTGAAGAATCAACAGTAAAACAACCGGGGTAATAGGCATAATAATAGAACAGTAAAACTGCCAAAGGAAGAAAATAAAACAGGATCTCAAAAAACAAGTTTTTGCCAAACGATGCTAATCCTTCGGGGCTTTGATGAATATATTTTTTTGAAAGGGCATTAAACAGAAAGGGGCTTAATAAGAGAGCAGCTGCAAACACAAGCAGGATAATGATCAGAGTGAACATGCCAAAAGCTCGGTCGATTATTACCAAAGCCGTCCAACAAACGAATGCTGAATACAAAGCAAACAGGAACCCGTTGATTCCTATTGAAAAACCCTTAAAGCTCGTTGCCCCTTTATCCATAATCCATTAGCCTACTTATTTGATATAATAATTATATCATTTGGAAAAGGATGGACGATAATGAAAAGATCGGTAAAAGCTCTGACTTTCGCAGCTGCTGCGGCAGCCGGTCTGACCATTTCCGGATGCTGGGGCTTTGGAGGCAACGTATACGGACCTCCGCCGGAAAAGCCTACCGCAACTGAGACAAAGCAGACGGAGCCCAAGGAAACGAACGCTACCCTTCCTTCGGAATACGACCCGACCAAAGAACAGGAAGTCGACGTCTATGGTCCTCCGCCGGAAGATGATCCAACCTGACGATTTTGACCATGGATCTCATTGAATTCAAAAAGCAATGCCTAGATGCCCGCGCCGAACAGCGCGAGCGTCTTTATTTGCAGCCTGAACTGACTTACCTGTTTTTCGAACTGACGCAGAGCTGCAACTCAAAATGCTTCCACTGCGGAAGCCGCTGCGAGCCCGGCCTGGGTCATGGTCCCTCGCCTGAAGAATTCAAAAAGGTGTTGGACGACGTCAAAGCCAATTTCGACATATCCAAGATCCAGCTTTGCATAACGGGCGGCGAGCCTCTTCTCTATCCCGGTTTCCGTGAGCTTTTAAGCTACGCTCACGAACAGGGCTTTCATTGGGGAATGACTTCAAACGGCACCCTGATAACGGAAGAAACCGCAAAGATGCTCGAAGAGACCGGCATGGGCACGATCTCCATAAGCATTGACGGCTTAGAGGAAACCCACGACAGGCAAAGAGGTCTAAAAGGTGGCTACCAGGCGGCCTTGAAGGGCATCCAAAACCTCATCGACCGCAAAGCCTTCAAGCACATATCCGTTACGACGGTGATCAATCACAAGAACATCGGCGAGCTTGATCAACTCTTTGAAGTGATCGATGGGCTCGAAATTGATTCTTGGCGCGTCATCGGGTTGGAACCCATGGGAAGGGCCTTGGAACACCCTGAAATGCTCCTTACTCCGGATGACCAGAGACGCCTTTTCAAATTCATCCTGGACAAGCGCAAAGAAGGAATTCCCGTAGGTTACGGCTGCAGCCACTTCTTGGGACTCGATCTGGAAAGAGACGTCAGGGATTGGTTCTTTCTCTGCGGCGCGGGCATCCACACGGCGAGCATCAGAACGAACGGCGACATTACCGCATGCCTCGACATCGAGCCAAGGCCCGAATTGGTCCAAGGCAACATCAGCAAGGACCTTTTCAGCGAAGTCTGGAAGAACAGGTTCGAGGCCTTCCGCGTCCCTTTGTCTGACGGCTGCAAGGACTGCAAAGACTGCAAATTCGTCAGGTGGTGCGCGGGCGGAGCACACCACAGTTTCGACTATGACGACAACAAGCAGCGCATCTGTATGAAGGGCATTCTTTTCTGATCTTTTGGATTCTGGCAAAAGTGTGCAACAATTATAGGTATGAAACGATTTATTAAGACAGCATCCGTTCTTATGGCAGCCGTTATGGCGGCGTCTTTCGCTTCCGCATGCAAAAAAGAGGAGCCCAAGAACGTCCCGACCATAATAAACACGGTCAATACCGGCGACGCTCCGTCTATGGCAAAAGACCCCGATCTCGGCAAGTATCTCATCGAGCTCACGGTATACGAACCACAAGACAAGCAAAAGAATGAGAAGTGGGAGCAGCATTACCGCGTCGGCACCGACTGCACGCTTGAAATGTACGGCATCTTCAACGGCAAGATATACAGAGGCAAGAAGATCGGACTGACCAATCTCGAATACAAGAATATCTACGATCTCGTAAAGGCAAATCCGCTTGAGCAGCAGGAGATATCCGTTTACATGAACAACTCGGACGGATGGGTCAGAAACCTGATCTCCTATGACAAGGAAGACAAGGTAAAGACAAAGATCGGCGGGACGATGGCGAGCGGTGACGCTTTCGATAAGATCTGCGAGCTTATCCTGAGTTTCCCAAAAGAAGACGAAAAGAACGAATTCATCTCAAACGTCCAAAACTCGGTCAACAAGGATTACTACGTCGGATAAACAATGCCTGACAGCAACGACAGACTACACGTTAAGAAAACCCCTTCTTATACAAAAACTGCCGGAAGACAGGTCATTAAATCAAGCATAGGCAAAGGCATCATCAGATCGGGCGGAAGATCGGCCGCACGCGTCAGCGCGCGCAGCGCCAGGGTCCTGGCTAACGTTTTGCGGTCAGGCTCGCGCATGTATTCCGTAACCATCCTAAGGAGCCTCATGAGGGCTCTGATGGCGAACGTCATCACGGCCGTGGTAACTCTTGGATTGTTCACCCTTTACGACGTCTTCATCTGGCTCAGAAAAGAGCGCACGGGCCGTCAGGTCCTGGTCAATTTCATCAGCAACATATGGGTCATTACCTGGGGAACCATCGCCTTCTTCCTTTGGGAACTGGCCGCCAAGTCACTGCTTGGAGACACCGGCCTTTTGGCGGAGATTGGCGGCTTCATCACCGGATTCATCGTTTCGATCCTGGTCTGCATAGTCATGGGAAAAGCCTTCGACAGGTTCTCTTCAAAATTCTATGTGAGCGACAGCGAACGGATGCTCGAGATCCTGGGCGCGGAGTACGAGCGCGTCAAACTTGAAAACGGCCTGGACCACGAGCAAGCGCAACAGCTTTTAAGCGGGATAGAAAAAGTAACGACGCCGAAGACGATCAAGCAGATGATCAAGTCCGGCAATCCCGAAAAATATGCGACAGACCTGATAGAACCTATTATAATGGTATCCGTCAGGGAGGCGGAAAATGTCGGAGGAGAATAAGCTCCAAGTCAAAAAACAACCGGAAAAAGGGCTTTTCAAGTCCTTCGGTCTGCCTCGCCTCATTGCAGTCTTTTTCTGGTTCGCAGGGATCGACCTCATAGTCTTCTCAAACAAAACGGTCCACGCCGTTTGGAACTGGCAGGACTTCATCAATAAGATACCCTTTTATCTGATCGTACTGAGGACGGCATTGGGATTTACAGTCCTTACTGTTGTCCGTTTCCTGTTGAGAAAGGCCAAAGACCCCGAATTCGTTGACTCCGCCGCACTCTTCACAGGAAGCGTTTTCTTCGCCTGCACGGCTCTTTTCGACTGCGAGGACTTCCATCCCATCCTTGGCGTCTTTGCGGTATGCGTTGTTTTCGCGGCTTACGCGGCCTCAAGAATGGATCTTGCGCGCTTTGAAAAGCTTCCCTTCAAAGCATCGGCAGCGATCATCGCAGTGATCGCGGTCGCCACGGCGGCATTCGTCTGCCTCATTGCCTGCTGCATGCATTTGTCTTTCAAGACGTCATGCTTTGACATGGGCATCTTCACGCAGATGTTCCATTCGATGAAAACAAACCTCACGACCAACACGACTTGCGAGCGCGACGTCCTTCTCCCGCATCTGAACGTACACGCATCCTACATCCTGTATCTGCTTCTTCCCTTCTACGCGGTCTTCCCGAACTCCTTAACGCTTATAATTGCCCAGGCGGTCATTTCCATTTCCGGCGTGATCCCCGTTGTCTTGATAGCCAGAAAGCGTGGATTTAAGGGACTTTTCACCGTTTTCGTCTCTGCAGTCTATATCTTTAACAGCGGCCTTTTGGCGCCCTGCCTGTTCCATTTTCACGAGAACTGCTTCCTTCCCGCGCTTCTCATGTGGCTGCTCTATGCGGTGGATGAAAGGAAGACGATACCCATCTACGTCCTGTCAGTCCTGACCTGCCTCGTAAAAGAGGATGCGCCTCTTTTCATAATATGCATCGGGCTTTACCTCCTTGCTGACGAAAAGGGCAAAAAGCGCATCCACGGCGGAATGATCGCTCTGCTGTCTCTTGTTTATTTCGTTTTCATAATGAAGAATCTGGCAGGTACGGGAAGCGCCGACATGATGATGGGGCAAAGATTCTCCATCCTGGTCTTCGGCAACAACACCGGCTTTACGGGCATCCTCAAGAACGTGCTTTCCAACCCTTCGTATTTCTTCAATCTGTTCTTCTCGGAAAACTCCCTCGTCTTCCTGCTCCAGATGATGTTGCCGCTCCTTTTCCTGCCTTTCGCGACAACGAAGATACACAGATACTTCCTTATGCTGCCCATGGTCATAATGAACCTAGTCATCGGCTCTTGTTACCACTACGCGGCCGAGTTGGGCTACCACTATACTTTCGGAACCGCGACCCTGCTGATCTTCATGGCGATACTCAACTGTTCCGACTTGAAGGAAGAGGCCAAACGTACCGTGATCACCGCAGCAATGGCAGCAGCGCTGATCACTGCAGTACCGCTCTTAACACAGAATCTTTTCCAATATGAGAATTATCAGAAATACAAAAGCTACTACGCATACGTTGAATCGTGTCTGGCCTCGATTCCTGACGACGCATGCGTCATTGCGGCACCCAACTATCTCCCTCATGTAGCAAACAGAAATGAGATCTATCAATTGAACGAGGACGATTACGTCACCGCAAGCGGAAACGTTACGGCCATCAAGGACATGAACAAATACGATTACTTCGTTTTAGACGCAAAGGACGGAAACACCCGTGGCGCCATCGCCATCCTTGAATCCAACGGCTATACGCTTTTCGCAGAGTGCAAAGATTACATTGTTATTTACAAAAAGTGATATCACCGCTCGCTAATAAGGACTATCACCGCAAGTTCAGGACCGTCGTTAAACCTTAACGGCGCAATTCCATTGCCAATTCCCCTGCTGACGTACATCTTCGTATCGCCTTCCTCGTAGAGTCCCGAAGTATATTTGGGAAACAGTCCCTGTGAGGGCGAATAGATCGGACCGATAAACGGCAGCCTTACCTGTCCTCCGTGAGCATGCCCCGTCAGGACGAGATCAATGCCGTTCTCCGAATAGGTCTTTATGAGTTCGGGACGGTGGCTTAAAAGGACCGTGACCTGCGTGTCGCTCACTTCGGCAAGCGCCTTCTTGATCTCATCATCAACGATCTTGGCGTCAGGTTTGCTCCAATCAAAAGCCGGATCGCGCACGCCGGCAATGGTAATGACGTCTTCCTCGGAGATCACCGTTACCGCATCATTGTCAAGGAACGTCACGCCCGCTTCGTTCATGCGCAATGCGAGCTCTTTGTATTTCTTTCCCACGCTCGCTTCGTGATTTCCGGTGACGTAGAACACGGGGGCTATTTCGACCGCACCGTTTATGAACTGCATCGCGTTGTCCACGTTCTTCGTGTTCCTGTCGATCAGGTCTCCCGTAACGACGATGACGTCAGGCTTTGCATCCCTGATCTTCGCGAGCAGATACGACTGGCCTATGCCGTAAACGTTATTGTGCAGGTCAGACACCTGAACAATGCGGTAGCCGTCAAAAGATTTCGGAAGGTCCTTGATGGTAACCCTCGTCAAAGTCGTATGGATGGTAACGTTGTCGATGAGGACCATCAAGACAAACAAAACAAAGACCGCCTGCACGATCTTTTTGAAAAGGTGTTTTTTCTTGTTGATTATCTTCATCTGACGGCTTCTTACATACTAACCCCCCGCGGCTGGCGGGGGGATTGGATGGTTTTCTTTATCCTTCGTTGAGCTTTGCGATAATGTTCGGGAGCTCCTTGTCGACAACGTCGTTGTCGAGCTGGCAGGTGCCTGCGTTGGCATGTCCGCCGCCTCCATAGCAGAAGCAGAGTTCTCCGATGTCCACCTTGCTGGCCCTGTTGACGATCGACTTGCCGATCATGACCGCTGTGTTCTGCTTCTTGAAGCCCCAAGCTACGTGTACGCTCGTCTCGATCTCAGGCCACATTGCGTAGACCATGAAACGGTTGCCCGTATAGATTATGTCGAGAGGCCTTAAATCGATTACGGCGACCTTGCCTTCGATCTTTACGACGTCCTGGAGCTGCTTCTTGAAGAGTTCCTGCTGCTCGAAATACATGTCAACGCGCTCTTTGACGTCGGGAAGTGCGAGGACCTCGTCAACGGTGTGATTTACGCAGTAGTCGATAAGCTCCATCATGAGATCGTAGTTGGAGATCCTGAAGTCGTGGAAGCGGCCGAGACCCGTTCTAGCGTCCATAAGGAAATCCATAAGGACCCAGCCTGTCGGATTAAGGATCTCATCGACAGTAAAGTCAGCGGAATCGCCCTTGTCGACTGCATCGAGGATCTCCTCGGTAACGGTCTTGAACCTGTCAGAACCGCCATAGAATTCATAAACGACTCTGGCAGCGGACTTGGCTCCGCCGACGCAGATGAACTTCTCACCGAAATCATCCTCGTCAGTCCTTATGAGCTCAGTCTCATGGTGGTCAAAAGCCAAACCTACCCTGGGATCGAACGGGAGGTTGGTCGTAATGTCGTTCTCGGTAATGTCAATTTTGCCATCTTGGACGTCCTTGGGATGAACGAACTTGATGTCACCGATCATGTCCAGTTCCTTGAGCAGCATGGCACAGACCAAGCCGTCAAAATCACTTCTGGTAACAAGACGCATCTTCTTATTTTCCATAGTTAAACCTCCCTGAATAATCAAAATCTAAAAATATCTTATCATATTTGGAAGACACTTTTCAGGTGGTTACAAATAGTTAATCAAACGTTTCATTATTCAAAAAACGCTCAAGATTACGCCCCAAAAAAGCAACCCCTGAAGTCATGAAACTTCAGGGGCGCCCTTACACGAAGGTCCGAATTATACTTAAACCAGTTTTGCGTTACCCAGAACGGAAGGGTTCATGTAGCCCGTGCCGGTGTCGTCAGCCCAGCTGAGCGTTCCGGAACGTGAGCCTGCGGAAGTTGCATCATTGACCTGGAGTTCAAGTCCGATGACCGTCTTTCCCGCTTCAGGCGTGATGTCCGTCCACTTGAATGAAGCTTCGACAAGGTAACCGCCGTCGGTGAGCTTTGCCGCCGACTTCATGTTCTCAGCCTTGCACTTTTCACCGTTGAAGCTGAGCTTGTTCTTGTAGTTGATCCTGTACTGCTTGTCATCAGGCTGATAGGATTCAGGCTTCTTGTGGTCCTCATCGATGAAGACTTCGATGGAATCCTGCTGCCATTCATCTGAGCTCTTGTCGTTAAGATCCTTATCCTTTACGTCAAACAGGACGTAGAGGTTGTCCTTGTCCCAAAGAAGCTTTGCATCGCAAGTGACTGCAACGCTCTGGACTACGATCTCAAGCTTAACGACCTGAGCATTCTTCCAAGCGTCGTCTATTTCACCGTCAACGTTGATCGTACCCTGAGCGATCTCAATGGTAGGTCTCTTGAGGCCTTCAACGGGTTCTATCTTCGTGGGATCGACGAATGCCCAATAGGTGAGCTTGGCCTGATAATTGCCGTCAAAGAGAAGCGGGAACACCTTTGACTTGCCGTCAGAAGCACCGCCGACGTTGTTTGCGGTCTGGAGCCAAGAGTTGGTGTCGATGACGCCCCAGAACGTGATGCCTGAGAAGTTGATGCCTTCCTTTTTGAGGTTCTTGACCGTATCGTAGATCTTTGCAACATAGTCGCCTTCACGGTTGAGCTCGTCAGCAAGTTTCGCGTCAGAACCGTCAAAAGTAGCACTGGGCTTGATGTCGAGTTCGGTGAGCATTACTTTGTCAACGACCTTGGCATAATCCCTGACGGCTTCCTCGATCTGTGTAACGGAAGGAGCGTTTACGGAATAGTGGCCCTGCATGCCGAAACCAGTGATCCTGGTGCCCTCGGCAGCCTTAACGTCATTGATGAGCTGGATGATGCCGCCGCGCTTTTTCGCGTCGCACTCATTGTAATCGTTGTAGTAAAGCTCGAGTGAAGCGGGAGCGTACTTGTTGGCAAACTTGAACGCGTTGATGATGAACTCGTTGCTGCCATAGACCTTCCACCAGCTGGACTTTGAGCCGTGCGTGTCATCGGAAAGCTTGTCGCCGCCCTGCTCGGCATCCGTGCGGTAAGTGGCTGTAGCGTCGCTGATCGCCTCGTTTACGACGTCAAAGCCGTAGAAAAGGTCCTTATACTTGCTCTGGTCGCCCGTGTAGTAAGTAAGCATCGTCTTGATGTACCACTCAAGGCGCTTGTTCATCTCATCCTTGGAAACGTAGTCCTTGGTCTTGTCATAACCTTCATGGAAGAACCATTCGGGAGTCTGGGAATGCCATACGAGAACATGGCCCCTGACCTTGATCTGGTGCTTGGGATTCTTCTTGTTCCACTCAACAAGCTGGTCGAGCATCGGATCGGCCCTAGTGTGATCGAGCGTGGGAACGTCGATCTGCTCGCCGTTAAGCTCTTCCTTATGGATGCTTCCGGAAGCGGGAGCCGCATTGTTGTAGCCGAACATGCAGTCGGGCTTGAGCTCATTTTCGAGCGTGACCGCGTTAAAATGCTTTGTCACGAGTTGCATGAGCTTTGCGTCGCTTACTTCGTCGTTGCTGTAGCAGGTTCCCATGATGGCGTCCTCGCCGAGGCCGTCCTTGCTTGCAACAACAGAGCAAAGGTCGGGAATGTCGGTATGGACTTCGTCAGGTCCAAAGGATCTGGAAGGTTCCGTCGCCGGTCCGGCCTTACAGCCGCACTGCGCTAAGACCATTACGAGTCCTAAGCCGGCTGCGAAGATTTTCTCCGTAGTTCTCTTCATAATTCCTCCAAAACAATAAAGATTTCCGCCCGCTATAAGGCAGAAAAGACTACTGTAACTTTATATTGTTTTAAGAAAAAAGAAGACCGACAAAATCTATCAGTTTGGGGGGCTTATTTAAACATCACCGTCGTCAACGACGCGCTTTCCGAACCATTTGCGGCGGCGCCAGTGATTGAGGACGATGAGGCCCCTGATGCATTCGTCAGAAGCGGTCCCTGCATAGATGCCTGCCACTCCGAAGCCCAAGAGCACACCATACGTATAGCCTCCGAGCGTTCCAAGGAAGACCATGGTGATGAGACCCACGATCAGCGGGTAAACGTAATCTCCGGCAGCCTTGAGGCTGTATATTACGGTCATGTTGAGGCATCTGCCCGTCTCGATGAAGATATCGACGGCCATTATCGCAAAGCCGACCTTGATTATCGCCTCGTTGGCGGTGAATATCCTTAAAGTAAAAGGCGACAGGAGCCAATTGGCCGCGGAGACCGCGATCGTCAAAGGCAGGGTAAGCTTGAGCGTCTTGAACACCCTCTTGTAGGCTTCCTCTTCCTTGCCCGCGCCGACCAAATGTCCCGTGATTATCTGGTTCGCCATTGCGGTCGAGCTTGCCAGTACCATGGAGAACGAAATGAGCGAATTGCAGTAAACGCGGGCATTTGTCGAATCGTTGCCCATCGTGTTGATGAACGACAGCAATATCATCTGGTAGAAGCTGTAGGCGAAATTCTCTCCCGCTGAAGGCAGTCCTATCTTGATCATCTTGGCAAGAAGCCCGCCCGGGAAAGGATGAAGGAGCTTTATGCTCATCTTTCCTATCTTCTTTTTGTAGAAAAAAGCCAGCGCAAAGATCAGGGCAACGACCCTGGCGGTGACGGTCGATATTCCGACGCCCGCGACGCCGAGGTTCAGGTGCTTCAGCGGTCCGTACAGGAAAAGGTAGTTGCCTCCGATGTTTATCAGGTTTATGGCAATTGATATGTACATGCCGATCTTCGTATAGCCGTTGCAGCGGAGGATCTGGAGCATGACGTTATAGCCCGCCTGAAGGAAAAGCCCGCCGCCTACGATGTTGAGATAGGTGCACGCATCAGGAAGCATCTGGGGCGAAACGTTCAGGAATGAAGTAATGAGGCCCTTTCCGAGAACGAGGAATGCCGAAAGGACGATTCCGAAAACGATGTTTACGATAAACGCGAGCGTGTAGATCTTATTCATCTCGTCATATTTTTTTGCGCCGAGATACTGCGCGACTACTACAGATATTGCGGTCGCGATGATGTTGAACGTAATTATGAACAGGAACATTACCTGATTTGCATTGCCTACCGCGCCGACGGAATACTCGTCATAATGGCTTAGCATCAGGGTGTCCATGTTGTTGAGAAGGATGTTCAGAAGAAGCTCTAAGAACATCGGTCCCGCGATCACGAACAGTGAGGTCTTTTCATCTATTACCCGGACTCCGCCGGAATTCTTGCTCATGTTTCTCCTCCAAATCGATTAGGAGATTATACACTCAGAGAAAATATATAAAAGCAAAAAATGCAAAATCCTCCAATAAAGTAAAAATATCAGAGGATTGTGCTACTTTTTTGAATTGAAATCTCTATTTCAGAACTTCTGGATGATGATCCTGATCGTCGGATCGGCGTCCTGAATGATGTACCGCATGTCGTCTTCAGGGATCGCGACGCATCCGCCGGTATATGGTTTGGTGCCGATGCAGTGGATGAAGATCGCGGAGCCCTTGCCGGGTTCGTTGTTCGGGTTGTAATCGGTCTGCAGGCCGTAATTGTACTCAGGGCTGTAATAATACATCTGCTCGCCTTCAGTACACTTGTGGCCCGTGACCTTGGCGTCAATGATGCGGTTGTAGTACTTCTCGCATCCACAGGCGTAAGTGTCGGGCGTGATCTTCGTATACACGAGCTTCGTGCCCGGATTGCTCTTGATGCCGAACGCGCCCCTTACGCCGAAAACTCCGAGAGGCGTCTTGGTATCGCCTTCCTTGGTTTTTCCGGGCCCGTTCAGACCGATGAAGGCATCGCATTCACGTGCGATCTTCCATGCAGTGTTGCCGTCTTCAGTCGTATTCTTTACAAGATACTGCGCGTGGGCCTTGGAGCCTTCTTCACAGCGTATGAAAAGCACCTGCTTGACGGTCTCGTCGCTGCGGAGCTTGAAGAGTACCTCACGGACATCAAAGTCCTGGCCCGGGAGCTTGCCGGATTCCGTCTCCTTCGTGGTTTCAGCAACGGTGGTCGTCTCGGAAGCCGTTGTTTCAGTTTCAGAAGTTGTTTCCGAAACCGTCTCCGAAACTGAAGGCTTCGTTTCGGGCGGCGTCATAGTATCATCAGTCACCTTTGGAATGGGAAATCTGCATCCCGTTGCCATAACCGTCATAGTCATTATAGTTGCAAGTGCCGTAGCTTTGAGCCTTTTCATCTTATTCTCCTTCGGGATAGCCCTTTATCCGCGGTCGCGCCCGGCTATTCCGTCCTGGGCGTGTATTATCTGCTTTCCCTCATACATCAGTTTGTCCGCTCTTTCAAAGACGTCATTATAAGTCTTGTCCTTTTCGCGGTCAAATATCGCACAGCCGACCGAGATGGAAACGCGTTTGTTTATATCGTCAGAGGACTTCTTTTCCTCATCGAGCATAAACTTCAGAGCGTCAAGGCGTTCTTCAAGCTTCTTGTACTCAAAGCCGGAGGGAATGACCACGAACTCGTCTCCGCCGATCCTGAAAACGGTACTCATCGGGAACGACTGACAAAGGATCTTAGCCGCCCTTTTCAGCGCCTGGTCGCCCGCCTGGTGACCCAGAGTGTCGTTTATGATCTTAAGATAATTGAGGTCGCACATTATGACCGCGAATTCCGCAGTGCCCGCCTTGATCTGTTCATCAATGTATCCGGTGGTGTCATCGTACGCAGTCTTGTTCTTTACGTTCGTCAGTGAATCGGAATAGGCAAGGTTCTTCATTTCACTGAGGTCGCTTTGCTGCTGCTTCATCTTCTCGGAAACCTTCTCGATACGGCGGTCCTTGGCGGCAACCAGTGCCTTGTTGTCTTCCTCTCTTGCGCGGATCTTATCTATGGCCAAACGGAATGCCTTGGACAGTTCTCCGACCTCGTCATCTTTCTCGGGCGGCAATATGACGTCATAATTTCCTTCACTGATCTCGGTTGCGGCTGCTGTGAGTTTTCTCAAAGGATCAGTGATACGTGAAGACATTATGGCCGCAACAAGCGCAAAAACAACGGCAAGGGCGAACGTAGCCACAACCATTATGTCAGCAGCCCGGTCCCTTTCCCGGAATATGCTGTTATAACTGTCGCAAAGGACAAGCTTCATCCCGTTTCTAAGCGTCACAAAAGCCATGACCCTGTCACCGTCCTTGTAATTGTAACGGATGACCTCGTCTACGGTCTTGGATGCAGTCATCAGATCTGCATTTTCGACCAGTTCATCTTCTTCATCTCCGTGCGTCTCTTCCTTTTTCAGAAAAGCCTCGTGATAATGAACGCTTCCGTCAGCTTCTTTCAGATACAGGTAGCCGGTATCGTTATATCTTATCTTTTCAACTGCTTTCATAAGCCTGGTGAAACTGACATCGATGCCTATTATCGCGACCGGAGTCCCATCCCTGAATATCGGCTGGACGTAAGAGATCAGATGGTCATCCACGCTACCGTCAAAATACGGTTTGGTCCAGACGGCTTTTCCGGCCTTAATAGGACCGTAATACCAGTAATCCGCGACAGGGTCAGTCGCTATCTCAGCTTGGGTAAAGGGAATCTCTTTATAGTTGCCGTCATCATCGCGGCTGAAATACACGCCTTCCTGACGGGCGACCGCACCGGTAATATCCAATGAGTAATGAATATAGACGCTTTGGATGACATCGTTTTCCTCTGTCATGAATGTGATGAGGTCATCCACGTCGTCGATAAGCGCATCGCGTGTTTTCGTGTCTTCCTTGAATGTCTTAAGATCCGGTATCTTGCTGGAAGTCCACTTGGCAAGCGAGCCTACGGCGTCCTCTATCCTGATCAGTTCCTTGTCGATGTCCTCGCCCTTCTCCTGACAGAACAAGTTCATGTGAGCGGAGGCATCCCTGGTAAGCATGCCGCTCATGAGCTTTGCGCAGATAAAGACGAGAATGGCGGCAAGCACAAACATCCCGATAACGATCAGGAGGATAAGCTTTCTGCTAATGGATGAAAAGAAACTCTTCTTTTTCATGTCCGCTTGCCTTGATCAATATACCGCCTAATATCTCTAGAACACCCTTATTAGCATATTATAAACAAAAATTGACAAAAAGGACAGATAGAAAAGCCCCGGACGCTTTTGGCATCCGGGGACGAAAACGAAATCACAAAATCGGAAAGGAATTATTCTACGTTAGGAATCGTAGCAAAGCCCTTCTCGAGATCCTCATCAGTAGGGATGATGTCTGACATCTTACCGTCGTGATAAGCCTGGTAAGCGGTCATGTCGAAGTAGCCCGTACCCGTGAGGTTGAACAGGATCGTCTTAGCCTCACCGGACTCCTTGCACTTGAGGGCCTCGTCAATGGCAGCGCGGATTGCGTGTGAAGACTCAGGCGCAGGAAGGATGGTCTCCGTTCTTGCGAAGAGCGTAGCTGCCTCGAATACCTTTGTCTGCTCGACTGCGACGGCCCTCATGTAACCATCGTGATAGAGCTGTGAAACGATCGGGGACATGCCGTGATATCTCAGGCCGCCTGCGTGTGAAGGCGAAGGCATGAACTCTGAACCGAGCGTGTACATCTTGCCGAGAGGGCAAACGTGACCTGTATCGCAGAAGTCATATGCAAATCTACCCCTTGTAAGCGAAGGGCAGGAAGCAGGCTCAACGGCGATGATCTCAGGATCAGCCTTGCCCGTGAGCTTGTCTCTCATAAATGCGGACATGATGCCTCCAAGGTTGGATCCGCCGCCTGCGCAGCCGATTACGATGTCAGGGTACTCGCCGGCCTTCTCCATCTGAATGTAAGCCTCTTCACCGATGATGGACTGGTGGAGGAGAACCTGGTTGAGAACGGAACCAAGTACGTATCTGCTGTTAGGAGTATGTGTAGCCTTCTCTACTGCCTCGGAAATGGCGCAGCCCAATGATCCGCCTGTTCCGGGGAACTTAGCGAGGATCTGGCGTCCTACTTCAGTCGTATCGGAAGGTGAAGGAATGATGTCAGCGCCGAACGACTGGATTACGGACTTTCTGAAAGGCTTCTGCTCGTAGGAGCACTTAACCATGTAAACGGTGAGCGGGATGTGGAAGAAAGCGCTTGCCATTGCAAGAGCCGTACCCCACTGGCCTGCACCGGTCTCAGTAGTGATGGAATCAAGACCCTGCTTCTTGGCGTAGTAAACCTGAGCTGCAGCGGAGTTGAGCTTGTGGGATCCTGAAGTGTTGTTGCCCTCGAACTTGTAGTAGATGTGAGCGGGCGTTCCGAGCTCCTTCTCGAGCTGGTAAGCACGGATCAACGGTGAAGGTCTGAAGATCTTGTAGAACTCTAAGACCTCGTCAGGAATATCGATGTATCTTGTGTCGTTGTCCAGTTCCTGCTTGCAGAGCTCTTCGCAGAAGATGGGTGACATCTGCTCTACGGTAAGG
>JAFZVF010000051.1 GCA_017617935.1 Clostridiales bacterium | reverse complement strand
TAAAGAATAAATTCAATTAGGGTGATTGGTTTATTTAATTGGGCTCAAATTGGCTGAATTAACCGGGCTCGCAGTGGCTAATTTAAGTGGGCTCTAACAGTTTCATGTTTTTTGAATATTGTGAGATAATCAACTGATGGAAAACACGTTTAACATTGGAGTTATTGGAGCCGGCACGTGGGGAATGGCGCTTGCGCGTTCATTGTCCATGTGCGGTCATTCTGTAGTTGTTTGGTCAGCCTTGCCGGAGGAAATAGATTACCTGAACCAGAACAGGAGGCAGGTAAACCTTCCGGACATGGTCATCCCTGACGAGATCGTCTTTACAAAAGACGTATCTGTTGCTTGTGCAGGGAAAGACATCGTCTTGTTTGCGGTACCGTCGCCATTCGTTCGCTCTACGGCCAAGACGGTCGCTCCGCATGTTCCCGAGGGTCAGATAATAGTTGACGTCGCCAAGGGCATTGAGGCGGGTTCACACGCGTTTTTGAGCGAAGTTATCTTATCTGAGATTCCCACTGCCTCCGTAGTTGTGCTTTCAGGTCCTACGCATGCCGAAGAGGTTGCAATGGATCTTCCCACGACCATTGTTGCCGCTCATGCTGACATCGCCATTGCAGAAAAAGTCCAGAAGGCTTTCACGAGCCCTTATCTGCGAGTTTTCACCAACACTGACGTCAAAGGAATAGAACTCTGTGGCGCATTGAAGAATATTATTGCTCTTGCCGCAGGAATATCTGACGGCCTGGGTTATGGAGACAACATCAAGGCGGCCCTCATTACCCGCGGCCTTGCCGAGATCAAGAGGTTAGGGGAGAAGATGGGGTGCTCTCACGAGACCATCTACGGCCTTACGGGCATGGGCGACCTTATCGTTACGGCTACCAGCAGACACAGCCGAAACAACCGCTGCGGTCATCTTTTGGGAGAAGGCCTGTCCGTTGAAGAGGCGGTCAAACAGGTTGGAATGGTAGTCGAAGGCATCAACGCGCTTCCGGCCGCCATGAGCCTTTCCGAGCAGTACTCCGTCGACATGCCCATCGTTTTCGGCGTTGACAAGATCGTAAATCAGGGCGTATCAGCAAAAGACGTTGCCAAAGAACTGCTCGAACGCGAATTGAGCGCAGAAGTTTTTAACGAACGTCTCGCCAGTGAGCGTAGTGACTGAACGGTTCCTATGACATGACGGAACCGCAGAGACTCAAAGCATTAACCGCTTGAATGGCAAACTATACCGATTACGGAAAAAACACAGGTTATTATTCAATATTACACACACGGGCTGCGTATCATGCGCAGCCATTTTTTCTCCGCTTAATCCTAATTAGCGCATGATTGAGATTTACGTCTTCTATTTACACGACTTGATTGACACCATATATGGTGTCGTATATAATCATAAAAACAATATTGGAAGGTATTGTTATGACAAAATGGCAGAAATTATTGAAACGACTACCAGTCTTCGTTTTGAGCAGCTAGCCAAAATATTGGAAGAACACGGATATTCGGCAAGTGAAACGAGCAGCGGATCTAGTCATATAACATTTAGGAAGAAAGGCCGTCAACCGATTACAGTTCCAAGGCATATTCCAATAAAGAAAGCTTATATTGAGATTATCAGAAACGCAATTAAAGATGAGACAAATAACAATTAATAGTACGAAAGCCGGTGGAAGATTATGAAAGACAAGAAAAACATTGAAGAATTAGTAAACAAATACATGAGCCTTCCGTATACCATGAAGATTTTTCCTGACAAGGAGGAAGGTGGCTATACAATCAGTTTCCCTGATCTTCCGGGTTGTGTTACTTGCGTGGAATCATTAGATGACATTAAGAAGATGGCAGATGACGCCAAAAGGGAATGGTTTAAAGCAGCCATCGAAGATGGTTATGAAATCAAATCTCCACAAGAATATTCCGGCCAGCTCAGACTCAGAATGCCCAAAAGCTTGCATCAGAAATTGTCAAACAGAGCTTCTGAAGAAGGCGTCAGTCTCAATCAATACATTGTCTATGAATTGGGTAAAGCTGTAGGAAACTAAAGCTAATTCGGCAAAATTATTTGTAACAATTCGAACTACCGTATGAACTCAGAATAAGAGTATTCATACGGTAGATTTTTATTACCGTCATGATGGATCCCCGGATTCCGACATAAATGATGATTCATCAGATAATTCTGAAATGTTAGATCAAATCTCAGATACAAAAACACCAAATGGGAATAATTAATCTGAATTAATTACGAAGCAGCTGACAAACGCAAACAAACACCTTGAACATCCAAAAGCCAAACTTTTAATCCTGCGGCCCGGCATTGATTATCCGTATTCCCCTTTTTTACCTCTTCTATATTCACCAAAATTGTAATTATACCGAATTGCTTGTATAGAAAAGCAAGTATAAGTGCACTTATTCAGGATTTGTCAGCTGGGATTTTAGCGGCAGGAAGTTTTGCATTGATCATGGACATTCTGATTCCTTCACTGTGCACATAAAAATCTATAGCCTTTTCTACGGTGTTGTTCAGGGATTCATTGTTAATAAATGAAATCTCAACTAATTTTTTATGCAATTCAGGAGTGATACGGATATTGAAGGTACCCTTGTATTCTTTGTCAGGCGATTGTCCAATATCTTCACAAAAAGCCAAGTAGTCATCAACGGCTTTTTGAAATTCTGATTCGATCTCTGAAACGGAATCGCTTTCAAAAGTTACAAGATCATTAATTCCCTCGATCTTACCATGCAGCACTTTGCTAACAGAATCGAATTCGATTCTCGTGTGGTATCCTTTGTATTCTAAAACATCATTTGGCTTATTCATTATAGATCTCCTAATTCCGAAAGTTTTTCATATAGATCTCTTGTGTTAGCTATCGACATCTCGTCTCCGGGATGAGGCTTATGCAATAAAACCTTTTTATTGTCACTGGCACGATAAAACATAACCCTTGAGCCAGACGTTTTGCCCTTTTGGTATTCTTTAAAATCAAGATGACTAAGCAATTGCCGGGCTTCCGAGAAAGTATAATCTTTGGGCATTGCCCTTAATCTGTTCTTTGCTTTATCTAAAACAGTCATACCTATACTGCAACTATCTCGTAGTTGCAGTATACGACTGATTCATAATCTTGTCAATTCATGTATGAATAACGGCATTAAATAATGATTATCTCACGGTCTCCCCGGGCCATGTGATTATGCCGCCAAATTCATATATGTTCACATAACCCATGTTTGCGAGTTTCTCGGATGCTTCTTTGGAACGGCGGCCGCTGCGGCAATAAACAAGTATGGTCTGATTCAAGTCGGGAAGTTCCTGGGGACGGTCCTTGTCGATGCTTTCGTTTGGGATGAGGATTGCCCCGGGGATGTGACCTGCATCATATTCGTCCTGCCTTCTGACGTCCACTATTACGTGGCCGTCATCCTTGGTCATCATCTCTTGAGCCTCTTCCTGGCTAATCTGTTTGTACTTTAGGCCTTGAACTGTTTCCGAGACTGAAGTCTGCGCAACGACATTACTGGAACAACCGGCAATGAAGAATATGAGTAGCAGTAGTAGTGCAGAGAGCCTTTTCATTCCCCTACCCTGCCTCAGGAATAACGAATCTCCTTCTTTCCCCTGACTTTGAGGGAGATCGAGAAGATAATGCGGATCAAAAGAAGGACTACGACGATGCCGATTATGTCCTTGCAAAGATCGATGAAGCCGCCGGAGTGGCCTTCGATGAACAGCTGGTGATATTCGTCAAAGATGGCATTAAGGATAGTAAACCAAAGCGTGAAGATGATGCTCATCTCGTTGTCTGATTTCAGGATCTTTAACGGGCTTTCCGCGTAAGAAGTCTTAACTGATATCTTGTTCGTGCTTGATATGGCGAAAAAGGCAAATATCGTCAGCACTCCGAATTCGACCATGTGTCCCCACATGCTGATTATTGAGGTGTCACCTATGTCCAGATGGAATCTGGGAGAATGAAAAGCCTGTGAAAGAACGGAATCCGCAATATCGGAAAGTTCGTCCGTAGGAATGTTTGACAATAGGAAGATGGTAAGGATCCAAGCCAAAGTGAGAGACCAGAAGATAATGGTCAGTACGAGGTTTTGTACTGACACTTCCCTGTTTTCGTTTCTGAGCCTGCTAAAGGTCATTTTCGGTCTCTCCTGATCGCCTTATGACAATATTCTATCACGAATCAACGGTTATTTCGGTTCTTTACGGCTCTGTCGATGTCCCGTTTTGCCTGTTTCTGCGCCTCGACGTCACGCTTGTCGTAGTCCTTCTTGCCTCTTGCGAGACCGATCTCGAACTTGACCTTGCTGTCCTTGAAATAGCACTTCGTGGGAACCAAAGTAAGGCCGTCTTCCTTGGTCTTGGAATAGAGCCTGATTATCTCCCTCTTATGCATGAGGAGCTTTCTGGTGCGGTCAGGGTCAAGATTAAACCTGTTGCCGTTCTCATATGGGCTGATGTGGACGCCGATCAGGAACATCTCGCCGTCTTTTACCTGGCAGTATGAATCCCTGAGGTTCACCTTCCCTGCCCTGAGGCTCTTGACTTCCGTGCCGGAAAGGGCCACGCCTGCCTCAAACCTTTCGTCGATGTAGTAATCGTGAAAGGCCTTTCGATTCTCGGCTATTATCTTTATACCCTTTTGTATAGGCATGGTCATTATTCCTTTTTAAAGCTTGAGTGACGGGCAGGCATTGAGGTCAAGCCCGTTTCTGGTGCCATTAATATATTCGAAATAGCCTGCGGATGCAATCATGGCGCCGTTGTCCGTGCAGAGCCTGAGGCTCGGATAGTAAAGCTTTAAGCCTTTTTCCTCAGCTGCCTTGTCAAATGTTGTCCTCAAAAACGAATTGGCAGAAACGCCGCCTGCAAGACAGATCCGGTTCAGTCCTGTGGTCTCCGCGGCCTTCAGCGTGTTTGCTAGAAGTATGTCCGCGATGTTCTGCTGGTAGCTCGCAGTGAAATCCTTTACGTCGATCTCTTCGCCCTTCTGCTTCATGCCGTTGATCAGGTTCAAAGCTGAAGTCTTGATGCCTGAAAACGAGAAATCCAGGGTGTCGGTCATATGCGTCTTGGCAAACTGGTATCTTGATGTGTCTCCCCCCTGCCCAGCCTTGTCCATCTTGGGACCGCCCGGATAGCCCAAGCCAATGACTCTGGCGATCTTGTCTATCGCTTCGCCTGCGGCATCGTCACGGGTACGGCCAAGTATCTCCATCTCGGTGTATGAATCCACTCGGACGATCATTGTGTTGCCGCCGCTTACGCACAAACAGAGGAACGGCGGTTCCAATTCAGGAAAACAAAGGTAATTGGCGGCGATGTGGCCTTTTAGATGGTGAACGCCGACCAAAGGAAGTCCGGTTACCTCGCAGAGTCCCTTTGCTGCAGAAAGGCCTACCAGCAAGGCTCCTACTAGTCCGGGACCGTAGGTTACCGCAACGCAGTCGATATCTTCCAATGTGCATTTTGCGTCAGATAAAGCCTTGCTTATCGCAGGATATACAGCGTCTACGTGCATTCTTGAAGCAAGCTCCGGAACTACTCCGCCGAACTGCTCATGGAAATCAGCCTGCGAAGCTATTACGTCAGACAGCACTTCCCTGCCGTTTTTAACGACGGCGCAGGCCGTCTCGTCGCAGGAGCTCTCTATTCCAAGTACCAATACGTCTTTCATCGTCTCTGATCCTTTATCAGGAAGAACGAGTCAAGATAATCCTGAACCGCGCCGATATACTGCTTCTTGTTGATCGTGTATTCTTCCAAGTAGCCGGCTCCGGTTATCATGATGCTCTTCGTAAGGCTCTGGTTAAGCCTTGAGCGTTCCTTGATTATCTGGTCGATCTTATCCGCTCCGATGAAGTTGTCGTGACCGCCGTATATGATCATGACAGGCATCGGAAGTCTTGCGATCTCAGCGGCCAGGTTCACGTTGTCCATACCTGCGGAGACCCTTATCGCGTAAGGAACGAAGTACTGGGTAATGAATCCCAGGAACTCCTTCTGTGCAACGACGGGCCTGATGTAGTCGTCTGAAGTCTTGGCGGGCGAATCGAAGATCATGCCTTTGATGTAGGACTTGTCGAAGCCCAGTTCCCTGATGTTCTTGCTGTATGAGCTCAGCTCCATTTCGTTCATGTTGGGCGAAGGAAGCTTCTGATATGCGAGGATCTGCGAAGTGCATCCCGTTCCGATGCCGAAGAGAATGACGTCCGTGGTGACGGAGATCTTTCGCACGATCTTAATCGCGCCAAGCACGTCCTGCCATTCAAGGTAACCATAGGAACTGATGTCTCCTGCCGAGGAGCCCGAATGCCTCTGGTCGAACATGAAGACGTTGTAGCCGTTTTCAAGCCAGTTCTCGATCATGTCGATCATTTCAACGCCGAAAGGCAGCCTGTTGGATCCGGTATCATGGACTACGATTATCGTTGAGATCGGGTTCTTCGTCTTGAAAAACCATCCCTGAAGCGCCGTCTGGCCGTCAATGGATTCAAAGCTCGTCGTACTGTACGAAGGCAGGATGTTTGAAGGAACGTTTGAAAGGACGTTCGTCTCTATGTTGAGCAGATGGTTTGAAGCAAAAACCGTTAGCGTGATCATTACGATGATCACCGTCGCAACGATACTGAGTCCCAAAGCGATACGTACGCCCAAGGGATTCTTGGGCTTCTTCTTTGTGGACTTCGTGTAGTCGACGTAAAGGTTTTCTTTGGCAAACTTCATATCTCAGATACCGCTCGAACCAAATCCCCCGCCCCTGTTGTCGCCGATCGCGGCAACGTCGGAGCACTCTTTGAAAGCGCATTCCTCAACCTTTGCAAACACCATCTGGGCGATGCGGTCGCCCTGGCAGATCTTGTAGGTTCCGTGCTGACAGCCCTTCGTGTTTAACGTGAAAGGCTCTCCGTTTACGGCGTCTTCCCTCTGGGAAGCATTGTAGATTATGACATTAACCTCGTCCCTGTATCCGGAATCAATCGTTCCGGGAGCATTGGGAACTCTTAAAGGAGTCTTTAAGGAAATACCGCTCCTGGGTCTTATCTGTACTTCATAACCAACGGGGATGGACATTTTAAGGCCAGTGGGAACCAGAACGCTCTTGCCTGGTTCAACTATTACCTCAGTAGCGGCATAGATGTCCAAGCCCGCGTCACCGGGATGCGCGTATGAAGGAATTACTGCCGTGTCGCGGCACTTCTCTATAAAGATCTCAGGCATTTTTATCCCCTTTCGGAAGGAACGTGTGGTTCACGATTATATCACAGTCTGAAGAAGTAATTACACCGCAAAGGTTTCTTGCCGGGCCGTAGATCGTGCAAGAGCAGTCAGCCCTGTGAGGAATCGCAAAACACTTGGTCTCAGTACTGCTTATTCCATTTAGGGCAAATAAGCTCTGCTTCTCACAGAAGGTGCAGTCCTTGGCGTTCTGTCCGCAGCAGCAGAAATCCGACTGCATCCAGGGTATCTGGCCTTCCGCATGCACCATCAGAGCCGTACCAGTATCCTTAAGCGCTGAAGCGCACTGGTTTATCTCTTCGGGCGAAAGCTCATTCGACATGAAAAGTCCGTCACAGTAATTGGTCGCGGCCTTGAGCGAGTCCCTGCTGAATATGTTGGCCCCGGCGGAAACGTACTTCTTGAGGCCCACGTCGTTATACTTCCTGGGATCTTCAAAAAGCTGCGAAGTGAGGACGGAATCAAAGGCGTCTCCAAGTTCCGACTTGAGAGCCTTGATGGTCTCTTCAATTACCTTCTTGAGCCTGTCGTGGTGGAAGTCAGGCAGCATGAGACAAAGCCTTGCAGATTCCTTCGTCTTGATGAAATCCACGGCCCTCTTCCTTACGGCGGGAATCGCCATGTCGTAGAGGCTCAGACAGTATACGTCTGCACCGTATTCGAGCACGTCGGGATCAAGCCTGATCGACGGATAGGTGTACATGACGGAAGTCTTGCAGTCACTCTTCCCTTCTTTTGAGTTGATCGGCCCAATCTCGTAATCAGATCCGCGCTTGAAACGCGCAGTGATCTTCTCTTCCAAGAGCTTTACGTTCTCACGTCTAAGTTCGTTGATGAAGCTTACCGGACAGTTAAAGTCAGCCTGCGCGTCAACGTTTGCATCTTTAACTTCAAAAGGCGTATCCAAGGTCTTGCCGAGCTGCGTCCTGATCCTTTCAGGATCCATCGGAGCGCCCATGTAATCGGCAGGAAGGCTCAAGACGGAAACCACTTTCGCGCCTGCTGAACTGCCGTCTGCCACCACTGATTCGAGGCAAGCCGAACCTCCCTTTAAGGTAAGGCTCATCTTTATCGGAGTGCGTCTGAAGGATTCCCTTGAAACGGGCTCAGTATGGTTCATCAGGAAGACTTCCATGCCGGGCTCTATCTTCCTGAACATGTCGGGATGAAGACCCTTAACGTTAAGGTGATCAGGCGCTTCTTCGATCTTACCAATCGGGAAAGAACATACTTCAACGGACTTGTCGTTCCTGATCGAAAGATAATCTCCCTTTGAAGGAACCGTGAGATTCCTTCCAAAGCTGAGCCTTATCTCACCGCTTCCCCTGTCAGTCCTGATTATCTTGCCGATCTTGAAGCCGTACTTGCCGGGGAACTCGCCTGACAAGAGCCTTGAGTCCTTGTTGCCGGAAAGCGACTGAGACGTGTAGCTTCCGCCACGGTTGAAGTTTATCAGAAGGTCCTGCCTGAGCCTCTTCTTTAAAGGCTCGTCAAGGATGCCGTCATAGTAGGCGTCGATCATGGTGCGGTAAGCGCTTACGCAGGATCTGACGTAGCTTATCTCGCGCATCCTGCCTTCAAGCTTCAACGAAGCGACGCCTGAATCGATCAAGCGTCCGATGTAATCCGTAACGTCACGGTCCTTGGGAGATAAAAGATGGCCTTTCCTGAGCCTTAAGCCATCGTTAAAAAGAGCATACTCTTCCCTACAAGGCTGTGCGCAGGTTCCCCTGTTCCCTGACCTTGTGCCGCTCTTGTTCATCGCCGAGAAAAGGCAGAGCCCTGAAACGCAGACGCAGACCGCGCCGTGCGCGAAAACTTCGGTGTCCATGCCGTATTTCGCGGCTTTCGCCGTCCTTGAAGCTATCTCGTCCATGGTAAGCTCTCTCGGCAGGACGATTCGGTTTACGCCAAGCTTGGAAAGGTTCAAAAACTCGTCCTCTGAATAGACGTTCATCTGCGTGCTCGCATTAATGAGCACATTAGGGAAAGCCTTGGCGAGCTTCATCATGACCGCCGTGTCAGCAATTATCAGTCCGTCAACGCCCATTTCAACGGCGTTTGCAACGTCAGGCAGGAACTCTTCGAATTCCATGTCGTTCATCAGGGTGTTGACCGTCAGATAGACCTTCGAAGAACGAAGATGCGCGTAATCGACCGCCTCTTCCAATTCGTTCAGGTCCAGATTGTCGGCGTTTGCCCTAGCGTTAAAGCGTCTTAAGCCGCAATAAACGGCATCGGCTCCCATGTCAACGGCAGCCTTGAGTATCTCAAGGTTTCCGGCGGGAGCCAACAGTTCAATCTTTTTTCTCATCGTCTTTATTCTTGTCTTTATCCTTATCCTTCAGATGCGAAAACAGAACGCTGCCGCTGATCGAGGAACTGGCTAGCTTTTCCATTGGAGTGGGCTCGGGCTTGTTCTTCTCCTGATCTCCGTTAAGCTTGTCCTTTTGCTTGTAGTACATCAGTTCAGTCTTTAAGGCATTGTTCTCTGCCCTTAAGGTGATCAGTCTGTCTGAAGCCTCAAAGAGCGCCATTATCGCAGTCTTGAGAGAAGCTATGTAGGGATTTCTGTCTCTTGTTTCCTTGTAGATCTCGTCTGCCAGGTCGCCGACCTTGCGGATCCTGTCGGGCGAGGCATCCTCGCTCCTAACTATGTACGAAACTCCGCCAATGGTGATCTGAGCGGATTCCTCATCCTTCTTCTTGTCCTCGTTAGCCCTGTAATCGCGAGCGGCGATCTTGTCCTCAAGCGTCTGGACCTTCTTTTCAGTAACGGTCTTGGCCCTTATCTCGCCCTTGTAAAGCTGCCTGTATTCAACGATTCCGGAATCTTTGGAAGACCCCTTCTTCCTGCCGGATCCGTCAGAATATTTGCCAAGAATGCTCGAATTGGATTTTCTCATAGGAACCGTCCCCTCATAGCGTAATACTTAATTATATCATTTTATTTTAAAGCATTATAAAGGTCTCTGAAGTCACAGGGCTCCAGGACCTCTGCCCTTATGCCCTCTTCGTAGCCCGTCTCAGTAAGCCACGCCCTGAACTTGTCCTTGTCGCAGCCTTTGAGGTTGTTGGCCAGCGTCTTTCTGCGCTGCGCAAAGCACTTCTTGACAAACTCCATCAGAGACTTGTCAGGCCTGTTCTCATAGCATGAAAAGCAGATGACGGATGAAGTCGTTCTCGGCTGTGGAACAAAGCAGGTTCCTGGCACTTTCGTAACGATCCTGATGTCTCCGTAAAGCTCTGAAACGACCGCCAGAGGGCCATAACTCTTGGTGCCTGATTCGCACAGGATCCTGTCCAAAGCGGCCTCTTCCACCATATAGACGATCTTTCTTGCGTGTACCGCTTCCTCAAAGACCTTCATCATTATGTCCGTCATGACGTAATACGGCAGATTGGATATGACGACGTCAAACTCGTCCGCCCCGTAATCCTTGAGCTTAAGGAAATCCGAATCGATTATCTCCGCCTTCAGATCCTGAGTCTTCAGATAGCTTACAAGGCGCTTGTCTATCTCAACACACGTGAGGTCGATGTCCATCTTGGACAAAGGCTCAGTGAGGGCTCCAATGCCCGGACCGATCTCCAGGGCCTTGTCACCGGGCTTTATGTCTGCGGCCTCGATAATGCTGGAAATAATCTCCTCATCACAAAGGAAATTCTGCCCGAAGCCGGCTTCAGGCAGAATCTTGTTTTCCCTCATTATCTCTAAGACGCGTTCCCTGATCATCAGAGGAAGTAAGCAACGCCGGATTCGAAGATCTTCTGATCCTTGGGACCCGGGATGTTGGAGCAAAGGTCGACGTCGTATCTTTCCGAATGACCCATCTTACCGAAGACCCTTCCGTCAGGTGAAAGGATGCCCTCGATGGCGCAGATGGAACCGTTCGGGTTGAACTGCGTATCCTTTGACGCATTGCCGCTCAGATCGACGTAGCAGGTTGCGATCTGGCCGTTCTTCGCAAGCTTTTCAACGAGATCCACGCTGCATGCGATCTTGCCTTCACCGTGTGAGACGGGGATCTCATAAACTTCGCCGGGCTTAACGCCTGCAAGCCAAGGTGAATTGTTGCTCATTATCTTCGTAGCCGCATACTTGTTCTGGTGACGGCCGATGTTGTTGAAGGTAAGCGTCGGAGAGTCATCCGTCATGTCGCGGATCTCACCGAAAGGTACGAGGCCAAGCTTGATCAAAGCCTGGAAGCCGTTGCAGATACCGAGCATCAAACCGTCCCTGTTCTGGAGGAGGTCTGTTACGGAATCTGCAAGCGCGCTGTTCCTGAATGAAGCCGTGATGAACTTTCCTGATCCTTCAGGCTCATCGCCTGCAGAGAAGCCGCCGGGGATCATGACGATGTTGGCCTGCCTGATCTTGGCGGCGAGTTCAGCGAAAGACTCGTTGATGTCGTTCTGGTTTCTGTTCCTGATGACGAATATCTCAGCCTCAGCGCCTGCGCGCTCAAAAGCACGAGCGGTATCGATCTCGCAGTTCGTGCCCGGGAATACGGGGATGACGACCTTCGGCTTTGCACCCTTAAGTACTCCGGGAGCAGCCTTGAATGCCTTATCCGTCGTGAATTCCTTGATCTCAAAAGGCATCTCCGCATCGGCAGCCTTTGTCGGGAAGATCCTTTCGAGCTTGCCTTCATAAGCCTCAAGCGCGTCAGCAAGGTCAAGAGAAGCTCCGTTCCATGTGAACTTGCCTGAATCATTGGTAGTACCGACGAACTTTCCGCCTGCCATCTCTACCTTGTCGATGGCGTTGGAATCGTTCGGGATGGCTACTACGATGGTGCCCATCTTCCTTGAGAAGAGGTCGTTAAACGCGAGCTTGTCGGAGAACTCGAAACCGAGCTCGTTACCGAAGCACATCGCAGCGACTCTTGAAGCAAGTCCTGCAGACTTGACGACTGCGGCGTTCTGGACCTGTCCCCTGTCCTCGAGTTCCTTAACGGACTTGAACACTCTGAGGACGTGATCCTTCTTGTAGAATCCCATGCCGTTTCTTGCGCATGAGATCATGTAGAGCCTCTGACCTGCGCCCTTGAGCGTGGCGGAGATGACCTTGTCAGCCTTTGACATGCCGACAGCGAAGCTTACGAGCGTCGGAGGTACGTGAATGTCGTTGAACGTTCCGGACATGGAGTCCTTGCCGCCGATAGCTGCGGTACCGTAATCGATCTGCGCCCTGTATGCGCCGAGGAGTGCGGATAGCGGCTTGCCCCATGTTGAAGGCTCGCCCATTCTCTCGAAGTATTCCTGGAAAGTAAGTCTTGCCTTTGAAGGATCACAGCCCATCGCAAGGAGCTTTAACAAGCTTTCAACTACCGCGTGGTAAGAACCTGCGAACGGGCTCCATTCGGTAAAGAAAGGATCGAAACCGTAAGCCATTACGGAGCAGTCCTTGGTATAACCCTTGTCGAGCGGGATCTTGGCAGCCATGCCTTCCTCAGGCGAATTCTGCATCTTTCCGCCGTAAGGCATAAGGACCGTTGCGGCGCCGATCGAAGAGTCAAATCTCTGGATGAGGCCCTTACGAGAGCAACCGTCGAGAGAGTTCAAAGTTCCCTTGAGGGAAGCTGCGAAATCGCCGTCAACAACTCCGTCAGCGGTCTTGTCGATATACTGTTCGCCTTCGGCAGGCTTTACGACAGCTTCAGTGAACTGGCTTGCGCCGTTCGTATCGATGAAGGATCTCGGCAGGTCAACGATCGTGTTGCCGTTCCATACCATCTTCATGGAAGGTTCTTCGGTGACTTCTGCAACTACTGTTGCTTCAAGGTTTTCCTTCTCAGCGGCAGCCATGAACTTATCGAGGTCAGCAGGATGAACGACGACTGCCATTCTTTCCTGAGATTCGGAGATTGCGATCTCAGTACCGTCCAAGCCTTCATACTTCTTCGGAACTGCATCGAGGTTGATCCTAAGTCCTGCAGCGAGCTCGCCGATGGCAACGGAAACGCCGCCTGCTCCGAAGTCATTACATCTGATTATGAGCCTTGTTACCTCGGGATATCTGAAGAGCCTCTGGAGTTTTCTCTCCGTCGGAGCGTTACCCTTCTGGACCTCTGATCCGCAAGTGATGACTGACTTTGTATCGTGAGCCTTGGATGAACCCGTAGCGCCGCCGATGCCGTCTCGGCCCGTTCTTCCGCCAAGGAGGACTACGATGTCTCCTGCCGCAGGGCGCTCACGGACGATGTTGTATGCGGGAGCCGCGCCAACAACCGCACCGATCTCCATACGCTTTGCGACGTAACCCGGGTGATAGAGTTCATCTACCTGGCCCGTGGCAAGACCGATCTGGTTGCCGTATGAGGAATATCCTGCGGCAGCCGTACGAACGAGCTTCTTCTGTGAGAGCTTGCCCTTGAGCGTAAGGGATACGGGAACCGTGGGGTCGCCTGCGCCAGTAACGCGCATTGCCTGATATACGTAAGACCTTCCTGAGAGCGGGTCTCTGATCGCTCCGCCCAGGCACGTGGCTGCGCCGCCGAAAGGCTCGATCTCAGTAGGATGGTTATGGGTCTCGTTCTTGAACATGAAGATGTAGTCTTCTTCCTTGCCGTCGACCTCGATCTTGACCTTGATCGAGCAAGCGTTGATCTCTTCGGACTCGTCAAGGTCATCCAACTTGCCGTCCTTCTTGAGTTTTCTTGCAGCCATCGTTGCAAGATCCATGAGGCAGACGGGCTTCTTGGAGATGCGCTCGCCGTAAACTTCCTCACGGGTGGAAAGATAGTCGGCATAAGTCTTCTTTATCTCTTCAGTGAGCTCGTCGTCACCGTCGAACTTGACGTCAGTGAGCTGCGTAAGGAACGTCGTATGACGGCAGTGGTCTGACCAGTAAGTATCGAGGACCCTGATCTCGGTAACGGTAGGCTGTCTTCCCTGCGTCTTAAAGAAATCCTGAACGAATTTGACGTCTTCAAAGCTCATGGCAAGGCCCATGCTGCTCCTAAGCGCCTTGAGGGCCTCGTCATCCATTGACGTGAAGCCTTCGATTGAAGGAACCGTCGTAGGGATGTCGTACTTGTCAACGAGAGTGGAAGGTTTTTCCGCGGAAGCTTCGCGAGCTTCAACGGGGTTGATCAGGTAGCCCTTGATCTTGGCCTTATCCTCTTCGGAAACCGTGCCGTAGAAAGCGACGATCCTTGCGCACTTAACGAGAGGCCTCTCCTTCTGCGTAAGGAACTGGATGCACTGTGCGGCGGAGTCTGCCCTCTGGTCGTACTGGCCGGGAAGCGACTCGATGATGAGCACGTAAGAGGCGTCAGAAAGGTCGACCTGCTCATCAGAAACGGTATCGACGGGCGGTTCGCTGAATACGACCGTCTTTGCCTTCTCATACTCTTCATCAGTGATGCCGGAAACGTCGTAACGGTTGATCACGCGCACCTTTTCGATGCCTGCGCATTCAAGGTCGTACTTAACGTCATGCAGGATTCCGCCCGCTTCAACGTTGTAACCTTCTTTCTTCTCTGACAGGACTCTTCTGACGTCGCTCTCGTTCATTGGAATTCTCCTTTACTTAAATGTTGTCGGCGCTTTTGGCAAGCAGTTCCGTGTTGTACTTAAGGAATCTCTCAAGGCCTTCGCTGTCCAGGGATCCGTGGGCGAGCTTGGCCTGATCGTATATGTGCTGTGCAAGGCGGTCCGCCTCTTCCTTCTTCGTGCCCATGGACTCAAGAGCCTCGAGTTTGGAGATCAAAGGCGAATCCGTGTTGATGACGAGTTCTTCCGTATCGGGGAACATCTCGTCAAGCTGTTCGGGAGTCATGTTGCTCATCGCCATCATCTTCTCATACTGGGCGCGCATTTCCTTCATTCTTCTGTTGTGCTCGGCTTCCCTGATCAATGCAGGCATGGAATCAGCACCCATCTGCTGTGCAAATACGGTGAGCTTCTCGTTGCCGAGAGCGCCTCTGAAGAAGGCCTTTATCTTATTGGTGGTCTCTTCGTCGGAAGCCTCGCCGGAAAGCTCGGAGTCGACTCTCTGGAACCTGTTGTCAGGCTTCTTGTACTCGTGGAAGGACATGAAGTTGTTGTCGATCTCTTCGTCCATTACGACTACTTCGAAGCCGTCCTTCTTGCTCATTTCAACGTAAGCGGCCTGAGCCTTGGGATCGGTCGTGTATCTGATCGTCTTGTGATCGCCTTCGGTAAGCTCTGCCAAAGTCTTGAACTTGCCGTCAACGGTCTTGTAGAGGCATATGTCTTCAACCTTCTCGTAGAACTTCTCGTCCTTCATCATGCCGTACTTGACGAAGATGGAGATGTCGGACCAGTACTTCTCGTAGTCTTCACGCTGCATCTTGAAAAGCTCGTTCAGCTTGTCGGAAACCTTCTTGATAATGTGACCGGAAAGCTTCTTGACGTACTCGTCCTGCTGGAGTGCGGAACGTGAAACGTTGAGCGGAAGGTCTGAGCAATCAAGGCAGCCCTGGAGCAGGAAAAGGAAGTCAGGAATGATCTCTTCGATGTTGTCAGCAACAAAGATCTGGTGATTGTAGATCTTGATCCTTCCCTCAAGAGACTGATAGACGTTGTCGGTCTTCGGGAAATAAAGGATGCCCTGAAGAGTGAAAGGATAGTCCATGTTGAGGTGGATCCAGAAAAGAGGATCGCGGCCGTCGTTAAACACGCTGTGGTAGAAGGACTTATATTCGTCCTCGGTGCACTCGGAGGGCTTCTTCGTCCAAAGAGGGCTCTTGTTGTTGACGGGAACGTTCTTTACGGGCTCTTCCTTATACTCTTCGCCCTTCTCCTCCGCTTCCTTCTTGCGCTTGGCCTCAGCCTCCTCGTGGAGCTTGTCAGCTTTTGTGTCAACGAAATAGATGTCCGCAGGCGCGAAGTAGCAGTACTTGCGGAGAGTCATTCTTACCGTAGCTGAATCGAAGATCTTAGAAGCCTCTTCTGAAAGCTTTAGGGTGATGACCGTTCCCCTGTCCTTCTTGTCGGACGGAGCGATCTCATAGTCCATGCCGTCGTTGGACTTCCACGTAACCGCCTCAGAGCCTTCTACGAAGCTCTTCGTGTCGATCGTGACCTCGTCGGAGACCATGAATGCGGAATAGAAACCGAGACCGAAATGTCCTATGATGCCTGATTTGTCCGTTGATTCTTCCTGATATTTGGTAACGAAATCAAGAGCGCCGGAGAAAGCGATCTGATTGATGTACTTCTCGACTTCTTCCCGGGTCATTCCGATGCCGTCGTCGCAAAATGCTATCGTCTTGGCATCGTCATCGTAAATGATCTTTATAGAATAATCAGCCTTGGGATCCGCGCCGGCTTCGGCCTTGCCGAGCTCTGCGAGCCTTCTGTGCTTGGAGATCGCGTCCGCGCAGTTGGATACCAATTCCCTTACGAAGATGTCCTTATCCTCGTAGAGCCACTGTCTAATTACCGGAAAAATGTTCTCGGTGGTTACCGATACCTTTCCCTTCTTTGTTTCCATTTATATCACCTCCAAATGTGAAGCAACGTATTCTTCCGTATAGCCCGCATAAGCTTCGGAGATCATGTTAAGGAGCGGGTTGTTGACGGAATCAAAAGCATGGTCATCGATATAGGTGACCGGGAGTATGTCAAAAGGCGTGGAAGACACGAATATCGCGGCATTGCCCTTAACCAGTTCATCCATGGTGAACGTGCCTGTATGAAGCTCAAGACCGGATCTCTTAAGCGCTTCGATGACTCTTCTTCTGGTAATGCCGATGAGGATCTTGTCATCAGGAGCGGAATAGACCTTGCCGTCCATGATGACGAACAGATTGGACATCGAGCCTTCGTAAAGCTTTCCCTCATTGTCTGACAGGACGAGTTCAAACGGCTTGCCGTGGGCGTTTTCCGTCTTGAACTTCTCGTTTACGGTGTTCTTGTAATCACCCCTGAAGATCTTGAGATTCGGAGTCTGTCTCTCCCACTGAAGAAGGCTCGTGTTGATGCCCTTTTCGAACTTTTCCTTATCGGGAACGTTAACTGTAACGAGATGTATAAGAAGATGCTCTTTCGTAAGGACGATGCGGATGTTGCCGTCATCCTTGAAATCGATCTCTTTTAAGAAAAAATAAGCTTTATCAGAAATATCATTTGTATCGACAGGGAAATCCTCAAGACCCGCGACTGATTTCGTAAGCCTGGAGAGATGGTCTTCCAAGAAAAGGAGCACTCCCCTCTTGATCCTTACCGTCTCATAGTAAGTCCTGTCGTCCGTAGGCTTGGAAAGCTCTTCAGCCTTGCCTGAACCGACGTCGTAAAAAGCTCCGTCAAAAAAAAACACGTCTCCTGCCGGATGCTCCATCAAAGGGTATGCCATCTGAAAATCTCCGCTTTTATGCTTTGGAAAAAATATCCATTTGAATTGTACCCAAAACGAATCTTTTTTACAAAAAAACACGCAAAAAAACATGCACAAAAAACACTATAATTTATTAACTTGTTTTTCTTAATGGCGCTATTTACAATTACCCTATTGACGAGGCTCTTAACTAAGAGTAATATGTTGTCGATTTATACAACAGCTTGCATAATTATTCATTTAACGGAGGTGCCTTATGGCAAAAGAAAAATTCCTGCTTGCATATTCCGGCGGACTCGACACGTCCATCATCATCCCCTGGCTCCTTGAGCACTACGACTGCGAAGTCATCGCATACTGCGGTGAGGTCGGCGTAGGCGTTGACAACGACTATCTCAAGGCTAAGGCTCTCAAGTGCGGCGCTACAAAGTGCTACGTTGAGAACATCGAAGATGAGTTCGTAACGGATTTCGTATACCCTACACTCAAGGCTAACGCGGTTTACGAGGGCAAGTACCTTCTCGGTACGTCCATGGCACGTCCCCTCATCGCTAAGCACTTCGTTGAAGTCGCTAGAAAAGAAGGCTGCACCACGATCGTTCACGGCTGCACCGGCAAGGGCAACGACCAGGTAAGATTCGAGCTTTCCATCAAGGCTCTTGCTCCTGAGATGAAGATCCTTGCTCCCTGGAGGATCTGGGACATCAAGTCACGTGACGAAGAGATCGACTATGCTGCAGCTCACGGCATCGAAGTTCCCGTTACCAAGGAGAACAACTACTCCAAGGACGAGAACCTCTGGCACCTCTCCCACGAGGGTATGGATCTTGAGGATCCCGCAAACGAGCCTAATCTCGACAAGATCCTTGAGCTCATGGTCTCTCCCGAGAAGGCACCTGACGCTCCCACTTATGTAACGATCAAGTTCGAAAAGGGCATCCCCGTTGAAGTTGACGGCCAGAAGCTCGCTCCTTCCGACCTTCTCAAGTACTGCAACAAGGTTGCAGGCGCTAACGGCGTAGGCATCGCAGACATCGTTGAGAACCGTCTCGTAGGAATGAAGTCCAGGGGCGTTTACGAGACTCCCGGCGGAACTCTTCTCTTCGCAGCACACAGAGAGCTTGAACTCCTCACGATCGAGCGTGACACTCTCCACTACAAGGATCTCGTATCCCAGAAGTTCTCCGAACTCGTTTACTACGGACAGTGGTTCCACCCCTTGAGGGAAGCTCTCTCCGCTTTCGTAGACGACACTGAGAAGACAGTTACGGGCGAAGTTAAGATGAAGCTCTACAAGGGCAACTGCACTCCTGCAGGCACCAAGTCACCTTATTCCCTCTACGATCCCGAGATCGCTACATTTGAGGCTGACGACGTTTACAACCAGGCTGATGCAGGCGGATTCATCAACTGCTTCGGTCTCCCGATGAAAGTCAACGCCGCAATGAAGAAAAAGAACGGAATGCTCTGATACTGAATAAATAAATCAAAGAGGGTGTCTCAATTATAATGAGACACCCTCTTTTTTCTGTTTACGCAGCTGGATTCAGCTTCCGTAAACTTTAAAGTAAACTTTTTCATTTGAAATGTTTACGAAAATCTTTACTTTTCAACAAAGTAAACTTCTGCGTAAACAAATCAGGCTGAAACGTTTACGGAAAAGTTTACGCTCTGAAAGCGCACAGATAAATTGTTTAGTAAAACTCACTCATCTTTAACGAAGTCCTTTATGTCAGGATCGTAGTACCATCCCTGCCCCTTACTGTCGACGAGAAAATAGGATTTTGCTTCCTTGTCGTAATAGACGGTCGTTCCGTCCTTGTATTTGTGATAGTACATCTCGCCATCGAACTTCCAGGATTTGTTCTTGAGGACGTAGTTGAACTTGCCATTGGCGGTATTGAGTTTTGCTTCGGTTTCCGTGGGCTTTTCCGACGATGATGTCTCGGAAGCGGTAGTCTCTGTCGTTTCAGAAGTTGTCTCCGTGGTGATCTCAGTAGTGGTTTCGGTCACGGTTTCCGAAACAGAGGTAATTTGAGAACTTGAGACGGACGTACTTTCAGAAGAAACTGAAGTCTCGGAAGGATTCTTACACGCGCAAAGGGAGGCCATCAGCAAAACAGTCGCAAAAGGAACCGCAAATCTTGAAAAAAAACGCAATTTCAAGCCTCCCAAAGTGTTTTTCACAAAAACATATTAGCATATATTTTGATATAATATTGTTGTTTTACATATGGTAAGGAGACTTAGGCCATGGCAAAGAAAATGTGGGCAGGCCGCTTTGAGAAGGCGACCGACAAGGACGTAAACGATTACAACTCTTCCCTTCCCTTTGACTGTAAGATGTACAGTCAGGATATTGAAGGTTCCATAGCTCACTCACAGATGCTCGCTAAGCAGGGCGTCATTAGCAGCGACGATGCGGAAGCCATCAAGACGGGGCTTCTTTCGATCAAGGAAGACATCGAGTCCGGCAAGCTTACTTTCGATTCTGACGCTGAAGACATCCACATGTTCATCGAAGAAGAGCTAACAAACCGCATCGGAGATGCCGGCAAGCGTCTTCACACGGGAAGATCCAGAAACGACCAGGTTGCTTTGGACCAGCGTCTTTACCTCGTTGATGAGGCAGACGAGATCGTCGAACTCCTTGATACGCTCGTTGATGCCCTTATCGACATCGCAAAAGACAACCTTACCACTTACATGCCCGGATATACGCACCTTCAGAGGGCTCAGCCCATTACATACGCTCACTATCTGACGGCATATATCGAAATGTTCAGGCGCGACGTAGACAGGCTTAACGCTGCAAAAGACCGTGCAAACGTCTCTCCTCTCGGTTCGGGCGCACTTGCAGGAACGACGTATCCCCTTGACCGTGAAGCCGTTGCAGATGACCTCGGCATGAACGGAGTAACCCTCTGCTCTCTTGACGGCGTAGCTGACAGGGATTTCGCGATCGAATTCGCTTCCGCCTGCTCGATATTGATGATGCATCTTTCCAGGCTTTCTGAAGAGATCATCTTGTATGCTTCCCAGGAATTCAAGTTCTATGAGCTTGATGACGCTTATTCCACAGGCTCTTCCATGATGCCCCAGAAGAAGAATCCTGATGTTGCCGAACTTACAAGAGGCAAGACCGGAAGGGTTTACGGAGACCTCATCTCCCTGCTCGTCATCATGAAGGGGCTTCCCCTTACGTATAACAAGGACATGCAGGAAGTCCAAGAGGCAATGTTCGACTGCATCGAGACGATCAAGGCAGTCCTTGCTCCCTTCACCGGCATGATGAAGACAATGACAATCCGCAAGGACAAGATGGAAGCCGCGGCTCTCGAGGGCTTTACCAATGCCACTGACCTCGCTGACTACCTCGTTAAGAAAGGCCTTCCTTTCAGAGAGACCCACGCAATCTCAGGAAAGCTCGTCCACTACTGCATCGAGAACAACACCTCCCTTGAAAAGCTCCCTCTTGAAACGCTGAAGGAGTTCTCCCCAGCTTTCGAGGAAGACGTCTATGACGCAATCTCCCTCAAGACGTGCGTTGAAGGGCGCTCGCTCATCGGAGGCCCTGCCCCTGAAACGGTAAAGCGTTATCTGGAAAGCATCTGACGTCCGCTGAAATAACCATAAAGCAAAAACTACCGTATAAACCAGACGCTTCGGATTCGATACGGTAATTGATCCAAAACCACACAAAAAGCAAGAAAAAGGAGCCGCATGAAGCGGCTCCTTTAATGTTTACTTGTAGCTAAGATTATTTAACCTTAACGGAAGCACCGGAATTGCTCTTTCCGAAGTAGTACTTGTAAACGACCTTCTTGGAATTCTTGACGTTTACAGTCTTGACGGAAGAACCCTTGAGGGAATTCTTAACGCCCTTCTTGGAAAGCTTTGTCGTCTTCGCGATGTTGATCTGAGTAAGGCTTGTGTCGCCTGCGAAAGCAGAAGAACAAATCTTAGAAAGCTTCTTGGAATTGATCGTGAACGAAGAAAGGCTTGTGCAGTTCTTGAATGCAGACGTGCCGATCTTTGTCAGAGCATTTCCGCCCTTAACGGTTGTAAGCTTTGTGCAGTTGTAGAAAGCGCCTGTGCCAAGCGTCTTGATGGTTGCACGAATGTAAACAGTGGTAATGTCAAGGTTATAGAACGCATAATTACCAACAGACGTAGGTGAACCGTCAAAAGCGAGAGCCGTGATCTTATCCTTAAGACCATACCAAGGAGCCTTACCAGCACCATAGCTGTACATAGCACCCTTACCGGAAATGACAAGCTTACCGCTTCCGTCAACGCTCCACTTAAGATTCTTACCGCAAGTACCGCTGGTAGGAACCGGTGAACCGAGCTTAGCGGGATTTTCAGCCTTGGCGTCAGCAACTTCTACAATAGCAGTGTCTTCCGTATCATTCTTAACCTCGTCAGCGAAAACCAACGCGGGTACAATGCTAACGGTCATTGCGACAGCTACCAATGTAACAAATACACGCTTAAGTTTCATTTTTACCTCCATGTTTCAATGTATTTACCAAATCATTATAGTATTTGTTAAAAAGATTATACATTTCGAATTGTTTAATATCAACAGATTCTCATTTGACAATTTTTGGCAGATTAACCAAATTTAATGCTCCATTAACCATATTTCAGATGAATACGGGGCTAAAGTTGAGCCTCCGCCGAAATCGTGGACGGTTCCGGTAAGAAGTTCGGTCGCCTGGCCGCATCCCGCGTCAAAGTGCGCGGTATAAGGGTTCGAGTCCATGTTTATGGCTACCATGACTCGGCTGTCACCGCAGTTTCTCTCGAAAATGCACTGATTATTTGTAAGAACGACGGACCTCATGCCGCCGTAGTTAAGGGCTTTGCTGTTTTTCTTGACTTCAGTGAGCCTTGCGATATGGTCGGTAAGCTCATTCCAGCAAGGCTGCTCAAAGCATGCGCGCAGTGCAGGATCTCCCTCTTCCTTCCTGGCCTTGGCTCCCCATTCGGAACCGTAATAGACGCAAGGAATGCCGGGCATCGTAAATACCATAGTGTAAACAAGCGGCAGCTTGTTGGGATCGTTGATAATGGAAGCGATCCTGGTAACGTCATGGTTGTCCGCAAAAGACAAGAGATGTGCTCCCCTTGCGACCGTCCAGTCCTCAGGGCCGAAGAGCCTCATCAGAGAATGAACTATCTCGAACATGTTGCAGGAATTGAAAGCGGAATGGATTCCCTTATAGCACTGATAGTTGGTCAGCGAATGGATGTGCATCTCATTCAGCATCCTGCCGTATTCACCGTGGAGCACCTCTCCCAAAAGGAAGAAATCCTGCTTTTTTGAATCAGTGAACTGCCTAAGCCTGCCCAGAAAGTCACGATCGAGACAATATGCAACGTCAAGGCGCAGTCCGTCGATGTCAAAGAAATCAATCCAATAGCCGACTTTATCGAGAAGATGGTCGATCACGGCGGGATTTCTAAGGTTGAGCTTAACCAAATCGTAGTTTCCTTCCCAGCCCTCGTACCAGAATCCGTCGTTGTAATTGGAGTTTCCGTCGAAAGAAAGATGGAACCAATCCTTGTAAGGCGAATCCCATCTATGTTCCTGAACGTCCTTGAATGCCCAAAAGCCCCTTCCGACATGGTTGAAGACGCCGTCCAAGACGACCTTTATGCCTTCTTCGTGAAGCTTTTCGACAACGTTCTTGAAATCCTCGTTCGTGCCGAGCCTCGTATCGATAAGACCATAGTCACGGGTATTGTAGCCGTGATTGTCGGATTCAAAAACAGGTGAGAAATAGATCGCGTTGATCCCGAGCTTTTTCATGTGTGGGATCCAGTCAAGGACTTTGAGGATCCTGGATGCGGCTACGCCATCGTTTTCAAAAGGCGCTCCGCAAAAGCCTAAGGGATAGATCTGATAAAAAACTGATTCTTCGTACCACATGGCGAGTATGTTAACACTACACTCCCAACCGGTCAAATAATGAACCTCCCGGCTGAATTATGCCGGGAGGCTCGGAAAGAGAAAAAGTGGTTATCACTTGTTTAACAAAATTTCCCCTTAAAAACATTCTAATCTTGCTATATGAAGATTATTTAATCAAAATGTTTCTAATCTTTAAACGACCTGATTAATTGCGCATTGAGTGGATCGGAGCAGGGATCCTTCCTCCCCTGTGGATGAATTCAGCGCAAGAAGTCTTGGTTACGGGCATTATCGGAGCCGTACCCAAAAGTCCGCCGAATTCAACGCTGTCGCCTACTCCCTTGCCTGGTACGGGAATCAGTCTTACCGCGGTCGTCTTGTTGTTAAAGGTACCAAGAGCCATCTCATCAGCAATAATTCCGGAAATGGTCTCAGCCGTTGTATCTCCGGGTACTGCGATCATGTCGAGGCCTACGGAGCATACGCAGGTCATTGCTTCAAGCTTTTCAAGCTTTAATTCGCCGCTCCTTGCCGCAGCGATCATGCCCTCGTCCTCGGATACGGGGATAAATGCGCCTGAAAGGCCGCCAACGTAAGAAGATGCCATTATTCCGCCCTTTTTGACTGCATCGTTGAGCATGGCAAGCGCAGCCGTCGTTCCCCACGTGCCGCAGGTCTCAAGACCGAATTCCTCGAGAAGCCTAGCAACCGAATCTCCGACGGCCGGAGTCGGAGCAAGCGAAAGGTCTATTATGCCGAAAGGCACGCCAAGTCGCTCGGAAGCTTCCCTTGCAACGAGCTCGCCTACTCTGGTGATCTTGAAAGCGGCCTTTTTGATGGTCTCAGCGACGACGCCAAGGTCTCTTCCCTTCACGCCTTCCAAAGCATGTTTAACAACGCCAGGGCCCGAGATACCGACGTTGATGACGCACTCGGGTTCGCCAGGGCCAAGGAAAGCGCCAGCCATGAACGGGTTGTCCTCGGGAGCGTTTGCAAATACGACGAGCTTTGCGCAGCCGATGGCGCTTCTGTCAGCACTTGCTTCAGCCGTTTTCTTAATTATCACGCCCATGTCGCGGACCGCGTCCATGTTGATGCCGGTCCTTGTGGATGCGAGATTGATGCTCGAGCAAACGAATTCAGTCGTGGAAAGGGCTTCCGGTATAGAATTGATAAGGATCTTGTCGGATTCCGTATAGCCCTTCTGAACGAGAGCCGAAAAACCACCGACAAAGTTAACTCCGCAGGTCTTGGCAGCCCTATCCAATGTTTTTGCGAAAGGCGTATAGTCCTTTGCACCGCAGGCTGCGGCAACAATAGCGATCGGAGTAACGGAGATCCTCTTGTGGATTATCGGGATCCCGTACTTCTTGCTGATCTGCTCGCCCGTTGCAACGAGGTTGCCAGCATAACGACAGATCTTGTCGTAGATCTTGTTGCAGGACTCCTCTACCGTGGATGCGGCGCAGTCCATGAGGGATATTCCCATCGTGATGGTTCTTATGTCCAGATGCTCTTTATTGAACATCTGCATCGTTTCAATAATCTCGTATTCGTTGATCATAAGAAATACTCTCTATATCAGATTTTATGCATTGCGTTGAAAAGGCCTGTGTGCTGGATGGTGATCTGAACGCCCAGTTCATCGCCCAAAGCCTTGAGCTTGTCGGAAATGTCGGAGTTTTCGATCTGGAGGTCTTTCAAGTCGACCATCATGACCATCGTGAAGATGTCATCCAATATCGTCTGTGAAATGTCCTTGATGTTGATCCCGTATTCGGCGAGCAGCGTGGAAATGCCTGCGATTATGCCTACCCTGTCCTTTCCTAGAACTGTTACGACTGCAGTATTCTTTTCGTATTCCATAAAAAAGTCCTCCGGGAACTATTGTTTTACTAGGAAAATTATAATCACTTGCCGCCGTTTATTAAAGCCGACGACAGCGCATTTGCGCAATTTATTCCATCGATTGCTGACGACATTATGCCGCCCGCGTATCCTGCACCCTCACCGCACGGGAAAATGCCTGGAACGTTGACGCTCTGATAGGATACACGGTCTCTTAAGATCCTTACGGGAGAAGAGCTTCTCGTCTCAACCGCGGTGAGAACGGCATCAGGACAGTCAAAGCCCTTGATCTTCCTGCCCATCTCCGAAACGCCGTCGATAATCGTATCCAAAACGCTCTCCGGGAATATCTCCTTGAAGTCAGCGGGTCTTACCCCCGGCCTGTATGAAGGCTTTACCTTTCCAAACTCTGTAGTTACCTCGCCATTTACGAGGTCACCATATCTCGTTGCAGGAGCGCATCCGTCTTTTCCGCCTGCGGTAAACGCAAGTTTTTCAAGCTTTTCCTGATAGATCATGCCGTCCAAAGTTCCGGTTCCATAATCAGATTCGTCAACGGGCACGAGGACGGCACTGTTTGAGTTGTCTGCGTCTCTTAATCTGACGCTCATGCCGTTGGTGCATACCGTTCCATCATTGGTCTGCGAAGGAACGACGGTTCCGCCGGGACACATGCAGAAGGTGTAAAGGCGCCTGCCCGTCTTTGTTTCGCAGGCAAGCTTATAGTTTGCAGCCATGAGATCTGGGGATTCGTCAGTATCAATGCCGTATTGGGCGATATCAATATCTTTCCTCAAATGCTCGATCCTGACTCCGACCGAGAAAGGCTTGGGCTCCATAGCGATTCCAAGTCTTTCAAGCGCCCTGAAAGTGTCCCTTCCGGCGTGTCCAATCGCAAGAATGAGGCCTCTGCACTTGATCTCGCGCGAACCGTTCTTGTCCTGGACGGTAATTGAAGAAAGCCCGTTTTTATCCGTGCGGTAGCCCTGGAAAAGCGTGTTGAACAGGAATTCACCGCCCAATGAGATTACGTCATTCCTGACGTTGACCACAATGTCCCTTATCCTGTCAGTACCTACATGCGGATGAGCGTCATAAAGGATGTCAGAAGGAGCTCCGTGCGATACCAACATCTGATAGACAAAGGCTTTCAGGCCTGAACTGACGCCGGAATAAAGCTTTCCGTCAGAAAACGTTCCCGCTCCGCCTTCACCGAACTGGATGTTTGAATCAGGCTTAAGACGGGCCTTTCCGTTCATGTAGTTCTCGCAGTCTTCGATCCTCTGCTTCATCTCGGGTCCGCGTTCGATAACGATTGGCCTTAGCCCGTATTTGGCAAGGATCAGAGCGGCAAAAAGTCCAGCAGGACCTGAACCTACGACAACGGGTCTCATGTATTCGCCGGAATGAACGCTGAAATGGTCCTTATGTGGAAACGCCAATTCCATCAGTTCATCCTGCTTTTTGTAGATAGCCTCATCATCGGCAAAATCAAACCTGTAGTTTATCTTTACCTTGTTCTTTCTGGCATCTATGAAGCGTTTGTCTATTACGAGCCTTGATTCACCGTTTGCGCAAGCCTTGCAGGCTTTGACAAGCTTTTTGTCTGAAGACTTAAGGCCTGCTTCCATAATCCTGACTGAATCAGGGATCTCCTTTCCGCCTGTTCTGGGTTCAAAGCTTAATTCGAACATCTTAAAGCAACCTCTTTAGCAGCTGCTGCCGCAGATGACCAGGCCCACTGGAGATTAAATCCGCCGCATCTGCCGTCGACGTTCAATGCCTCTCCGATAATGAAAAGGCCGTCAAAAGAACCATACTGCATGTTATCGCCAACTGAAGCAAGCTTAATGCCGCCCGAAGAAACCTGAGCCTTGTCAGTTCCGCCAAAGCCGTCAACGGGGATTTCCAGTTTGCATATTGCGTTACACAGTTCCTGAAGATTCTTATCACTAAGACCGCTTATGGTACCTGCAGGATCAATATCTGCCGTCCTGCAGAGAAATTCGCACAAAACCCTCGGAAACAATCCCGTAAGCGCTGAAGTAACGCTTCTTTGGCCGAACATGCACGTTCTTCTATGGAGAAGCTTATAAGTCTCATCAAAATCCCTGCCAAGGAGGTTCAAAACGGCGACGGGCTTTTGGCCTTTACCGAGCATCTCAACAGCCTTGCCTGAAACGTCCATTACGCAGATGCCTGAAATGCCGCCATCCTTGCTGAATATTATCTCTCCCTCGGAAGCATCAACGGCGTTACCGTAAAGATCAAGGGTAACCGATCCCCTACACCTGATGCCTGCAAGAGCCTTGATTCCAGGGAGCTTGCTGGTAAGCGAAGTCAACGCGGGCTTAAACGGGACAAGGTCTTCCCTTCTTAAGAATTCCTTCAACACAGTGTCGATGGAACCAGTTGAACCGGTCGAAGGATACGTGTGGCCGCCCGTAGCGCAGATAAAGTTTTTACCCTTATAAACCGAGCCGTCCTTTAGAAGCGTCTCATACAAACCGTTTTTGAGCGAAACGTTCTCGCACTTCGCACCGAACTTCATGCCGCAGCCGTTGTCCTCTAAGTAAAACCTGAAGGAATCGATTACCGTGGCGGCCCTGTATGTTGCAGGATAGTAAAGCCCTTCGTCACAAACCGTCTCTATTCCGAGAACGTTCTCAAAGAAAGACACCGTATCGAAATACCCAAACGAAGAAAGGCATTTTTCAAGCCTTTCAGGACAATCCGTGTTGTATTTGTCCGCAGAAGCATTGCGGTTGGTGAGATTGCACCTTCCGCTGCCGGTCATGGCGAGCTTTTTTCCGCACCTGTCGTTTCCGTCGATCAAAAGGACATTTGCTTTACCATCAGTCTCCTTAATGAGCAAGGAAGCTGCAAAAAGGCCTGATGCGCCGCCGCCCAGGATGATGCAGTCAAAAACCTCACCGTTCATGACGCGCCTCCGCTCATGCTGGCCCTCAAGGTCCTGGCAAGCTTCGTTTCATCAAAGGGGACTCCGCCAAGATCAGCGGATATCTTCGCTTTCGCGCTTTCAAGATCTTCTACGGTTCCTTCCTTAAGTTCCAGCTCCAGCTCGCAGATCAGATCGCAGGCCTTCCCTTTCGAATCCTTTATCTCGCCGTAATCGACGCTGGCTTCCATCGTACTGTTTCCAAACCTGAAGTCATAATAGGTACGGTCAAAAACGTTGGAACACAAGACTTTGAGATCATGCTCTTTTATTCCTGACAGTATCTCAGAAAGCAGCCCCAAGTCATCGCCTTCAGCCTCAAGCTTGAAAGACTCAAGATCGAGAACTCCGTCAACGCTCTTGAGGTTCCATTCAAAGTGATTGTGAACGCCTTCCTTGACCTCGCCCTTGTATTTGGCGGTATATTCAAAAAAGTCGGTATCTTCGGCCGTATAATGCCTTTTTCTGAAGCTGACGCCTCTAGCGGCCAGAATGCGGTCTTCAGTATCAAGGTAAAAGTTCTCGAGTGTAACGGGACGGCTGTCGGGGTTTTGGCAACGGCTCTTGAACCAATCGGTTGAAACCGCCGAAAAAAGGCTCTCCTTGTCCTTAAATGCCAGTTTGACCTCGGTCTCCATCGTCCGGCTCCTTAGCTGATGGTATGGACGCCGCTCGCGGAAACAACGCAGAGCTTGTTGCCTGCAAGGAAATTAAGCCTGATGACGTCCTCGTCGACAGCGAAGTCATTGAGGATGGAGCCTGACGAGTCGTAAACGAAGATGCGCCTGTCTACGCTAATCGCATAAAGCTTTCCTGACTGGGCGACGGCATTGATCTTGGAACCGATGTCGGAATTGTAGATGACGTTGTCGGAACCGCCCAGGATTGCAAGCTTGTTAAGCTGGCTGACGCCGTCGGAATACGTGATGAAGAGCTTTCCGTCAACGAGCTTGATGTAGCCGATGGCGGAGAAATCGTAATTGTCCTGTACGAGCTTACCTTCCTTGACCTCGTACATCGAGTTTCCGGTAAAACAGTAAAGGTTGTCGCCGTTGTAAAACATCGACATGAACACTACGTTTCCGTCAACGTTGTACATTGCGCTGTCAGCCATTTCAAGGCTTCCGCTGTTGCTCTTGCTGACCGAGAAGACCCTGACGAATGGAACTATTACGGCGCCGCTCGTGTTGACCGTGGATACCGCAAGCTTCGTGGAATCACCGTCAAAGCAACAGCTTACCGGGAAGCCCGAGTTGTAGGAAGACCACTGGTACTGCGCCTTTCCGGTTTCATCGTAGAGAAGCACGTCGCCATTGGACTCGTCACTGCCTGTGATCAGCGCGACGTAACCCTTTTTAGAGATCGCAAGAGCCTTGATCTGATTTTTCGTAGGCGTTGTGTAAAGCGCCTTGTCACGGTTCATCAAGGTAAATGAATAGCCGTTAAGGTCAAATACCGCAACGTAGTCGCCATAGATGTAGCACTGCGGGTTGGAATAGGAAACGGCAACGTTGTAGATCTCCGTGCCTGAAAGCGTAAGGTAAGCGATACGCTCGTTCGTTACCTTTACGACGCCTTCACCGTAAGGATAGAGCTTCTGCGCTTCGGAATATTCGCAGGAAAAGCCTCCCTGCGCGGCGAGCTTGATCTGCGAGTCCGCGCCCTCCATCGAGTTGATCTTCCTTGAAACAATGAAGATCAGGATGACGCTCAGAATGAGCATTACCGCAAACACAAATACCGCTATCGTCAGCCCTTTGATCGGGTTGCCCTTCTTTACTGCCTTCTTTTCTTTTGCCTTATCCGGTCTGTTAGTCGTCATTATCAGTTAAGCCTTATTCTATTCACTTAGGTATTTCGTAAATGCCGTTGATGGCATTCGTAATTGCTTTTGTAAGCAGATCGTACGCGGGCCAGATGCCGTAATCGTACGTGTCAGTCCCTCCGTCATTATACAATTCTCTGCTGAAAACATAGAATTTTGTATAGACGCCGTTCTTGCAAACGTAATAGGTATCCTCATTACGCTTGAAGAACGTGTAGGTCACGGAAGAATGGTTGCGGTCGAAGATGGTGATCGTCATTGCAGGAACCGCGGAAGATGAGATCGACGCGGTCTCGTCAACGCCTCCAACGTCGATGCAGAAGATCGATTCATAGAGCATCGCGGCATAAGAGCGGCCAGAACTGCTGAATACCTTGGCGTTCCTGCCGTCGAGGGTCACAGTGGCCTCCGCATCTGAAAAAGTCTTTTCTTTGGGCACTTCGAGCTTTAACGCGAACTTGTTCTCGCGGTCGGAGCACTCGATCGAAAGGACGTTGTCACAAGTGTCGTGGAAAACATAGCTGCTTATCAGGACGAGAACGGGTGATTCCATATTGTCCAGTCTGTCGTTCGCGACCTTGAAGATCTTGCCGGAACCGTTCAGTCTACCGTAATAGTATCCGTTCTTCGTCGCGGAGAATTCGAACTTGAAAACGGAAGCGTTCTTCGCCATCAAAGTAACGGTATACGCAGGATTTAAAAGACCAAGCCTTGAAACATTGTCATTGGTCGGATCTTCGTATCCATCAGCCTCAAGATCGCAAACGGTCTCGATGAGCCTGTCAAAATAAGCGCTTGAAGAAACTTCAAAAGGCTTGCTGAACTTGAATGAAGCGGTTTCGGCAGAAGAATCGTAGACGCAGCTTGCATAAAGGTCAAGAGAATCCTTTCTTCTCTCAAACCTGACGGTCTCAATGGTTGAAAGCGATAATTTGGCAACCCTTCTGTCAAGGAGGTCTTTTCCTACCTTGGAAGCTTGTTCATACTTCTTGGCATTGACGTAATACACCGCGGTTGTGCCGGGTGCGCAAACATAGCAGGTCTCCTTGCCGGGGGAAAGATTACCTATGAGGATCGTGCTCGAAGAACCGTCGGTCTTGGCGATCGTTACCTTGAAGGCAGGATCGTCCAATCCGTATTCGGCAAGGTTTCCGTTCTGGGAAACGGGAACGCACCCAACAAACGAAGTAAGGGCGTCAACGAAATCCCCCATAAGGGTCTGTGAATAGCCTTCACCGGTCATGTCGCTGCCTGAATAGGAGTAAACGTCGGATCCGTTGCCCGAAGTCTTCTTGTCGACCGTGACGGTGGCCCCGGAATCCCTGTGCCGTACGCTTACTGAAGAAACGTCGACCGGACTGATGTAAAGGAGGTCCACCCTGCTTACCGAAGTCGGCTCGCCTCCCCCGTTCCTGTTCTTGTCAACTGCAAAGAACACCACGAGTCCTATTGCCAGGACGATCATGATGATCAAAGGGATCAAAAGGTTCTTTGCAGTCTTCATGTCACAGGTTCTTTCTCTTGTTGTAAACGATGACCGCGGCCGTGCTTAAGATGATGGGCAGAACCATCATGAAGACGACCATCATAGTCGTGGAATTGGAAGTCGTTGCGTATTTTTCGCCAAGCGTGTAGTCTTCGATCTTCTTTACGGGAATGTTGACGTTATAAGAAGCCGTCTTCGGAAGCATCGTTCTGACGAACGACTTTAAGAGGTCGGCATTCTTGTCAGTTACGGTAAACTCTGAATAGTAAACGTCCGCAGTGAAGTTCAAAGTACCGAAAACAAGGATCTGACCGCCATTATCGCCATTCGTGATCGCATACATTCCGACATTGAAAACGCCTTCGTCTTCACCATAAGGCATTGCCTGGTTGTGATCTCCGGCTATGCCCTTCGTTGCGGATGAGCTCGTCGTGAGCACCGGCGTCGCAACGGCATCCGCATTGGCAGTGCTCGAAGTTCCGAGAGGCCTTGCGAGCGTAATGTGGAACTGCTTTGAAGACGTCATGTCAGTAAAAGCGGGACCGATGTCTGCAAGCGAATCGTTTATCTGCTTGTTGAGCTGATAATTTGGATCGTTCTCCGCAACCATGCACTGCTCAACGTTGATGTTGTACTCGTTTAAGAGACGGTTAAGATTCGGGAAGGACTCATTTGCGTTCTCCGACGAATACTCAACTGCCGCTATCATCCTTCCGCCCTTTGATATATAGGAATGAAGCTCAACGTACATCGATTCGGTGATGTCCGTGTCAGGTCCGTTAAGGATGATCAGGTCACAGTCGTCAGGCACCTTGAAGCCGGAGGCAACCGGCAGCTCGGCAGTCTCTACGCCAACGGAATTCAAGATCTTCGTAAGCGATACGGAAGTGCTCTCCTTAAGGCCCGTAATTATGTATGCCTTGTTGGAAAAACCGTTTACGAGAGACATCATGGTATTTGTGAAGGTGTATTCGGCATTGTTGCCGTTCGCCATGTATTGGTCATAAGCCTCAAGATATTCGGTATCGATCGTGTAGCAGTCCAAAGGATTGACTATGTCGATCCTGCCGTTATATGAAACGACGAAAGATCCCTTTTTCTTGGAAAGGTCGTAAGAACTGTTCGGATCGAGTTCGGTAATGATGCCGGGGTTCTTCGTGACGTCCACGTATTCAACGGAAACCCTGCCGCCCGACTTCTTAACGTAGTCGTCAAGAAGCGGAATGATGTAAAGATACATCTGGGTATCCTTCTCATTAAGCGATTCAGGTCTTTCAAACAGGCCGACGATGCGGATCTTAGCGTCAGCGGGAAGTCCATTTAGGAACTTCTCGGTTTCGTCTGAGATCGTATTGCTCCTCTCAACTGAAAAATCGAAAGTAAGCGACTTGCCGAAAGCCTTGTCCACAAGAACGTTAAGAAGCAGAACGATGGCCAAAAGGATCAGAACCGAGCCGATGGAGTAGATCTTGAGCTGGCGGGCCCTCTCGTTTCTAGGCTTCTTCTTGAATTTGTCGTTTATCGTAATCTTTTCAACTTTACTCATTGTCACATCCCCCGTTACTTCTGGCTCCAGCGCTTCTTCTCAAGGATCCTGAAGGTCAGATACAGGAAGAAGATTGCGAAGGAAATGCAGAAAACCAATGCGGATACGGAAAAGATGCCATCGCCGAATTGGGAAGTCTTAGCGAACGGATCAAACCAACCGATCGCACCGCTGACAGCCGTATACGCGTCACTTCTGGCGTCAACGGAGAATCCCATGTATGCCATCAGAGTGCTTAGCGCGGTTCCGAAATACGCGCCGATCGCAGTAATCAGCTGCGTAACAAGGATCAGAAGAAATGAAACGATCGCGGATATTATCTGGTTGTCAGTAAGAACGGACGCAAGCAGTCCTATCGAGATGAACAAAGCCGCAAGGAAGAAAAAGACAATGACGGATCCCCAAGCGCCAACTCCTACCCTGCCGCCGCATATGGATACGACGATCATGTGGAGGAATACGTTGACGAACATGACAAGGCAAAGCGCCATTGCCGCGAGGAACTTGCCGAGGACAACGGAGAAAAGGTCTCCCGCCGTCGTGAAATACAGAACTTCCGTGCCCCTCTTCCTGTCTTCGGCAAACATGCCCATCGTGATAATGGGAACGATGACGATGAAGAGCGAACGCAGGCTGATAATCTCATTGCTTATGCTGACGATTCCCCTGGAAAACAGCGAATAGAAAATGAATCCTGAAATAAAGGTGAAGATCGCCATTGCGACGTAACCGACAGGCGTTCTGAAGTACGACAGGAATTCTCTTTTAAATATTGCGTACATAACTTCCTCCTTAACCCGCAGTAATGCTCAGGAACACTTCTTCGAGTGTAGGATCGAGCGAACGGAATTCAAGTATCGGCCATCCTGATTTGGCCATCACGAAGAAAATGGCGGCCCTGATCTCGTCTCCGGCCACTTTTGCGGTGGTTATCTCAACCTCATTCAGATTTCCGGAATTCCTGATGACGACGTCGGTGATGCCCTGTATCATCTTAAGCCTGTTGACCGCATCCTTTGCGGGACCTTTGAATGAAAGCAGGAGCTTGGTCGAACCTGAAAGCCTCTGCGAAAGGTCCTTGACCGTGTCGATGGCTGCGATCTTTCCATGATGTATGATGACGACCCTGTCGGCAATCTCCTGGATCTCAGAGAGAATGTGGGAGCTGACTATGACCGAATGATTCTTGGAAAGGTCCTTGATAAGCTTCCTGATGCCGATGATCTGGTTGGGGTCCAAGCCTACCGTGGGCTCGTCAAGGATAAGGATCGGCGGATCGCCTACCAATGCCTGAGCAATTCCAACCCTCTGCTTGTAACCCTTGGAAAGGTTTCCGATAAGCCTTCCGGTAACGGCTTCGATGCCAACCATTTTAGCGATGGTCTCGATGTGCTCTTTGCGTTCCTTTTTGGCGACGCCCTTGAGCTCGCACATGAAAGTAAGATACTCGTACACCGTCATGTCGAGGTAAAGGGGCGGCTGCTCGGGAAGATATCCGATGTCCTTCTTCGCAAGATCAGGCTGCTCCAAAATGTCGTGGCCGTTGATCTTGACCGTGCCAGAAGTTGACGAAAGGAAACCAGTAATGATGTTCATGGTCGTGGACTTGCCGGCACCGTTGGGGCCTAAGAATCCCAGGACCTCATTGTCATTAACGGTAAAAGAAATGCCCTTTAAAGCCTGCTTGTCTCCATAATGCTTAACAAGATTCTTGATCTCAATCATGGCAGACCTCCGTTTTATTTGCTAATTTATTATTTTATAACAAAGCAGACAAAACAAAAAGCAAAAATATCAAAAAATGGGGACAGCATTACTCAGCCAAGCTTCAAAACGGCCGCGAAAACCTTTGTATCAGCGCCTTTGTAGCCGTAAACGGCAAGTTTTCCGTCATTATCGGAAACATACAGCTCGACTTTTTCACCCTGCTTGACCTCGCTGTTGTAATTTATCGAGATCTCCTTAACGGAAGAAACGTCGTAGCCCGACTTGAAAAGGGCGTCATAAGCCCATGCCGTGTATCTTGAGTTGTTTACGTGCCTGTTCCTGTCAAGTTCGGAATAATCCGCATACTTGATGATCACGGGCTCGTCAGAAGGTCCCGCCACCTCGCTCTTGTCAGGGAAATCGATCTTGGGACAGTTGATACCAAAGACCTTCTCTTCAGACTGGATGAATGCAGGCGGCAGTTCAGGCCTCTTGGCGGCGATAACGGGCCTGTGGGTGTTCCAGTCGGCCAATATCCATGTGGAAGTCGCTTTTCCGATGCGGATCCCTTTGGAATCGTATACTTCGAATTCCCTGCCGTAGTATATCTTCTCAAGACCCGTCGCCCAAGTCTTAATCTTAAAGGTCTCGTGCCAAGAAGGAAGCCTTTCTATCTCGATGTGCATCCTCAGGATTATCCAGCACATCTTGTTTTCCTTCAGGAAATCCGTGCCATAGCCCAGCGAATAAGAACTCTGCTCGGCCGCTTCCTGCATGTCGCCGATCAGGACGGACGCGTAGAGCTTGTCCCCTATCCCGCATTCAGTCGCCTTACAGTAGACCTCGATCTCGTTATATGGAGGATAATCCGGCATTGCTTAATCCTCTGCATCCTTCTCAGGCTCCTTATTGACGGGAGCCTTGTAGAAAGCCGTATTCCTTGGATTGTACCTTCTGAAGACCTTGTACATCTCGGGCTTGAACTCAAGGATCAGCATACAGACATAGTTCTCTTCCTTATAAGTCAGATACCAATAATCCTCTGTAATCGGATAATCCTTCTTTGCAGTGACCGCGAGCTTAATGTCGGCCTTCTCGAGGTCAGACTTGTAACGGTCGTCAGTCACGGGACCGATGTAAATGCAGTCCTTTATCGAGAAATCCATGAGATCCACGCGACTCGACTGTCCCAGGATCTTGGCAACGTTGACGTTGTCATTGGAAATCTCGACGTCGTATTCGGCATACGAACGCTTAAAAAGTGTGACGAAGATGAAAGCCAGCGTAACGGAAAGCGTCAGCGTGATCGAAAGCACGGCAAAGCCAAAAGTGGCGACTCCAAATATGTTGACGGCAACAATGACCGCAAGGAGCGCGAATATTGAGAAAAAGCGAGCTGCGACGTTCTTGCCGCCCTTGCGCACGACGTGTGATTCAATAAAGCTGTCTTCGATCATAAATGGTCACCTTCCGAGAAAATACCTTATTATCATATCACAAGAAACCGAAACTAAACAAAAAGGCCGTCTCAAACGAGACAGCCTTGAAAGCATTGCTTTTAAGCCGCTTATCAGTACATCGGCTGCTGAGGCATAGCCGGAGCTTCCTTCTCGGGAATGTCCGTAACGACTGCCTCTGTAGTAAGAAGCGTTGATGAAACGGATGCCGCGTTCTGGAGTGCGGAACGCGTAACCTTTGCAGGATCTACGATTCCGGCCTCGAACATGTCCGTATACTTGTCGTTAAGAGCATCGTAGCCGTTGCCTGCGGGAGAATTCTTGACCTTCTCGCAGATTACGCTGCCGTCAAGACCTGCGTTGTCAGCGATCTGGCGAATCGGTTCTTCAAGAGCACGGAGAACGATCTTAACGCCCGTTCTGACGTCGCCGTCAGTCTCGTCAAGGAGCTTGGCAACTGCAGGGATCGCATTGATGAATGCCGTACCGCCGCCTGCGACGATGCCTTCCTCAACTGCGGCCTTTGTTGCTGCGAGAGCGTCCTCGATACGGAGCTTCTTCTCCTTCATCTCGGTCTCTGTCGCCGCACCGACCTTGATTACCGCTACGCCGCCTGCGAGCTTTGCAAGTCTCTCCTGGAGCTTTTCCTTGTCGTAATCGGACTTTGTATCTTCAAGCTGAGTTCTGATCTGGCCGACACGGGACTTGATGGCATCCTGAGCGCCTTCACCGTCAACGATGATCGTGCTGTCCTTGTTGACCTTGACCTGGTGAGCCTTACCGAGCTGATCAAGAGTCGTATCCTTGAGCTCTAAGCCGAGATCTGAAGTGATGACCTGGCCGCCCGTGAGGATCGCGATATCCTCGAGCATTGCCTTTCTTCTGTCGCCGAAGCCCGGAGCCTTAACGCCTACGCATGTGAAGATGCCTCTGAGCTTGTTGACGATGAGCGTTGCGAGAGCGTCGCCTTCAATGTCGTCAGCGATGATGACGAGCTGCTTGCCGGACTGTGCAAGGGGCTCGATTACGGGGAGCAGATCCTGGATGTTGTTGATCTTCTTATCCGTGATGAGGATGTAAGGCTCGTCGAAGACGGTCTCCATCTTATCCGTATCAGTTGCCATGTAAGGTGAGATGTAACCACGGTCAAACTGCATGCCTTCAACAACGGAAAGCTCTGTGAGCATTGACTTGCTCTCTTCTACCGTGATGACGCCGTCGGAGGAAACCTTCTCCATTGCCTCAGCGATCATCTTGCCGACTTCCTCATCGCCTGCGGAGATTGCGGCAACCTTTGCAATGTCCTTGGAGCCGTCAACCTTCTTGGCAGAACCTAAGATCTCCTTAACGGCTGTATCAACAGCCTGAGCGATGCCCTTACGGAGGATGATCGGGTTAGCGCCGGCTGCAACGTTCTTCATGCCCTCGCGGATGATGGCCTGAGCAAGGAGCGTAGCCGTTGTGGTACCGTCGCCTGCGACGTCGTTCGTCTTGGAAGCGACTTCCTTGACGAGCTGTGCACCCGCGTTCTCATAACGGTCCTCAAGCTCGATCTCCTTAGCGATCGTAACGCCGTCGTTCGTGATGAGCGGAGCGCCGTACTTCTTGTCAAGAACAACGTTTCTGCCCTTAGGTCCCAATGTTACCTTAACTGTATTAGCAACCTTGTTAACGCCTGCTTCGAGTGCCTTTCTGGCATCCTCAGCATATTTAATGTCTTTAGCCATAGGAAAAATCCTCCTCTTATTCTATTAGTCTTCTACGATTGCAGCGATGTCATCCTGACGAACGATGATATATTCCTCGCCATCGAGCTTTACATTTGTACCGGCATAATCGCGGATGATTACCTTCTGTCCTACCTGGACTTCCATCTTGATCTCGTTACCGTCAACTATTCCGCCGGGACCGACAGCGATGATCTCTGCGATCTGAGGCTTCTGCTGAGCGCCGGAAGAAAGGATGATACCGCTCTTCGTTGTCTCTTCAGCCTGAAGTTTTTTAACTACCACCTTATCAGCCAGGGGTTTAATTGTCATATTAAAGACCTCCAATACAATGATTTGTGGTTTAGCACTCATATGTGCCGAGTGCTAAACCACAACTAAATATAATTCTCAAAATGTTAGATGTCAATACGAATATCAAAAAAAGTCAAAAACAAATCCGTTAGTCTTTCAGGCCCTCAGGATTCATCGTCTGCCACTTCCAGCAGGACGCGCACATGTCGTCGATTCCGTACTTTGCCTTGAATCCGAGTTCCCTTTCCGCCTTCTCGGTCGAAGCGTAACAGACGGCAATGTCTCCGGGTCTTCTAGCGCCGAAAACGTGCTTGATCGGATGACCGCACGCCTTCTCGAAGGCGGAAACCGCTTCCTTGACCGAAGTGCCCTTTCCGGTACCGAGGTTGAATACGCTTACGGGATCTTCCGTCTTGCCAAGGAAGGAGATCGCTTTTACATGTCCTTCAGCGAGATCGCAAACGTGGATGTAGTCACGCAGGCACGTTCCGTCGGGTGTGTCATAGTCGTCACCGAAAACGGTCAGGCACTCAAGCGTGCCGCCTGCGACCTTGGATATATATGGAAAGAGATTATTAGGGATTCCTCTGGGATCCTCGCCGATAAGACCGCTCTCATGAGCTCCGACCGGATTGAAGTATCTTAAAAGGCAGATCCTCATCTCGGGGTGAGCTACCGCATAGTCACGGAGGATCTGCTCGATCATCCACTTTGTCCATCCGTAAGGGTTCGTGCACATGCCGAGAGGGCTCTGCTCGGTGAAAGGAACGTCTTCGCTCATGCCATAAACTGTTGCGGAGGAACTGAACACGAGCTTTTTTACGCCATGCTTTTCCATTGACTTGAGAACGGAGATCATGCTGCCGATGTTGTTGGAATAGTACTCAAGCGGGATCTTTACCGATTCGCCTACGGCCTTGAGACCTGCAAAGTGTATGACGCTGTCGATCTGATTCTCATCAAAGACCTTGTCAAGAGCGGACTCATCGCAACAATCGACGTTATAGAATTTGAAACGCTTGCCGGTAATCTGTTCGAGACGGTTCTGGACCTCCATCTTACTGTTTGAAAGATTGTCCGCGATAACGACGTCGTAACCGTTTTCAAAGAGCGATATGACGGTGTGAGAGCCTATATAACCGTTTCCGCCGGTAACAAGAATGGTTGGCATGGATGTACTCCTTTAAAATTTGATAAGAATATTTAATCACTTTTGCCCGTGAAAATCTTCATGCTGTTTTTAATACCTCATTTTTTCACCAAATTAACATATTAAAAGAACTCAGTTAGGTTAAAATAACTTCAATAACAATTTGGAGACACAGAATTTCAATGGACAAACTGATCTACATTGCTGACGATGACGACAATATTAGAAATCTTCTGAAGTCATTCCTCGAAAGGGAAAGCTTCAGATGCATCGGATATCCGACGGGCGACGCCCTTTTCGAAGCGTTTTCCGATTCACCCTGCGACCTCGTGATCTTGGACGTCATGATGCCCGGCCACGACGGCTTCTACATTCTTAAAGAAATCAGAAAAACGTCTAACGTTCCGATAATCATGCTCACTGCAAAGGACTCTGACGCCGACTACATTCAGGGCCTCGACTTGGGAAGCGACGATTATTTCACAAAGCCCTTCTCACCCGTCAAGCTCGTTTCAAAGGTAAAGTCAGTACTCAAGAGGCAGGAAGAGATCACTGGCAAGAACTCCGTCAAGGAAACCGACGACGGCATGATCTCCTTCGCTGACATCGTCATAAACAGAAAGACCAAGGAAGCGACGCTCGCAGGCGAGCCCTTCCCTCTTACCCCTAATGAATACGCACTCCTCACCTATCTCATTTCCAACAGGGACAGGGCTATATCCAGAACTGAGCTCCTGGACAAGATCTGGGGCTATGAGACGCAGGTCGAGACAAGGGTCGCGGACGACACGGTCAAGAGACTCCGCAAAAAGATCTCACATTCCGGAGCCAAGATTTCCACTATCTGGGGATACGGCTTCCGCCTTGTATTGAGAACCGCCGAAGACTCGGCTGAAGGAGAAGATTCGGAAGACTAAATGACCGAAGCCGGCAACAGCGAGAAAAAGCATAATCCGATCCGCAGCAAATCCGCCATCCGGGTTCCTATTGCACTGCACTTCTATGCCCTCGAGATCGTTGCCATCCTCCTCGTCATCTTCATCATCAACTTCTACGTCCAATCGATCGTTAAGAACTACATCGCGCAAGAGTGCAAGGCCAGAATAGAAACGGCCGTAAGCTCAACACAGAACTTCACCATTGCCTTCAGGGCCGAGATCGACAAATACCCCGAGAAAAGCGAAGAAGTCATCAAGGACTTCCTTCTGAAATCCATCCGCACGGCCGACCTTTCAAACCAGGCAAGCATCGCGCTCTACACTTACGATGCAAAGACAAACCGCTGCCTTCTGTTGTGGCCGACTTCCGATTACAACGTCAATTATGCGAACAGCGCTTCCGCAGTCGTCTCCCAGGTCGTTGAAGAACACGGCTACAGCAACTTAAGGGACACGCAGACGACGAAGATAAACGGCAACCTCATCTACTACAGATCGGTCGGCTTCCAGTACAACTCGCCTGACAACAAGGTTATGGATCTCGACGGCTACTATCTCGTCGTATACGTCAACTCAGGTTCCTATTACTCGTTCATGGCGCAGATAACTCTGGCCCTCGTTCAGGCGGCACTCCTTGCCATAATCATCGCGGGCGTTTTGAGTTTCATCCTTTCATATCCTCTCATCTCTTCAACCAGAAGGCTTTCCCGCTTTGCCAGCCGCGTCGCAAAGGGAGACTTCGATCCGATCAAGGGCAAGATCAGAAGCAAGGAGCTTTCCGAACTCGGCGATTCGATGAACCGGATGGCTTACAAGCTTGAAGAAGCTGACGTTGAACAAAAAACGTTCTTCCAGAACGCCTCGCACGAACTCCGTACCCCTCTGATGTCCATCCAGGGTTATGCAGAAGGCCTTAAGTTCGGCGTTTTCGAGGACAAGGAATCGAAGGACAACGCGATCGACGTCATCATTGCTGAGACCGAAAGGCTTTCAGGCCTTGTTGAAAACCTCCTCTCCATTTCCAAGATGGACATGAGCAAGAGCGGCAACTACGAGGTCAAGAAGCAGAACATCAACGTCAAGGTACTCTGCGAAACGATAATCGACAGGGTAAGAGGAAACTTCATCCACGCCGACAAGGCAATAATCAACAGGATCCAGGCTGACAGCCTCTACATCTACGCAAACGAAAACGACATGATCAGATGTCTTGAGAACATCTTCTCCAACTGCCTGCGTTACTGCAGGAGCGCCGTCACCTTCGACTGCAGGCCTGACAGATACCGCAAGAAGATTATTTTCACCATATCTGACGACGGTCCTGGCATCTCGCAGGAAGTATTGGATCACCTCTTTGAGCGATTTACCAAAGGTTCCGACGGTAAGCACGGAATCGGTCTTGCCCTCGCAAAAGCCATTGCGAACGAGCACGGCGGCGAAATCAACGCTTTCAACAAAGTAGACGGCGGAGCATGCTTTGAGATCACCATTCCTTTGGTCAAGAGAAGGGATCAGCTGACCAAGCTCAACAACCTGAGAAATTTGGGCAATTAATTTAGCAACAATTCTCCCCTTGTGATAAAATCTTGCGGTAATTACATCTACCATAAAGGCTGTTTTCATGAAGACTCACGATTTCTACTATGACCTTCCCGAGCGTCTCATAGCGCAGACGCCGATAAAGGATCGTACCGCTTCCAGGATGCTGGTGCTCGACAAGAACACCGGCAAGACTTTGGATAGGCATTTTTACGATCTTCCCGATTTCCTGAAAAAGGGCGACGTACTGGTCATAAACAACACGAGAGTCATTCCCGCAAGGCTCCTTGGCGTAAGGAGCGATACAAAGAGCCCCGTCGAACTTCTCCTCCTCAAGAGGATCGACGACACGCATTGGGAAACGTTGGCACGCCCCGGCAAAAAGGTTCACGAAGGCAGAAGGTTCACCTTCATCGAGAACGAACTTGAGGCTGAATGTGAGCAGGTCTTGGAGAACGGCAACCGCATTATAAGGTTTGAATTCAACGGGATCTGGGAAGAAGTCCTGGACCGTGCAGGTCAGGTTCCCCTTCCGCCCTACATTCACGAAAAGCTTGACGATCCCGAAAGATACCAGACCGTTTACTCAAAGGATCCAGGTTCCGCCGCGGCTCCCACTGCAGGCCTTCACTTCACAAATGAGCTTTTGGACAAGCTCAGAGGCATGGGAATAGAGATCGCGGAGCTCACGCTCCATGTAGGCCTTGGCACGTTCAGACCCGTTAAGGCAGAAGACATTGCTGATCACGAAATGCATTCCGAATGGTATGACTTCCCCAAGGAAGCATCGGACATTATCAGGAAAGCCAGAGCTGAAGGCCGCCGCATCATATCGGTTGGAACGACTTCAACAAGGACTCTCGAAGCGGTCGCTTCAAAAGATCCCGAAATGATGCCCCAATCCGGCTACACAAACATATTCATTTATCCCGGCTACGAGTTTAAATGCGTGAATTCGCTCATCACGAACTTCCATCTGCCGGAATCTACGCTCATAATGCTCGTTTCCGCTTTGGCGGGTAGAGAGCACGTCTTGGAAGCATACAAGCACGCCGTTGAAGAGGAATACAGATTCTTCTCGTTCGGAGACGCAATGTTCATCACAGAACTGGAGGATAAAGATGCCTGATTTCCCGGTATGGTACGAGCACGTTCACACCTGCAAGCAGACCGGAGCAAGGGTCGGCAAAGTCCACACCCCTCACGGCACTTTCATGACGCCCGCATTCATGCCGGTTGGCACTTGCGCTTCAGTCAAGGGCATGTCCCCTGAAGAGGTTTCCGAGATGGGCGCAGGCATAATCCTTTCAAACACCTACCACCTATGGCTCAGGCCGGGAAGCGACATCGTTGCTGAAGCAGGCGGACTTCACAAGTTCATGAACTGGAAGGGCGCGGTCCTCACGGACAGCGGCGGATTCCAGGTCTTCTCGCTTGCCAAGCCCAAGGACATCAAGGAGGAAGGCGTAAAGTTCCAGTCCCACATCGACGGAAGAAAGCTCTTCCTTACTCCTGAGATATCAATGCAGGTCCAGAACGATCTTGGTTCTGACATAATAATGGCTTTCGACGAGTGCTGCCCCTACCCTTGCGATCACGCTTATGCGCAAAGGTCTTTGGAGCGTACGACGAGATGGCTCGACCGCTGCATCGAAGCACACAAGAAACCTGACGAACAGGCTTTGTTCGGAATCATCCAGGGTTCAATGTACGAAGACTTAAGAAAGATCAGCGCTGAGCAGATCACTTCACGCAACCTCCCCGGCTACGCCATAGGAGGCATTTCAGTCGGTGAACCCAAAGAGCTCTTCCTCAAGATGATCGACTGCACGGTCCCCCTCATGCCTGAGGACAAACCGAGGTATCTCATGGGCGTAGGCACTCCCGATTATCTCATCGAAGGCTCATGCAGAGGCGTTGACATGTTCGACTGCGTGCTTCCTACGAGAATGGGCCGTCACGGCACGATCTTGACCGACCACGGAAGAAAGATAATCAGAGACAAGAAATACGCTAGAGACTTCGGTCCCATGGACCCGGGTTGTGACTGCTACGCTTGCAGAAACTATTCAGCCGCTTACGTCAGGCACCTCATCAAGGCAAACGAGATGTTCGGCTTGAGGCTGTGCACCTATCACAACATCCACTATCTGTTAAAGCTCATGGAGCGCGTAAGAGAAGCCATCATGAACGACAGCTTGGGCGATTTCAGGGACGAATACTACAGGACTATTTCACAAGAAGCGTAACCGCTGAAAGGTTTCCGCATTTGAGCTGATTGACGTCTGAAATGCGTCTGACCATCAGGTTCATCCATTCAGAACACGAATCGGTAACGAGGGCATCCGCAAGGATGCCTTCATCAGTTAAGCACGAAAAGAACTTGTCTGTGGCGACCACCAGCCTGTCGCCGTCGTTAAGACCGAATATGCCGTTCGGAAGCATCCTCAGGTCACCATTGATTACGAGTTTTGCGGAAACGCCGCCCCTTCTAAAACAAGCGATGCTCTTCCCCTCTATCCTGAGAACAAGATACTCTGCATTACCCGGAAGGCGCTCGTCCAAAACGGAACACATACGGTTAAAGTCAAGATCGGGACTGACTTCGGCAAGTAGGCCGGAAAACACTTCAGGAGACACTATGGTCTTGTCATGGTGAACGCTACCATAAAAAACGGCGACCGTAACCGAAGGAACGACCGTCAGATAGACCTCGTCCTTATATGATTCGCTTTCTCCCCTGTGCTTGAAAGTGTAGTACTCGATCATATAATGCTCCTGTCCATCTTAATAACGACCGCCGAGAAGTTGTCCTGCTTGGGCAGCTTCTTGTTCTTTACGCCGCTCTTCAAAAGCCTCGCAAGATGCTGCGCGCTAAATTCCGGCGAAAGGATCGACTTCATCTTGTTAAGCGACACTGCATCGGTAACGCCGTCCGAGCTCACGATTATTATGTCGTCCTCATAAAGCTGTATTGGCTTTGAAGTATGGATGACGTTCGTCTCCGTGTTTCCGACGAAATCGATCAAGGCCTTCGCCCTGGAATTCCTGTACGCCTCGGAAGTGTCCATGCCACCCTCGGCAAGCTTTCTTATCAGGAGCGAAACGTAATTCTGCTTGTGATTCAAAAGCGTGACGCGTCCTTTTCTAAGAAGGATTATGTTGCTGTCACCGACGCTGTAGAAATTCATCATGTTCTTCATGATGTGCGTCATAACCAGAGTAGCGCCCGCGCCAAGGTGATACTGTTCGTAAACCTCGGACGAAATCTTCCTGATTTCTTCAGAAACTCCCTCAGGATCGTCAAACTTCATCGGATAGGCTTCGCCCAATCGCTCGACCACGTAACGCGACACGACCTCGCCATACAAGAGTCCGCCCATTCCGTCTGAACAAGCCGCGATAACGCCGTTTGAAAACGAATCCTCCAAAGGCGAGATGTAAACCGAATCCTCCTGGTTTTCCCTCTTGCCGCGGCAATGGAAGTAAGCAACGTCGCAGACAAGAAGATTGTCAGTATCGGTTCCCGCTATCTTCTTCAAATGGATAAGGCTCATCACGGACGTGAGGGCAACGTAGATGAACGAAAGGAAGGCTGCAACGAAAAGGCCTGCCGCTATCTGGATTAGCAGTATTATCTGATCCGACAAAAGCGTAAAATCAGGCATTCCGTCTCCTTTCAGCCGTTTAAGGCTTAATTCCCGAACACAAAGAATCGACAGACTTTCTCATGAGTTCAATCTCTTCAAGAGCCCTGTCCGCTATCGCGCGGTTCCTGTCCTTCTTACCGGTCTTCCCCTTGAATCTTCCCGCGATCGGCGACATTATTCCGTGATTCGCGTTCATCGGCTGGAAATGCTTGATGGACGGATCGGAAACGTAAAGCGCCATCGAACCGATCGCAGTATCGGCAGACGGCTCGAAAGGAACTTCGATTCCAAGCGCCATAAGTCCCGCATAGTATCCTGCAAGATATCCTGAAGCGGTCGATTCGATGTATCCCTCAACGCCCGTTATCTGTCCAGCGAAGAACACGTTGGGTCTTTCTCTCAACGAATAGTGCGATGAGAGGCACTTGGGCGAATTGAGGTATGAATTGCGGTGCATTACTCCGTACCTTACGTATTCTGCATTCTCAAGTCCGGGGATCATGCCGAATACGCGCTTCTGCTCAGACCATTTAAGCCTTGTCTGGAAGCCGACGAGGTTGTACATCGTGCTTTCCCTGTCGTCCTGCCTCAACTGCAGACACGCATACGGTTCCCTTCCCGTCTTCGGATCAACAAGTCCAACGGGCTTCAACGGTCCATACCTCATCGTGTCTTCGCCTCTGGAAGCCATCGTCTCTATGGGCATGCAGCCTTCAAAGACGATCTCCTTGTCAAAATCTTTGACTTCCGCTCTTTCAGCAGTAACGAGCTCGTTCCTGAAGTTTACGTATTCTTCCTTCGTCATGGGGCAGTTGACGTAGTCGTCCCCGCCCTTGCCGTATCTTGAAGCCTTGAAGGCTTTTGTCATGTCTATTGAATCAAAAGAAACGATTGGAGCGGCCGCGTCAAAGAAATGCATTCCGGAATCACCGATAAGCCTTGAAATATCCTCATAAAGAGGTCCTGCCGTGAGAGGCCCCGTTGCAATTACCACGATCCCTTCTTCAGGGACCTTCAAGACCTCTCCGTCAACGATCTCGATGTTGGGATTGTTCCTGATCTTTGAGGTTATGTAAGACGAGAACTCGTTGCGGTCAACCGCCAAAGCACCGCCTGCAGGAACCTGCGCCTTGTCGGCAGCCTCCATAATCAATGACCCGAGGCGTCTCAATTCCTCTTTCAGGAGTCCGATCGCATTCTCGGGGGAAGCGGCACGCAATGAATTGCTGCAGACCAGCTCGGCAAAATCCTCACTGTGATGTGCAGGCGTCATCTTCATTGGCTTCATCTCGCAAAGCCTAACCTTAACTCCCATGGAAGCAAGGAGGTTGGCGGCTTCACAGCCTGCCAGTCCCGCTCCGACGACGGTTACGACGGCAGCGTCACTCCGCTTTTGCGTCATCACCCTTTCCTCCGCCTTTTCCCTTTCTGGCATTTGTAGGACAATCCTTGTTCGCGCACTTCGGATAGACCTTCTTTCCGAAATACTTGAGGACCATGTACGAACCGCACTCAGGGCAAACCTTTCCCTCTATCGGGAGATTCCAGGAAATGAAGCTGCATTCCGGATCAGCGCCCTTCTTGTCACAGGTGTAGAAAACCTTGCCCTTGTACTTCTTGGATCTGTGAGACAAGAGTCCCGATCCGCAAAGAGGGCACTTGCCCTTTGCCTGAACTTCAATGTTCTTCGTGTATTTGCACTCAGGGAAGTTCTCGCATGCGATGAACTTGCCGTATCTTCCTTCCTTGAAGAGGAGCTCTCCTCCGCAAAGAGGGCACGTCTCACCAGTCTTCTCAGGTTCGAAAGTGACCTTCTCAATGGAATCCTTTGCGGCCTTGACCTGGGAATCGAATTCGGGATAGAAGTCCTCAAGGACCTTGTCCCATTCCTCAGCGCCTTCCTCAACCTTGTCGAGCCTGTCTTCCATGCCGGCCGTAAACGAAACGTCTACGATCTCGGAGAAGTTCTCACTCAAAAGGTTCGTTACGATCTTACCGAGATCCGTGATCAGGAGCATCCTGCCGTTCTTCTCGATGTAGTTTCTCTCAAGGATGGTCGTTATCGTAGGAGCGTATGTTGAAGGCCTTCCGATACCGTTGTCTTCCATAGCCTTGATGAGCGTTGCTTCCGTATAGTGCGGAGGCGGTGTCGTGAACTTCTGGGAAGCGTTGAAGTCAAGCACTTCAAGCTTCATGCCGTCCTCAAGCTGAGGGATCTTTGCCTTGGATTCGGATTCGTCAGTCTTCTGAACGTCCTCCGCAACGTCAGCGTAAAGGATGAGGAAGCCCTTGAAGATTACGGTCTCGCCTGCAGCCCTGAATATCCTGCCGTTGCATGAAGCCTGTACGGTAACGGTATCGAGCTTTGCAGAAGCCATCTGGGTAGCAAGGAACCTGTCCCAGATGAGCGAATAGAGCTTGTACTGATCGTTCGTCAGAGATGACCTGATGCTCTCAGGATCCATGTCGAAATGCGTGGGCCTGATCGCTTCGTGCGCGTCCTGAGCTGAATTCTTGTTCTTATATTCACGCTTGTAGCTTGAGCAGTATTCGTCGCCAAATCTCTTCTTGATGAGGTCCTTGCACGCCGCAACGGCTTCTTCGGAGATTCTTACGGAGTCGGTTCTGATGTAGGAAACGAGTGCCGTCTGGCCTGCGCCTGCGATCTCAACGCCTTCATAGAGCTGCTGTGCAATCGACATCGTCTTCTTGGATGAGAAGCCGAGCCTCTTTGACGCTTCCTGCTGGAGCGTGGAAGTCGTGAAAGGAGGATAGGGATTCCTCTCCTTCTTGCCCTTCTTGACGGAATCAACGACCAGCGGGCCTGATCCGACGTCCTTCAATACGCTCTTTGCGTCAGCCTCGTTCTTGAGGTCGTCCTTAACGGCCTTGCCGTTGTCCATGTATCCGTAGTATCCCAAAAGGAATTTGTCAGACTGCTTTCCGGGTGTGGCAAGAGCCTTGATGAGCCAGTATTCTTCAGGAATGAAGCTGTCGATCTCAGCGTCACGGTCCATTACGATTTTGGTAGCAACGGACTGAACGCGTCCTGCGGAAAGGCCCTTTCTGACCTTCTGCCAGAGCAGAGGGCTAAGTTCGTAGCCTACGAGTCTGTCCAAAACGCGTCTTGCCTGCTGGGCATTGGCAAGATTCATGTCTATCGTTCTGGGGTTCTTGATCGCGTCCTGAACCGCCGTCTTCGTAATCTCGTTAAAAGTGATCCTGCACTTGGACTCGGGATCGATCTTCAAGACCTTGGCAAGGTGCCATGCAATAGCTTCTCCCTCGCGGTCAGGGTCCGTTGCGAGGAATATCTCGTCGCAACCGGCTGAGAGCTCTTTGAGATCCCTTACGACCTTCTCCTTTCCCTTCATCGTGATGTAAAGAGGCTTGAAGCCGTTCTTAACGTCAACACCGAGGTTGTTTGAAGGCAGATCCCTGATGTGGCCCAAAGAAGCCGTGATCTGATAATCACTTCCCAAGTATCTGCTGATTGTCTTCGACTTAGCCGGAGACTCGACGATCACTAATTTTTTACCCATTTCGCACTTCCTATATAATAAATAAATATATTCATCATTATACAAAGCTATCGAAATGTCAACGCATATTTTCCGTTTTCCAGGACAACCCGACCTGACATCTGAAGGCGGATCAAAAGATCGCTGATACGGTAAAAAGGCAGACACAAAGAATTGCAGAGACTGTCTATGTCCAAGGACTTTAACGTCAGCTCGTCCTCGATCAAAGCCTCCCATTCCTCATCCGTGACCTCGTCAGGAGTCTTGTCGGCCTTCAACCTGATAAGGTCCAGCTTCTCACGGTTTGACGCCTCAGAAACGGGGTTGCCGCCTATGTTCTCTTCGTTCTCCATAAGGTCCGGGTATTCCAGCCTTCTTCTCACGATGGACTGTGTCACGGAATCGATCACGTTTTCGGAAGAATACAGCACACAGCAACCGTCTTCCAACAGTTTCAACCCGCCTTCGGCATTCTCAAAGTAGATGTTGTTTGGGAGCACGAAGACTTCCTTTCCCTGTACTGCGGCAAAAGAAGCCGTATGAAGGGTTCCTGAACATGCTCCCGCCTCCATCACAAGCGTGCAGTCAGACAAGCCAGCGATCAGCCTGTTTCTTGAAGGAAAGTATTGTCTCAACGGCTGCTGGCCTGGAGGCATCTCGGAAATGACAAGCCCCTTGCTTACTATCTGCTTGTAGAGCTCTGCATTCTCAGGCGGATATACGTTGTCAGGACCTCCTGCCAGGATCGCTATCGTGCTGCCGCACCCCTGCAATGCCGCCTCATGCGCCTTCCTGTCCACTCCCAAAGCCATTCCCGAGACGACGGTAATCCCTTTTGTTGAGAACTCGCTGCTGAAGCGTTCGGTCGCATACAGCGCGTATCCGCTAGCGTTTCTTGAACCCACGACAGCTACCGAGCCCTGGTATGAGCATTGCTTCAAAAGTTCCGTCCTTCCCCTGCAATAGAGGACTTTTGGCATTCCCGTCTGAAGCCTGAAGTTCACCGGATACATCCTGTTCAGCGAGGAAACGACCTGAATTCCGTACTGTTTGCCAAGCTGCATGTATTCCTCGCAAGCCTTTTCAACCTTGCCTTTCGATTCCAACCAATCCCTGAGCTTTCTCTCGCTTTGCGGACTAAGAAGAAGATCCTTTATCTTGGTCGAAGGCATTTTGGCCATGCCATACAGGTCCCTGTGCGTTTCCACGTCACCCTTTTCAAACAGTTCGCGGATCACCCGGTAATCAACCGCCGTGTTCATCAGAACTGCCGTATAGTAAAAATCCATCATTTCGCCGTCTTTGTAATCCATACCGGCTCCTCCTTACAATTCGTGTGCCCTGAAGACCGCGGCTTCCGACACGTCGGCTTTGGTGACGTCGGATCTTCCTTCATAATCCGCTATGGTCCTGGCAAGCCTTAAGGTCTTCTGATATCCCCTCGCGGAAAACAATCCCTTAGACGCCAAGTCGGAGCAGTATGAGAGAATATCCTTGGAAAGTTCCATCGCGTCTGCAAGATTTGCGGCGTTGACGCTTGAATTGAAAACCTTTCCGCCGTAGCGCCGGTTCTGCATCTCCCAGCATCTGGCTACCTTGTCCCTTACGGCCGGGCTCTCTGCGGATGCACTGTCAGCGTACATGAGCGCCATGTCGTCCTTTCCGATCGATCGCATCTCACTGAAGATGTCCACCCTCTCGAGAAATGGTCCGGAAAGCCTCGTCAGATACCTCTTCCTCGTGCCCGCAGAACATTTGCACCTTGATCCCGGTTCATAGAACATCCCGCATTTGCATGGGTTTCCCGCTCCGACAAAGATAAGGTCAGCAGGATAAACGTAAGTGATCCCGTTCCTGAAAAGCCTTACTTCGCGTTCTTCCAAGGGCTTTCTCATCAGGTCCAAAACCTGTGCGGGAAATTCCATTATCTCGTCAGCAAACAGCACGCCGTGATTGGCAAGAGCCATCTCGCCGGGAGTCATGCTCATGGCGTTTCCCAAGAGCTTGCCCGGCGTTACGTCAGGACTGATGCACCTTACGGGCCTGTCAGAACTGATCTTTGCAGCAGGACCTTCAAGAGCTTCATAGAGCGCATAAACTTCGCCGGTCTCACTCTTATCCAACGGCGGCAGGATTCCCGACAAGATCTTAGCCGCCATCGTCTTGCCCGAGCCGGGACTTCCCAGCAGCAGCATGTTGTGGAAACCCGCGGCAGACAGAACGATGGCCCTTTTAGTCTTCTCCTGTCCTTTGAGCATTGATATGTCGAGCTTTCCGTCAGAAATCGCAGGTTCTTCGCCGATGGAAAACTTTTCGGGCAAATAACCGTTCGGCCTGAAAACCAAGCAGGCTTCACCAAGGTCTTTTACGCACCGTCCCTCAAAACCAGTACATCTGGCGCTGTTTCTTTCCTCCTCAGGAATAAGGACGAAATCGAAGCCTTCGCTTCCCGCTTTGTTGAGCCTTAATGCGGCACCGGGAGTTCCTTTCACGCTTCCGTCAAGGCTGAGCTCGCCTTCCGCATAAGTCCTTCGTCCGGGCGAATACGGGATCTGACCGGAAGCAAAGAGTATCCCGATCGCCATTGCGAGATCAAAGCCTGAACCTGATTTCTTCATGTAAGCGGGACTGATGCTTATCGTCACGTGACCCTTGGGCATATTGAAACCGGAAGATCTTAATGCAGACATTATCCTTCCGTGGGATTCCCTTATCGATGAATCACAAAGACCAATTACTGAGAAAGTGGGTATTCCAGGCGTCACCGATACTTCAAGTTCTGAAATGACGCAGTCGGTTCCCCTTGCAAAGCCGGAATAGATTCTTGCTACAGACGGTTTGGATGACATAACGAACCTCCTTTGTGATACTCGTTTAGAATACGACGCCAAAGGTGCCAAAATACCCGACAAAAACCGACAAAAACCGACAAAGCAAGTGTGATATAATGCTCGGGTATAAATTAAAAAGAGGTACCTATTTATGAAATTGGGAATCGTCGGCCTTCCGAATGTAGGAAAGAGCACTTTATTCAACGCAATTACCAGAGCAGGCGCTGAAGCCGCAAACTATCCCTTCTGCACCATTGAACCGAACGTGGGCGTAGTCGCAGTCCCGGACGAAAGGCTCGACAAGCTCGCTGAGATATACAATCCTGAAAAATACACACCCGCAGTTGTTGAATTCGTTGACATCGCAGGTCTCGTTGCAGGCGCATCCAAAGGCGAAGGCCTTGGCAACAAGTTCCTTTCAAACATCAGGGAGTGCGACGCGATCGTTCACGTCGTTAGATGCTTTGACGACCCCAACGTCGTTCACGTCAACGGAAACGCTGATCCTGCAAGGGACATCGAAACGATCGACATCGAGCTCATTCTCTCCGACTTGGAGATCATGGAAAAGAGAGTCGAAAGGACGAAGAAGATGCTCCGTGGCGGCGACAAAAAGATGCAGATCGAGCTAGCCTGCTATGAAAAGATCGTTGCAGCACTTGCTGAGGGCAAGAGCGCAAGATCCATCGAGTTCACTGACGACGAACTTGAATTCACGGGCGACCTCCAGCTCATCTCGATGAAGCCCGTCCTCTATTGTGCAAACATCGCTGAAGACGACATCAAGAACCCTGACATTTCATACGTTCACACGGTCGAAGAGATTGCAAAGAAGGAAGGCTCGGGCGTAGTTGTAATCTCCGCAAAGATCGAGGAAGAATTGGGTCAGCTCGATCCCGAAGACCGCCAGGTATTCCTTGACGACCTCGGAATCGAAAGCGCAGGCCTTGATAAGATGATCCAGGCTTCCTATACACTCCTGGGCCTCATCTCATTCCTCACTGCCGGACCTAAGGAAGTCCGCGCATGGACGATCAAGAGGGGCACCAAGGCTCCCCAGGCCGCAGGAAAGATCCACTCGGATTTCGAAAGAGGATTCATTCGCGCGGAAGTCGTCGCATATGACGACCTCATGGCTTGCGGTTCATATAACGCCGCAAAGGAAAAGGGTCTTGTAAGATCCGAAGGCAAGGAATACGTAATGAACGACGGAGACGTCGTAGTCTTCAGATTCAACGTATAAGAGCTTATCTCTTTTTCCAGGATTCTTCGGCGATGCTCTCGATCCCGCTGATGACGAAAGCAATTCCCGAGAAACGGATGACCGTAATGGTGCCGCTGAACGGATTGATCAGAAGCGCTATTCCGGCTACGACCAGAGCCACCGAGAGAAGCAGCATCACGTACCACAAAGGATCTTTTGAGTCAGGCACGAGCGTACCGTGCCTGAATTTTACTATGCCGTCGATAATGAAGAAAACGCCTATTACAAACGAAAGCAGCTGCATGACGAGGTTCGGCCTTAACACGAATATTATTCCCAAAATGGCTATTATCACGGAATAGACCAGAACGATCTCCGCGCCCGCGGCGGTGCCGTAGTTTTCTTCCTTGAACTGCTTGATGGATATGACGTAATCGACCGCGCCCGCAATTCCCGCCACTACGAGGACGATGCCCCAAAGCACGCCAAGAATGCCTGAAACCGTTTCAGGAAACAGCACAAAGAACACTCCCGCCAGAGCGGTCAAAAAGCCACTGATGTACTGGGGTACCCTTGCTATGTGCTTATTCATCGGCTCCCTCTTCCTTAACGGGTTCTTTCGCCATCTTTGACGCGTTCTCAGAAAGAATCTTGGACAGTCTTACGGTAAGTATGAAAGTTGCAACAAACACAGTCAATATAAGAAGCTCCGAGATCAGTATAAAGACCATCGGAACGCCTTTGAGCGCGACCGACAAAAAGAGGATCAGTACCGTTCCGGATACGTATACGCCTGCCACAGCCCTGAAATAGTTTTTGAGCCTGCCTGAAAAAAGCGGCTTTTTGGAAAAGATCAGACAGATCAGCATCACTACTGAAAACAAAGTAAAGCATGAAGCTGTGATCACGGCTGCCGTATTCATATCCTGATTCCCCTCGAGTGAAGCTGCTCTTTGACAAGCTTGTTGACCTTATCGTTCAGGCTGTCCATGTCCCAGGAATTGTCGATGGAAAAATCTCCCAGCGAGCAGTATTCGTCATCCGTCATCTGCATGTCGATCCTGCGTTTCGCCTCATCCTTGTCAAGGCCGCGCTTGGAAAGCCTTGCAAGCCTTACTTCATCATCGCAGGTAACTACCCATATCTGATCGCACATGTCGGTGAACTTTTTGACCGGGATCGGCACGTCCAGGACAACGCACTTCGTGCCCTTTTCCCTTTCCTTCTCAAGGCGGTCCTCCATCTCCTCAAACACGTACTGATGTACGATCGAGCTTAATTCATCAAGCTTCTTCTTGTCGGAGAAAACGATCGACGAAACGGCCTTTCTGTTCATCACTCCTGAAGCGTTGACCGCTCTTGAGCCGAAAGCCTCTGCTATCGCGGGAATGGCCTTCCCTCCCGGTTCAGTGACGTTCCTGGATATTTCGTCGGCATCCAATACAAGCAGCCCCTTTTCCCTGAGGATTCCGCTTACGGTGCTCTTTCCGCTTCCGATTCCGCCTGTTATTCCAAGTACAAACATTATTTAGCGCTAAGCCAGTCCTTTCCCGTTCCGACTTCGGCTACGAGCGGCACGGAAAGGGTCGCCGCTGCCTCCATCTCTCTTTTAAGAATCTCGGATGCCTTTTCGGCATCCTTTTCGGAGCACTCGACTATGAGTTCGTCGTGCACCTGCATTACGAGTTTTGCCTCAGGAAGCTCCTTCTCAAGAGCCGCGTTGACCTTGTTCATGGCGATCTTGATGATGTCTGCCGCAGTGCCCTGTATCGGCGTGTTCATTGCGGCCCTGAAGCCGAAGTTCCTGACGTTCCTGTTCTGGCTCTTGAGCTCTGTCAGGATCCTTCTCCTGCCGAACATCGTCTCAACGTAGCCGTTCTTCTCGCCGTCAGCCTTAAGTCCGTTCAAGTACTTCATAATGCCCGGGAACTGGTTCTCGTATTCTTTAATGAGAGTTCCAGCTTCCTTAAAGCCGATGCCCAAGTCAGTCGCAAGGCCGTAATCCGATATGCCGTATATGATGCTGAAGTTGACCGTCTTTGCTATAGAACGCATCTTGTGGGTTACCGCGTCCTCGTTGACTCCGTAGACCTTTGCCGCAGTCCTTCTGTGAATGTCCTCGCCCTCGTTGAACGCAGAGCACATGATCTCGTCTTTGGAAAGCGAAGCAAGAAGCCTGAGCTCGATCTGTGAATAGTCCGCGTCGACCAATACGCAGCCTTCAGACGCCGTGAAAGCCTCCCTGAGCCTTGAGCCTTCGTCAGACCTTATCGGGATGTTCTGAAGGTTGGGTTCGGTGGATGAAAGCCTTCCTGTATTGGTCATGGCCTGGGTAAACGTCGTATGGATCCTGCCGTCGTTCCTGATCGAACGGACGAGGCCGGCGGCATACGTCGAATCAAGCTTTGAAAGCTCCCTGTACTTGATAATCTCCTCGATTACCGGATGGTATTCCTTGAGGCGGTTGAGCTCATCAATGCCCGTAGAGTAAAGGCCGTTCTTGCCCTTCTTTCCGTGAGGAAGGCTAAGTCCCTTCTCGCCGTACAGGACGTCTCCCAACTGCTTCGGAGAATTGATGTTGAAATGAACGCCGGTCATGTCGTAGATGCGAGCTGCGATGTCCTCAAGCCTTCTGGCGTATTCCTCGTGCAGGGCGTCAAGCCTTTCGCGTGAGACGTGCATGCCAGCCCTCTCAATCTTGTCGAGCGTGATCACGAGCGGGAACTCGATCTCAAACAAGAGCTTCTTGGCCCTCTCGTCTTCTTCCAGTTTGTGGGAGAGCATCCTTGCAGCCGCGGTTATGCAGCAGAGCCGCTTTCCCGCCTTCTTAAGCTCGTCTTCAAGAGACTCCGTGTTGGAAGGCTCGTCGAAAAGCGAAAGCTGTACTGCGGCGGTCTTTTCCTCCGTAACGGGATACAAAGAACCCGTCGCGTATTCGTAAAGCCTTTCGAAATCGGACTTGCCCTCGATAAGGTTCATGACGTAGCCCGCTATCTCGATGTCGAAAACGGATTTGACCGCGGCAAGCGGCTCATCGATCTGCTTTGACCTGTCCTTGTATCCATAGGCTGCAGGAATGATCGATCCATCGGCAAACGCATTGGCGGCCTCTTCAGGCGTCATGCAGAAAAGCGTCGCGTTATCGAAATCAAGCAACAGCACAAACTTGCCGGAAGCGGTCGTTACGAAATCCATGCCTGCCGCAAGGTCTCCCTTAGGGAGTTCGCAAGCGCCCATAACGACCTTAAAGCCTTCTGTAGCAAGAAGCTTGTCGAGCTTGCCCATAATGCCTGTGGACACTTCGTCCATAGGCTTTGCGGGAACGGATGCCTCGCTTCTTTGCATGCCGTCTAGGCTGAGCTTTTTGATGAGCATCTTAAGCGAAAGCGCAGAAAGCCTGTCGTAGAGGGCCTGATCGTCAGCGGGTTCGCCCGAGAACGAAGTCTGATCAAGGCCAAATGGAACGGGAGCTTCCCTGTCTATAGTGCAGAGCTTGATGTTCAGATCGAGCAGTTCGCCGGCATTGGCAATCCTTGCGCCGAGAGCGGGAGAAAGCTTGTCCGCGTTCTCCATTACGCCTTTGCAGTCGCCGTACTCTGCAATGAGCTTGAAGGCCGTCTTTTCGCCTACCTTTTCAACGCCCTTGATATTGTCCGAATTGTCACCCATCAGGGCTTTTACCTGAACGAAGACTTCAGGCTTTACGCCGTAAGTCTCTTCAAACTTTGCCCTGTTGAAAAGGACTCTGGGATCCTTGTCCTTGCCGGACTGTGGCATTACGACTGAGACCTTGTCCGAGATCAGCTGGAAATCGTCGTGGTCGCCGCTGAAGATAAAGACGTCCATGCCGGCCTCTTCACCCATCTTAGAGAGCGTTCCGATCAGGTCGTCCGCTTCATAGCCTGCGAGCTCCATCCTAGATACGCCCCATAGGTCAAGTATCTCTTTTACGACCGGCATCTGTGCCGCTAGGTCGTCAGGCATTCCCTTGCGGTTAGCCTTGTATTCAGCGCTCATCTTGTGCCTGAAAGTGGGCTCCCTTCTGTCAAAGAGAACGCAGACGTTGTCAGGCTTGTACTCGCCGATGACTCCCAAGATGGAATTAAAGAACCCGTTTACGGCTCCCGTGGGAGTGCCGTCAGGCGCGGTCATGGGCGCCCTTCCGATTACGGCATAGTACGCGCGGTTGATTATCGAGTTGCCGTCAACTAGCAGCAGTCTGGTCATTGTCAGTCCTCCGCGACAACCGTGGCGTTGCCGGATCTTTTTGCATCTTCGATCTCCTTGTTCCTGACCGTGTGGGCGGTGCTTATCATGAGCTTGATCCTGTTGAGCTGGTTAGCCTCGGAAGCACCAGGATCGTAGTCGATCGGGATTATGTTCGAATTAGGATACTGACGGCGCAGCTCCTTGATCATGCCCTTTCCGGTAACGTGGTTGGGAAGGCACGCGAAAGGCTGCGCGCAGATGATGTTCGGAACGCCGTCTTGGATGAGCTCGATCATTTCAGCAGTAAGGAACCAGCCTTCGCCGCAGGAGTTGCCGCAGCTAAGGACGGTCGAAGACTTCTCTGCCAATTCCTGGATCCTCTCGGTCAGCATGAACTTGCCGCCCGTAGCCTTGAACTCACGGTTGATGGGCTTTCTCAATGACTCAAGGAACTTGATTCCCTGCTTCATTATGTATCCCGTCTTCTTGCTCTTGCCGAGGTTCTCAGCCTGCCAGATGGGGTTATATGCGCAGTACAGGAAGAAATCCAGCACGCCCGGAAGGACCGCTTCGCATCCCTCTGCCTCGATAACGTCGATCGCGTTGTTGTTTGCGTCAGGCTGGAACTTAACGAGTATCTCGCCTACTAGTCCTACCCTCGGCTTTCTCGGGATGTCCTTAAGCGGCAGCGCATTAAACTTCTGAACGGCATACTTGATGAATGCCTTGTACTTCGTAATGACGGGAACGTTCTCCATGTCAACGCCGATGTCCGCGAGGCAGTCCCTGATCTTTTTCTTCTGCTCAGGAGACTTTGAATAGTAGCTGTTTGGCATCATCTTGTCGTAGCGAACCGTAAGGTCGTCTGATACGCCCTTGGGGTTAAGCATGCGGCGGCCGATCTTGTTGATGAACGAATAAAGGGCATTTGCGGAACCCTCAACCTTCTCGTATGGCCTTACTCGGAGGAGGAGCGTCGTGAGCATGTCGCCCAAGCTTAACGCCTTGACCGCGTCAAGAAGGAATCCTGCAGTGTATTCAAATCCTTCGTTCTTTTCGAATCTCTGTGCGGAGATCGTGATTACGGGTATCTGCGGGTATCCTGCTTCCCTCAAAGCCTTTCTGAGGAACGCCACGTAGTTGGTCGCACGGCATCCGCCGCCCGTCTGAGTGATCGCGAGAGTCGTGTTGTTCGGATCGATGTCGCCCTTTAAGATCGCATTTATCATCTGACCGATGACGATGATCGTCGGGAAGCATGCGTCGTTGTTGACGTACTTGAGACCGCACTCGATGTCTTCCCTCGTAGCCTGCTTGAGGAGCTTGAGCTTGTATCCGTGCTTGTGGAAAATCGCTTCAACAAACTCAAACTGGATGGGAGCCATCTGGGGAGCCAAGATGGTGTGATTCTTCTTGTTCTCCTTTGTGAACTCCACCCTTCTCATCGTGTAAGGAGCGTCATCAGGCTGTGCATCCGGCGAAGGATAAAGCTTCTCAATGGTACCGCCGCCGTTCTCGAGCTCTGCGCGCTCGTTCATTGCAACGACGAGAGACCTCATTCTGATCCTTGCGGCACCCAAGTTACTGACCTCGTCGATCTTGAGGAGCGTATAGAGCTTGCCTGAAGATTCAAGGATCTCCTGAACCTGGTCTGAAGTAACCGCGTCAAGACCGCATCCGAAGCTCGTAAGCTGAACGAGTTCAAGATCAGGCCTTGTGATGACGTATGCAGCAGCCTCATAAAGCCTCGTGTGATACATCCACTGGTCAATAACTCGGATTGGCCTCTTAAGCCTTCCGGGCCTTGCAACAGCATCTTCAGTAAGTACCGCCAAACCAAGGGAATTGATCATCTCGGGGATGCCATGGTTGATCTCGGGATCGATGTGATAAGGCCTTCCTGCAAGGACGACGCCCTTCATTTTCTTCTCTTCCATCTCCTTGAGGATCTCCACGCCCTTGTTGCGGATGTCTTCCTTAAAGTTGAAATACTCTTCAGCGCCCGCTTCTACTGCGGCTTTTGCTTCCTTAAGCGATACTGCGGTGTAATCGAATATCTTTACGAGCTGTTCTGCGACGCAGTCAAGATTGTCGAGAGGCATGAAAGGATTGAGATATCGTATCTCCTTCTCCTTGAGGTTCTCCACGTTGTTTCTGATTACCTCAGGATAAGAGCACACGATCGGGCAATTGTAGTGGTTGTTTGAACCCTGGTTCTCAAGATTCTCATAAGGAACGTCAGGATAGAATATCGTCTTGATCCCTCTTGAGATGAGGTTCTCAATATGGCCGTGAGCAAGCTTTGCAGGATAACATACGGACTCTGAAGGAATAGTCTCCATGCCTTCCTCATAGAGCTTATGTGAAGACCTGGCGGATACCAGAACTCTGAATCCGAGCTTGGTCAATACGGTAAACCAGAACGGATAGTTCTCATACTGGTTAAGCACTCTCGGGATGCCAATCTCACCTCTTGGAGCGTCCTCGAGCTTAAGCGGCTGATATTTGAAAGTCCTGTTGTACTTGTAGTTGAAAAGATTGGGGATCTTCTCCTTCTGGAGACCCGGATCCTTGTCAAGCGCAATGTCTTCGCCTCTTTCGCAGCGGTTTCCCGATACGAACTTCCTGCCGTTGGAGAATGTTGCGATAGTAAGCCTGCAGTGGTTCGTGCAGCCCGGGCACTGCGTGTTCTCAGTCTCCATCGAGAACGAATCGAGGTCGTCCCTTCCAAGCACCTTGGATACGGAACCGTCCTTGGAACGCTTCTGCGCGATGAGGGCCGCACCGAATGCGCCCATGAGTCCCGCAACGTTAGGCCTTATTACCTCACGCTTGGATACGAGCTCGAAGCAGCGCAGGATGGCATCGTTGAGGAACGTACCACCCTGAACGACGATGTTCTTGCCGAGCTGCTCGGTGTCACGGATCTTAATGACCTTGTAGAGAGCGTTTCTGACTACGGAATATGAAAGGCCTGCGGAGATGTCGCCTACGGAAGCGCCTTCCTTCTGAGCCTGCTTGACCTTCGAATTCATGAACACCGTACATCTCGTACCAAGATCGACGGGCTTTCTGGATTCAAGCGCAGCTGCGGCAAACTGTGGAGTCGTAAGACCAAGCGTTTCAGCGAACGTCTGGATGAACGAGCCGCATCCTGAAGAGCAAGCCTCATTGAGCATGATGGAATCGATGACGCCGTTCCTGATCTTCATGCACTTCATATCCTGACCGCCGATGTCGATGATGAAATCAACATCCGGACAGAAGAATTTCGCGGACTGGAAGTGGGCCATCGTCTCTATCTCACCGAGATCGATGTTGAGAGCTGCTCTGATAATATTCTCGCCATAACCGGTTACGCATGAATATGCGATGTAGCAGTCTGAAGGCATCTTAGTATAAATGTCCTTCATGATGGTAACCGCGCTCATGACGGGGTTGCCCTTGTTGCTCGCATAGTAAGTGTAAACGAGCTCTCCCCTCGTGTTGATAACTACGGCCTTGGTGGTCGTGGAGCCTGCGTCAAGACCTAAAAACAAAGGTCCCTTCTGTTCCTTGAAGTCAAGAACGGGAATCATGTCCTTCTTATGGCGCTCGTCGAAAGCCTTCTTGTCCTCTTCATCCTTGAAGATCGGGTCGATCCTGATGATGTCCGGAACAAAGCCTTCACGGTTCTTAAGCTTCTCGAGAAGGTCAGATAACTTGACGGGATTCTTGCCCTCTGCCGAAAGCGCCGCGCCAAGGCCGACGTAGATCTGCGCGTCGTCAGGCATCCAGAAGGAATCAACCTTCTCTGCCAAAGTCCTTTCAAATGCGCTCCTGAGCTCTGAATTGAAATACAGCGGGCCGCCCAGGAAAGCGACGTTGCCCTTGATGGGCCTTCCGCATGCAAGACCGGAAATGGTCTGGTTAACTACTGACTGATAGATCGAAGCCGCGAGGTCTTCCTTTGCCGCACCCTCGTTGATCAGAGGCTGGAGGTCGCTCTTTGCGAAAACGCCGCATCTTGAAGCGATGGTATAAAGCGACCTGTAGTCCTTTGCGAAGTTGTTGAGGCCGTCTGCATCAGTCTGAAGGAGCGATGCCATCTGGTCAATGAAAGCGCCCGTACCGCCTGCGCACGTACCGTTCATACGCTGCTCGAGAACGGGGTGCATGTAAGTGATCTTGGCGTCCTCGCCGCCAAGTTCGATGATGACGTCAGTCTCCGGATGATACTTCCTGATGGCCACGGTCTCGGCCATGACTTCCTGCGTAAACTTAAGGCCCAGCCAGTTGGCTACGGAAAGTCCGCCGGAACCCGTTATAACGGTATCGACGGATATTCCGGGGAACTTCTCGTTGAGTTCAGCGAAAAGCTCGTTAAGAAGGCCTGAGACGTCCGAATGGTGTCTCCTGTATTCGCTGTGAATGATCTCTTCGCCGTCAAGAAGGACGACTTTGATCGTTGTTGAACCAATATCAAGCCCTAAACGGTAGAACTTGTCCATTTGATCTCCTCCAAATTACCGCTATTTTCTGTTTCCGGACGAAGGCGCACCCTTCGGCTGGACTTTATTTGCCGGCATCTGGGATGCCGTATCTGAATATTTCGCTCCACTTACAGAACCGGACGTGCCTCTGGAATTGGAATTTCTCCCGACCGTCCCGGTCTTGCGTCTTGCAGGAATGCTGCCAAAGACCTTAAGCGACTTCTCTTTAAGCTCCGAAAGCCAGTTCTGCTGTTCTTTCTTAAGGCTGTCCCTGAAGTTTCTGTTTACGAGACTTGACTTGAACTCATCGTTAAGAGATACCCTCAAGAGTTCATCAGGAACTCCGAGGCCAAGATCAAAGGCGTGTCCGAACGAATCATATGCCACCAGTCTCAGTGATTCCATAATCCTCCTGATGTTGTCCTCATAAACGTCGGAATCACACTTCAGGCCAAGCTGAAGGATCATGCCCGTAAAATTGAGGTTGATGTAAGGAAGATTGCCCGAAAAAATGAGATGCAGACAGATAAGCTTCATGTAAGACTCAAGATTGATGCATTCCTGATCACAGATAAGAGCCAACTGACCGTCAGCGGTCATTGCCGAAATGTCGGACCTCTCGCCTTCAAAGCCGTTTGCCCACAGGAAATAGAGCTCTCTGAACACTTCGTTCTTGAAATGTTCGAAATCCCTGGTCAAGGGCTCTGCCAGGATCTTGTTCCCGAGATTGAAGATGTACTGCATGTAAGACACCTCAAGGTAGCTCGGAACTGAGAAATATTTGAAATAAGCAGCCACGTCACGGCTGTTGAATATATACTTGTGCAAAAGCCTTAATACCTCTACGCATTATTTTTCAGTTTAAAATTATAGCATAACGCGCGCGTTATACTTGTAATAAATGCTTGATTTTTTAGGACGATAATCAGGCCGGGAAAATAGGCCTATCAGAACCCGATGACGCCGAACGTGCCAAGGAGCAGGACGATGATGCCGAGTACGATCCTGTACCAGCCGAAGCACGAGAAATCATGCTTTTTGATGAAGTTCATCAATGCCCTGATTACGAAAAGGCTGACAACGAAAGCCGTGACCATGCCGACGGCTAAAAGCCCTACCTCGTGAGCCGTAACGTCTCCCTTGAACTTAACGATCTTAAGAAGGCTAGCACCAAACATTACAGGAATTGCAAGGAAGAAAGTGAACTTTGCTGCCGCTTCCCTCTTAATGCCAATGGCGATCGAACCAACAATGGTCGAACCTGACCTTGAAGCACCCGGGAAAATGGCTGCGAACAGCTGGAAAACGCCGATGAGGAACGCGTGCCCCCAATTGATGTTGCCAACGGTCTTGACCTTGGGATCCTTTCCCTTCATCAGCCTCTCAACAACGATGAATGCGACGCCGAACACAATAAGCGCCATGGCGACCACGAAATAGTTATAAAGATGCTCGTCGAGCCAATCGTCGAAAAGAACTCCGACGATGGCTGCGGGAATGCACGCAACAAGGATCTTGAACCACATGATGAACTTGTCCTTCATTATCCAGCGGCCCAAACCCTTGTCGGAAAGCGGCTGCTTGTTGCGCTTGATGCCGAAAGGCCATATCTCCCACCAGAACAACAGCATGACCGCGATAATGGCGCCAAGCTGGATGACGACAAGGTACAGGTCGTAGAATTCAGGTGAAACGTTGAGCTTCATGAATTCGTTCAATATGATCATATGTCCGGTGGAGCTGACGGGCAGCCATTCCGTAATGCCCTCAACGACTCCAAAAACGAAAGCAACAAAATAATCCCACATAAAAATCCAACTCCAAAATTGTAATCGAGGACTATCTTATCACATTAATCATTCTGTTGTATGCGCAAACTACGGCACGGACGGAAGACTTCGTGACGGAGCTTGAAACGCCCGCTCCAATATAGGTTTTGCCGTCCTGCTTGCTTAAGATTTCGATGTAGGTTATAGCCGCGGAGTCTGAACCGCTCTTCATAGCGTGCTCGGAATAGTCCTTGATCTCAAAATCAATTCCCGTATAGGTCTTAAACGCAGTTACGAAGGCGTCGAGTAGACCGTTTCCGGTACCCTTGATCTTAACCGGCTCGCCGTTAACCGTAATAACGGCCTCAACAGTGGATATCTGCTCGGAATCCTGCGCCTCGGAGAAGGTCTTCAGGCCGTAAGGCTCCAAGACGTTGATGTACTTGTCGTCGAACAGGTCAAAGATCTGCTGGGGCGTCAGTTCGTTCTCAATGCCGTTCTCTTCAGTCGCGGCCTTAACTACAGGCAGGAAGCTGCGCAGGAAGGTTCTCGGCAGATGGACGCCGAAATGCTTTTCCATAACGTAGGAGATGCCGCCCCTGCCCGACTGGGAATTGATCCTGATGACGGGCTCGTACTGGCGTCCGACGTCTGCAGGATCGATAGGCAGATAAGGAACGGCCCATACGGTGGAATGGCGCTCTTCCATCTTCTTTCTGCCCTTGTTGATCGCATCCTGATGAGAACCGGAGAATGCCGTAAACACGAGTTTTCCAGCCCAAGGGTGCCTCGGCTCCACCTTCATTCCGGTGCAGTCTTCATAGACGTCGATGACGTTGTTCATGTCCGAAAAATCGAGCTCGGGGTCAACGCCCAGCATCAGCATGTTGATAGCGAGCGTGATTATGTCAACGTTTCCGGTCCTCTCGCCGTTTCCGAAGAGAGTGCCCTCCACCCTGTCGGCTCCGGCCATCAGGCCGAATTCGGAAGTCGCAACAGCGGTTCCCCTATCGTTGTGCGTATGTAATGAGACGATTATCTCGTCCCTCCACTTGGTATGTGTGCAGAAATACTCTACCTGGTCGGCGAAAACGTTTGCAGTCTGATATTCGACCGTCTCGGGCAGATTGATAATCACCTTTTTCTCTTTTGTAGGCTTCCAGATGTCGCAAACTGCATCGCAGATGCGCACGGCAAACTCAGGCTCTGTAGAAGAAAAGCTTTCCGGAGAATACTCGAGAATGAACTCGGTACCGCTTTCATCTTTAGAGATGCTTTCCATTATGAGCCTTGCGCCCACTTCAGCTAAGTCAATGCAGTCCTCCGGTGCAAAGCCGAAGACGACGTCCCTTTGCAAAGTGCTGGTTGAGTTATACAGATGGATGATGGCCTTCTTGCAGCCTTTTACGGCTTCCATCGTCTTTTCGATTATGTGGGGCCTTGACTGCGTCAGCACCTGAATGGCTACGCCGTCAGGGATCAGGTCGTTATCTATCAGATGGCGGCAGAAATTGTAGTCAGTCTCGGAAGCGGCGGGAAAGCCGACCTCGATCTCCTTGAAGCCGATCTCGCACAGGAACGTGAAGAACTCAACCTTCTGGTCGAGCGTCATGGGGACTTCCAACGCCTGGTTTCCGTCCCTCAAGTCAACGGAACACCAGATCGGCGCTTTGGTTATGACTCTTGACGGCCACTTGCGGTTCGGCATTGGAACCGTAGGATTGGCTTCGTATTTCGAACTGTTCATACCGCTGTACCTCCTTGTACAAAAAAGCCCCTCGTCTCGTTATATAGAGACGAAGGGGCGTTCGCGGTACCACTCTATTTCACGGCATTGCCGTGCACTCACAAGATACGGGAATTGATCCGATATCAGTATTCCTGTAACGTGGAATAACTCCGTTCAAGTCTAATTGCCGCAAGGCTTTCAACCGAATGCTCCGGGGTGAGTTCCTTCCTCTGCGACTTACCTGCTCGCACCTGCCGCAGGCTCTCTGTAAAGGCGCTCTGATGAAGTAATATTCCCCTTCACCGCATTTAACTATTCGATTTTCGTTACTTTATCATAAATCGTTCGAAAAGGTCAACCTTTTCAGGCTTTTCACGCTTAACCAGATACGTACGAGGCATAGAGCCTGCTGTAGAATCCGCCGTTTGCGATAAGCTCGTCGTGCGTTCCGATCTCTGAGACCCTTCCGCCGTCTATTACGACGATCTTGTCGCAGTTCGTGATCGTAGAGAGCCTGTGTGCGATTATTATGCTCGTCCTGCCGTTCAGGAGCTCCCTGACGGCCTTCTGAATGCGGACTTCGGTTACGACGTCTACAGACGAAGTCGCTTCATCCAGGATCATTATGGAAGGATTTGAGGCCATTGCCCTCGCAATGGTCAAAAGCTGCTTCTGTCCTCCTGAAACGTCATCCCTTTCGTTGTCCATCATCTCGTCATAACGCTTGGGCAGCTTTCTTATAAAGGAATCGCAGCCGGTCTTCTTGCAGGCGTCAATCGCCTGTTCTTCGGTAATCTGCGGACCTGAGAACCTGATATTCTCCATGACCGTATCATCTGAAAGCCACGTGTCCTGCGAGACAAAGCCGATGTAATGACGGAGTTCCGACCTCGGAATGTCCTTTATGCTCTTTCCGTTGATAAGTATGTCGCCGGAATCAGGCTCATAGTAACGCATGAGAAGATTGATGAGAGTCGTCTTTCCGCATCCCGTGGGACCCGCTATTGCAAAGGACTCGCCCTTTCCGACGGTAAATGAGACGTCTTTCAGGACCGGTCTTCCTTCCACATACGAGAAGCTGACGTTCTTAAACTCGATGTCGAACTGCATCTTGTTGTCGGGCAGGCCTTCAGCCGACTTCTCCTGAGGGATCTCAGGACTGTCAAGGTATTCGAAAACGCGCGCAAGGCATGCAAAGCTGTCAGAAAGCTCGGTATAAACGGCCGACAGGTCGTTGAAGGGCTTCATGAACTGATTTGCATACGCAAGGAGCGTGGTCAGCGCGCCAACCGTTATCGCTCCGCCGACTCCCGCCATGCAACCCGTAAACACGACTCCCGCATAGATGAGGGCGTTTACGAACCTCGACGACGGATTGCTTATCGAAGAAAGGAACGTCGCCTTGGTGGCAGTCTTTCTGTATTCGCCGTTTATCTCGTCAAATCCCCTGATCCTCACGTCCGTAACGTTAAAGACCCTGCATTCCCTGAAATTGTTCACGGACTCTCCGACGAACGCGGTCTGCCTGCCCCTTATCTCGGCCTGCTTCGCAAATGACTTGTATGCGCCTTTTGCAATGAAGTAAGAAACCGCGATCGAAACGGGCGTGAAGACAACGACTATGAGCGAGATCTTCCAATTTATGAGGAACATCACGATCAGCGTTATGATTATCGTTGCAAGTCCTGAAGCAAATTGGTTGAGGAACAAAAGGATTCCGTCCGAAGCCGTCTCAACGTCGCTTATTATGTAGCTCTGGAGCTTGCCCGCGGAAGTCTTGTCGATGTAGGACATTTTCACCCTGTGCATCTTCGCATAAGTCGCGTTTCTGAGATTGAGTCCCAGCGAAAAGGCTATGCGGTTGTTCATCCTGATGAGGGCAAACTGGAAGACAGCGGCCGAGATCAAAAGGCAAACGATAACCATCAGCTGTCTGACAAGAGAATCAATGTTTCCAAGATTATCAATCGCCTTGCCGGCGAAGTACGGAACCGCAACGGAAGCCGCTCCGAAAAGCATTCCGATAAGGACTGACAGCAATACCAAAACGGAAGAACCTTTGAGATAAGTGAACAGGCGCTTTACGATCTTGCCCTTCATACTGCGCCTCCACTCACCTGAAGCGAGTTCAGGTATCTGTAGTTCTCTGATATCTTCAGCAGTTCCTCATGCGAAGCAACGGCCTCTATCCTTCCGTCGTCCATCAGGATTATCCTGTCACAGTTCATGCAGGTCCTTACCTTCTGCGAGATAAGGATCACAGTAGGCTTTTGAGGGAGCTCCTTGAGGTTGCCCAAAAGCCTCTTCTCGGTTCCCCAGTCCAATGCGGAAGTCGAGTCGTCCAGGATAACGATGCCGGGCTTGCCGGCAAGCGCTCTAGCGATCCCGATTCTCTGCCTCTGGCCGCCGGAAAGGCCCGCTCCGCCGTCTGAAATCACATACTCAAGGCCTTCCTTCTTGGAACTTACGACGTCATCGCTGCATGACGTGCTGCACGCCCGACTTATATCCTCATCAGACAGACCTTCTCTGCCGAGCGTAATGTTGTCCTTCAAAGAACCCTTGAACAGTCTGGTCTTCTGAAGGCTCATTCCGACTGACGAGGAAAGGCTCGAAAGAGCGATTTCTTTGATGTCAACGCCGCCGATCAGGACCTCGCCTTCGGTGCAGTTGTAGATGCCTGACATCAGTGCCGCAACGGTTGATTTTCCACAACCCGTGCTTCCTATTATTCCAATAGTCTCGCCCGGCTTTATGTCGATTGAGAAGTCCTTTACGGATTCCTCCTGATTGCCCTGGTAAGTAAACGAAACATTTTTCATCGTAAGCGACAATGGCTTGGAAGCTTCAAGCACCATTGCCCCGCTATTTGCAGTACTCTTGATCTCCATGAGGGATTCCGCCCTCTTAAGGCACGCATAGGCCCTTGATACGGATACTATCAGGTTTGCAAGCTTGACTAGCTCGATCAGGATCTGCGACATGTAGTTATAGAGCGCCACAACCTGGCCGTCGGTAAGAGTTCCTGAATTGAAATGGATCGCTCCCCTGTAGATCAAAAGACAGATCGAAAGATTCACGACAGCATATGTGAGCGGGTTCAGCCAAGCAGCGAAATCAGCAGCTTTTATCTGGGACTTATTGAGGCTCTTACTCTTGGTTTCAAACTTCTCATAATCAGCTTCGGTCTTGTTAAAGCCCCTGATGACCCTCTCGCCCGCAATGCCGTTTGCAGTCTTCTTAACGAGGCCGTCCAAGCCTTCCCTGGATTCCCTGTGCCTGACGATGGAAAACTTCATGTTGAGGGCAATGACAACCGTCAGGAGGAGCGTACAGCCCGCAAATACGAGGGCCATTGACGGCTTTACGGTCGCCGCCATAATGCAGGCTCCGACGACTATGAATGGCGATCTCAAAAGAAGCCTTAGGAACAGGTTTATGCCGGTCTGTATCTGATTGACGTCGCTTGTCAGCAGCGTGACCGCGGACGAAGAACCGATCTTTTCGTAATCAGCAATAGAAAGAGATTGGAGCTTGTCGTGCATGCTCTTCCTGATCGAAGAGGAAATGCCGCAAGCCGAATACGCGGCAAAGTACTGAGCGGTAATCGCAACCGCGAAGCCGACAACCGCGAAAAGCACGAGGATGAAGATCCTGGACTTCACGTAGCCCATGTCGCCCTTGTTAATGCCCTGATCGATCATGCCCGCCACGATCAGCGGAACGATCAGTTCAAAGCAAGCTTCAAGAAGCTTAAACACCGGGCTTAAGATCGAAGCGGCTTTATATTTTCCGATGTGACCGAAAAGAAGCTTCATATCCTGATTCAGGCGAGATCCTTTTTAAACTTGTTGCACTCGCGGATGACTTCATCAATATCGAGTGAAGCGAATCTGCCGTCCTCATAGAGGATCTTTCCGTCGATCATGGTCATCTTGACGACGGAATTGTCAGCACTGTAAACGATGTTCCTGGCAATGTTGTTCTCAGGCTGCATCGAAGGCTTGCTCATGTCGATCATGACCACGTCAGCCTTCTTGCCGACGTCGAGAATATCGCAATCCGTAAGGCCCATGCAGAGCGCACCGCCTGAAGCACCCGCCTTGAGGATCTTGAATGGATCCACTGCCGCGGCGTTATTCGTCTCGACATTGGAAAGAACGCAGTCAAGATACATTTCACGGAACATCGAAAGCGCGTTGTTTGAACCCGCTCCGTCAGTTCCGATCGCTATCTTCATGTCATTCTCGATGAACTTATGAACGGGCGTTATGCCGCTTGCGAGCTTCAGGTTGGAGCACGCGTTAAAGACGGACCAGAGGCCTCGCTTCTTGAAAATTTCCCTGTCTTCATCAGTGAACCAAACGCAGTGGAATCCTCCGCCACCAAAGTCAAAGATGCCAAGCTTGTCAAAAAGCACGGCGGGAGTCATGCCATATCTTTCCTTGCAGCCTTCGACTTCCGCAGCCGTCTCTGAGATGTGAGTAAACACGGGCGCCTTATACTTGTGCGCGAGCTCAGACATAAACTTGAGGTTGTCTTCGCAAGTCGTGTATTCAGCATGGAATCCATAGATAAAAGATACCAAAGGATCGTAATCATTGAGATCGAGATAGTACTGTTCAAGCTCTTCAAATCCGCCGTAATCGTTCGCAGCACCGCAGAAAACGTGTCTGAAGCCGGTTTCAACAGCTGCCTTTGCGTTTTCAGTCTTGTGGAAATACATGTCAAAGCACGCCGTGATGCCGCCTGAAAGATAATCGGCATAAGCAAGCTTTGAAAACCAGTAAACGTGCTCCGGGGTAAGCTTTGCCTCCCTCGGGAATATCGCTTTGAAAAGCCAATCGTTTAGGCAGTATTCATCAGCCAAAGACCTTGAAAAGGTCATAGCCGAATGCGTATGAGCGTTCTTAAGTCCAGGCATCAGTAGGTTGCCCTTGCAGTCGATCTCCCTGTCAAAGACCTTTCCGGCGGCATCAGTCTTCGGACCGATATAACTGATCCGGTCGTTATCAGTCCAAAGCTCGCCTTCGGTTATCTTGTCATCCTTCATTGAAAGGATCCTGCAATTGTAGAATCTTATGGACATTTCCCTCTCCCTCTTTTACATTAACGGGGCTACAAGCCTCAGGATTGATTTATAGAACCTGACGAACAGGTTCGGTTTTATTGCATATTTGTCGGTCACGTTGCGGCATACGGCGAAAGTTTCGACGAAGTCCTGCTTGACGTCCTTTATGCAATCGGTCTTGTACATGTAAACCGCATTTTCAAAATGATGGTACAGACTCCGGAAGTCAAGATTAATGGTGCCTACGACCGCGCACTTGTCATCACAAAGAAAAGTCTTTGAGTGATTGAATCCGGGCGCGTATTCGTAAACCTTCACGCCTGCGCCTATCAGCATGTAGTAATACGATCGCGTAACGCCGTAAGTAATCTTCTTATCGGGGATTCCCGGAGTCATTACCCTTACGTCAACGCCCCTCTTTGCAGCGATCTGAAGCGCCCTGGCAATCTCGTCCGAGAGAACCAGATAAGGCGACATTATCCAGCAGTATTCCTGAGCGTTGTTGATCATGTTGAGATAAACGTTCTCGCCAACAGGCTCGTAATCCAAAGGGCTGTCACAGTAAGGAACGCAATATCCGTGAGCGCCTTCAACCGGTACGAGCGGGACAGACTCAAAGGTCATCATGTCGTCTTCCTTACGCTTCATGTCGGCAAAGTTCCACATCTCAACGAACATGGCTGTCAGGCTCTGCACGGCAGGTCCTTCAAGCCTTATTCCGTTGTCCTTCCAAAGTCCGAAAGGATTTACGATGTTGAAGTATTCATCGGCGATGTTGTATCCGCCCGTGTAACCGACCTTTCCGTCAACCACCGTGATCTTTCTGTGGTCTCGGTTGTTCATAAAAAGCGAAAGGACGGGATATGCAGGATTAAACGCGTTGCACTTGATTCCTTCCGATTCCAAAACCCTTACGAAGTTTTTGTTGATGAAAATGGACGAACCGACGTCATCGTACAAAACCCTGCAGTCAACGCCTTCGGCAGCCCTATCCTTAAGCGCCTCATGTAAAGGCTCGAAAGCTTCCTTGGTCTCGATTGCGTGATACTCAAGATAGACAAAGCGCTCAGCCTTCTTTATGTCCTCGATCTGAGCCTTATAGCAATCGTAGGCAACGGGATAGTACTTTATGTCCGTCCCCTCATAGATCGGGAAATCATATTGTCTCAAGTATCTTGCGTTTGAAGCCCTTGCCGGATCTTCCTTCTTGAACTCGGCGAAGATGTCGTCGTTGTAGTTCAGATGGCTGAAGACCATCATGTCGACCTTCTCAAGCCTCTTCTTGATCTTATGCCTCGAACTGCTGAAGTTGTTCAGCACGTAGAACAAAAGACCCGGAATCGGCACGATCAGGATGACTATTACCCAGATGAGCTTAAAGACGCCGTCATGATCCCTGGAGTTGATTCCGATGGCCACGATCAACGCAATTACGCGCAAACCAACGTCTATCGGCGGGAAGTTCCTTCCGAGAAAGAAAATGAGAACCACAAAGCCGACAATCTGCGCAATGACAAACAGACCGAAGACTGTAATTCTTCCGATGCTGTTCTTGATCGCGGTCTTCCGCTCTACGGTTCTCTTCTTAGACATTATCCGATGTTCTCGATGAAAGCTTTGTATCCGAGGTACAAATAGTAAAGGTCTATCTTGGAAATGACCTCAACGGGCGCATGCATGGACCACACGGGCACGCCCATGTCGACGACGTCCATTCCGAGTTCAGCCATGACGGCTGCGATCGTTCCGCCGCCGCCTGCGTCAATCCTGCCGAGCTCGCCAGTCTGCCACGGGATTGAGTTCTTTTCGAAGATGTCAGTGATCTCTGCGATGAAGTCGCCTGTCGCTTCAGAGCATCCTGACTTGCCTCTCGCGCCCGTGTACTTTTCGATCTTGAGGCCACGCGACATGAATGCGGTGTTGTTCTTCTCGAAAACGGAAGCATACTTGGGATCGTACGCCGTCGTAACGTCTGTGGAAAGCATCTTTGTCGCGGCAAGAGCCTTGCGGAACTTCAGCGTGTTGAACTTGTCTATGCCGCCCTCAGCTTTTGCGAACACTTCCATAAGGAAGTTCTCGTAAAGGTTGGAAGTCGCGCCGGAATTGGAATAAGAGCCGATCTCTTCCTTGTCGGTAAGAAGGCATACACAAGTCTTCTTGGGCTTTTCCTGAGCAAGGAGAGCCCTCAATGCGGGGAATGCACAGACCTTGTCATCGTGACCATAAGCAGCGATATAAGCACGGTCAAAACCAACGTCCCTGGCATGAGTTGCGGGAACGATCTCGATCTCTGCTGAAACGAAATCCTTCTCCTTGATTCCGTACTGCTCAAAAAGGATCTTAAGGACTCCTGCCTTGAAGATCTCTGTCGCCTTCTTGTCCTCTGTGCAGGGAATTCCGCCGATGATGACGTTCAGGTCTTCTGCAGGGATAAAGTCAGACGCTTTCTTAGTCATCTGCTCGTTACCGAGATGAGGAAGAAGATCCGTGATGTAGAAAACGGGATCAGACTCCTTCTCACCTACTACGATCTGGTGAGCCTTTCCGTCGTTTGTGAATACAACACCGTGAACGGCCAGAGGGATCGTAGTCCACTGATACTTCTTTATTCCGCCGTAGTAGTGCGTCTTGAAGTAAACGGTATCGTTATCCTCATAGATCGGATTGGGCTTGAGGTCGAGCCTGGGCGAATCGATATGGGCACCTAAGATGTTAAATCCCTCAGCAGGTCCCTTCTTTCCGATGACTGCAGCCGCAAAGCCCTTGCCTTTAATGCTCTGATAGACTTTGTCTCCGGCCTTGAGAGTATCCTTTGTCGCTATGTCCACATAGCCAAGCTCTTCTGCCGCCTGGATGGCATTAGCGGCGAATTCACGCTCAGTCTTTGAATTGTCTAAGAAAGCCTTGTATTCTTCCGCAAACTCAAAAGTCGCAGTCATGTCGTCTTCAGACGCTGTCTCGTAGAGATTCGGGAAATCAGCGAAAAGCTCGCTGGGCTTGATCTTCTTTGTTTCTTTCTTCTTAGCCATTAAAATCACCTCATTTCTGATGAACTTATGATACCATAAAGTAAAATTAATTCTTGTAATTAAAAGGACATTTATGGTTACTGACGGACATAATCACACAAAGCATTTCTCGCCTGACGCGGGTCAGTCGATAGATGAACTCATAAGCGAGGCTAAAGCTAAGGGATTTACCCGGATAGGCATCACCGAGCACTATGAAGTTGACTATCCTGATGACGGGCTCGACTGGACTTTTGACCTTAACGAATACGATAAGGTCTTTAACGACTGGCGTATCCGCGCGGGCGAACTTGAGCTCCTTAAGGGTATTGAATTCGGCTACCAGACGCATGTAGCTGAAGAGATCGACAGATTGGCAGCCAAGATCCCTTTTGATGTTGTACTTTTAAGCGTGCATCTGTTCAGGGGTAAGGATTTCTATGTTGACCGCGAATGCTATAAGCTCCCTGCTAAGGAGCTTCACGGCGAATACATATCGACAATGGCCGAGATGTGCGAGAAATGCAGCAACTTCGAAGTTGCAGCCCACTACGATTACATCAACAGGTATGCAGACAACAAAAGCGATTTCGTAACTTACGAAGAGTGTCCCAAGGAATTCGACAGGCTCTTTGAAGCTCTGATCAGCAAGGGCAAAGCCCTGGAGATCAACACAAAATCGATCAAGAAGCACATAGACGGCGGCTTTACGAGAAATCTTCCCGACGAGGGCGTTCTTAACAGATACAGAGCAATGGGCGGTAAATACATAACACTGGGTTCCGATTCACACTTTGCCGGCACCCTGGCTGTTTGTTACAGTGAAGCAATTGAATACCTGAAGTCATTGGGATTTACCGAAACGGTCTATTTCAAAGACAGAAAGCCTTATTTCGAACCGTTGTAAATTAAGAAGCACCTTCAATTTGAAGGTGCTTTCTTTTTAAGTTATTTTTTTACTTTAACGCTCTTTCCGCTGTTATTCTTTTTGAAGAACTTCTTGTACTTCTTGACCTTCTTTTTCTTTACCTTGACGGTCTTGACCGATGAGCCCGCAAGAGAGTTCTTGACTCCCGCTTTGGTAAGCTTTGTGGTCTTCTTTAACTGAAGAGTCGTGAGGGCCTTGTCTCCGTTGAAGGCATAAGCACCGATCTTTGAAAGGACTTTTGAATTGATGGTAAAGACCTTAAGGTTAGGGCAGTTTTCAAAAGCTTTCGCTCCGATCGTCTTGAGTCCTGCGCCGCCTGTTACGGATTCAAGATACTGGCAGTTAGAGAAAGCATTAGCACCAATGGAAGTTACATTAGAACCAATAACCAGTGATTTCAGTTTCAAATCAACGTTATACTGGCTGAGACTACCCGAAATGGTTGTTACTTTATATTTTACGCCTTCAGCTTCAACAACAGGAGGAATTACTACACTTTCTGCGCTGTCACTAATAGCATATACATCAACAGTACCTGTGCCGTTTATGGCAGGATTCGTGATCCTATAAGTTACCGGGCCAACAGGAATGTAATCGCCAATGATCAGATATTTTGTCGTATCGAAACTACACTTACAACCTGAAAATGTCTTATCGAAGAATACGCCAACTTCTCTCTGTCTTTCGCTAATCACCACTTTGCTAAGGCTAGTACAATTATTAAATATATATTCTCCAACGTACGTAACAGATAAAGGCATTTCAAATGTGCTTAACGCAGTACAATTCTCAAACACTGAATAACCAAGTGTATTTAATCCTGAAATAGGAATTTTAACAGTTTTAAGGTTGGTACAATAAGAGAAAGCTGTATCTCCTATCTCTTTTACACTTGCAGGAATAGTAATGGTAGTTAAACTGGAACAAGCGCCAAAAGCACTGACACCAATTGATTTAACAGTACCGGGAATAGATACACTTTTCAGCTTATCACAACCTGCGAATGCAAAGAAACGGATACTCTTTACACCTTTTGGGATTACAACACTTGTAAGTCCGGCATCATAAAAAACGCCTTCATTTATAACAGTTAACTTCTTCGGAAGAGTGATCTTGGTAAGCTTCGAACAAAAAGCAAATGCACCATCGTTTATAGCTTTCATCTTTTTAGGCAGCGAAACGCTGGAAAGATTCGAGCACTTGTAAAAAGAATAAGCACCAAGAGTAGTTACCTTTTTGGAAACAACTACTTTCTTGATCTTGGAAGCGTATTTGATCCAAGGTGCTGTTGAATAATATACATACGGAGTGCTTTCTTTACAGTCGAAATTATACATGGCACCTTTGCCGGTGATCTTAAGCGTTCCCTTTTTATCCAAAGACCACTTCAGCTTTTTACCGCATTTGCCTGAAGCTACTGCTTCCAGAGCCTCTTTTCTGTCTTCTTCACCGGGAAGCAGGTCTTCATTTTCCTCTTCCTCATCTTCCGGTTCTTCCTGTGCATCCGGCGTTTCCGCTTCAGTAGCGGTCTGAGTTTCCTCAGGCACGGAAGTCTCGTCTGCCAAAGCCACAGCCGGCGTCATGAGCATGGATACGCACATTACGGCCGATAAAAATGCTGAAGCTACTTTTAAACTCTTCATTTTCTACCCCTTTCAAGTTTACTTCTTTACTTTTACGCTCTTACCGCTGTTCTTCTTTTTGAAGAACTTCTTGTACTTCTTGACCTTCTTTTTCTTTACCTTGACGGTCTTGACCGATGAGCCCGCAAGAGAATTCTTGACTCCCGCCTTGGTAAGCTTTGTGGTCTTCTTAATGTTCAAAGTCGTCAGAAGCACGTCACCGCCAAACGCACCGGCACCAATCTTTGAAAGCACTTTTGAATTGATCGTAAAGACTTTCAGGTTAGGGCAGTTCGCAAACGTTTTCGCTCCGATGGTCTTGAGTCCCGCACCGCCTGTTACGGATTCAAGTTTCTGGCAATTGGCAAATGCGCCATCCGTAATCACTGCAACATTCGAACCAATGACAAGGGCTTTAAGCGCAATCGTATCGTTGAACTGGCTGGCAATGTTGGTAATCTTCGTGACTTTATAAGTGACCTTGGTCTTTCCGCCATCCTTGCTGAAAGTGAAAACGTTCGGAACGACAATCTTCTCGTCAGTAGAGCTGAAACCATATACTGCAACAGTACCCGCCGATCCGCCGGCAGCAGGATTGGTTACGATGTAAGTGATGTTTCCCCCGTTAAGCTGCTCGCCGATGATGGCATAAGCATGCTCGTCGAATTTCACGTTTGAACTTCCTTCAAATGAGTCTATGGCATTATTCTTTTGAGTTGTGGAAATCCAAACTTTAGCAAGATTCTTACAGTCGCCAAAGGCATATCCTCCAATGAACGTGACGGACAAAGGGACGTTAAAAGATTCAAGCGCCTGACAATTGTCAAATGCACGTACGCCAATGGAATTAAGTCCTGAAACAGGGATCTTGACGGTCTTAAGGTTTTTACATTCGGCAAAAGCATAATACTCGATCTCTTTTACGCTCGAAGGAATGGTTACGGACGTAAGTTTTTGACAGTAGTTAAAAGCTGCTACTCCGATCTTTGTAACCGTGCTTGGAATGGAGATGCTCTTCAGATTGTAGCAGGCTGCAAAAGCAGCCTCTTTAATCTCAGTAACGCCTTTAGGGATCGTAAAACTCTCAATGCCGCTTTCACAAAAAGCGTAATTGTCTATTCTTCTTACACTCTTGGGAATCGTGATCTTCTTCAAAGAAGAACATCCGCAAAAAGCCCCGTAACAAATAATCTTAAGTCCCTTGGGGAGTGAAACGCTCGTTACATTGAGACAACCGGCAAAAGCATAATCCCCTATGGTGGTTACGCCTTTTGAAACAACTATTTTCTTGATGTTCGACGTATATTTGACCCAAGGCGTGTTGTATTGATACGTAGACGGATCAAAACTGTATCCATACATGGACCCTTTACCGGTGATCTTAAGCGTTCCCTTCTTGTCCAAGGACCACTTAACCTTTTTACCGCACTTGCCTTTGGCCAAAACGGCATCCATGGCATCCTGACTGTCTTCATCGCCAGGAACCTGCTCTTCGCCGTCTTCAGATTCCGGTTCCTCTTCTGCAGGTTCTTCCTTTTCAGGCTCCTGCTTTTCTTCCTCCTTTGGAGCCGGCTTTTCTGATCCCTTCTCCTCTTCCGTTTCAGTCGTCTCCGTTTCGGAAGGAACTTCCGTTTCATCGGCCATGACCGTAACGGGTGCGATCGCCATCGATACGCACATTACAACCGACAAAAGTGCTGACGTTACTTTTAACCTCTTCATTTTTCTACCCCTTTCAGTTTATTTCTTAACTTTTACTTTCTTTCCGCTGTTCTTCTTTTTGAAGATCTTCTTATACTTCTTTACCTTGGATTTCTTAACCTTGACCGTCTTTACCGACGAACCCTTTAGCGAATTCTTGACACCCGACTTGGTAAGCTTCGTGGTCTTCTTAAACTGCAACGTCGTGAGAGCCTTGTCTATGTCGAAAGCATTGGCGCCTATCTTATTGAGCTTTTTCGAAGTGATGTTGAAAGTCTTAAGTTTCGGGCAGTTTGCAAATGCTTTTGAGCCAATCGTTACAAGACCTGCGCCTCCGGTAACGGACACGAGTTCCGGGCAACCTGCGAAGTTTTCATCAGTAATGCTGACAACGTTAGAACCGAGGACCAGCTGTTTCATATACTTAAGATAGCTGCGCGAAGAAGCCACTACACCGATAACCTTATATTTTACGCCGTTGAAATCCGCAACGTTCGGAACCACCAAGCGTTCAGGAACATAATCGGTAATCATCATTAAGGCCATTCCGGTTCCGTTAATGTTAGGAGACAATACGATGAAACAATTGGTGTTTCCGTCATCAAAGAAATATTCATAGATGCCAAGATACTTGGAAACAGTGGGCTTTGACAGCTTCGTGCAGCCGTCGAAAACATGAGCGGCCAAATGATTACTAAGCGTTTGGCTGATCGTCGCTTCTTCAAGAGACGTGCATCCTGCAAAGGCATAATCGCCAAGATCAGTCACAGACAAGGGAACGTCTATCTTGGTAAGACTGGTACATTTTCTAAAAGCATCCTCTCCGATCGTACTCAGACCCGCAACAGGAATCTTGACCGTAGCGAGATTGTCGCAGCCATAGAACGCAGATTCACCAATCTCTTTTACGCTGGAGGGAATGGTTACCGTCGTAAGGCCATCACAATCTCTAAAAGCATTGCTTCCGATTATTTTCACAGTACCGGGAATCGAAACGCTTTTAAGGTAAGTTGTATATGAAAAAGCACCTTTTCCAATCTCAGTAACGCCTTTAGGTATTGTAATACTCGTAATGCCACTCTCGCAGAAAGCTTGTTCATCTATTCTTCTGACGCTCTTGGGAAGAGATATCGTTTTTAAAGAGTCACAGGCGCCAAAAGCGTCTTTGCCGATTGTTTTAATTCCTTTTGGAAGAGAAACGCTTGTTATATTCTGGCACAGACAAAAAGAAGCCGAACCGATGGTGGTTACGCCTTTGGAAACAACGACCTTCTTGATCTTAGAGGCATATTTAAACCAAGGCGTATTTGGTTGAGCAGTGTATTGATCAAACTTGTAACTATACATGGATCCCTTGCCGGTGATCTTAAGCGTGCCTTTTTTGTCCAAGGACCACTTAACCTTTTTACCGCACTTACCTGAAGCAACGGCATCCATTGCCTCCTGGCTGTCTTCATCACCGGGTACCTGAGCTTCACCATCTTCAGGTTCCGCTTCCTCTTCTTCGGCAGGATCCTCTTCCTTTTCAGGTTCCTGCTCTTTTTCCTCCTTCGGAGCAGGTTTCTCGGATTCTTCTTCCGTTTCAGTGGTCTCCGTCTCAGAAGGAACTTCCGTATCGTCAGCCATGACTGAAACAGGTGCCGTCATCATTGAAACGCACATTACGGCTGACAAAAGAACTGATGTCAGTTTTAAACTCTTCATTTCCTACTCCTTTCAAGCTTATTTCTTAACTTTGACGCTTCTGCCGCTGTTCTTCTTTTTGAAGAACTTCTTATACTTCTTGACCTTCTTTTTCTTGACTTTGACGGTCTTGACCGAAGAACCCTTAAGCGAATTCTTGACTCCACCCTTTGTAAGCTTAGTGGTCTTCTTAATGTTCAAAGTCGTAAGAAGCTTATCGCCGTTAAACGCTTCAGCTCCGATCTTTGAAAGGACTTTAGAGTTAATGGTTAAGACTTTGAGGTTTGGACAATTCGCAAAAGCCTTAGAGCCTATCGTCTTGAGTCCTGCACCGCCTGTGACGGATACAAGATTCTGACAATTTGCAAATGCGTTGTCTGCTATCACTGCCACATTCGAGCCGATTACAATGGTTTTCAGCGCTATGCTATCGTTGAACTGTTTGAGTAGGTTAGTAATCTTGGTAACTCTATAAGTGACCTTGGCAGTTACGTTGTCCTTGCTGTATGTAACGACATTAGGAACAACGATCTTTTCTTCAGAAGTGTCAAAACCAAAGACCTCAACAGTCCCTGTCGTTCCACCGGTAGCTGGATTCGTAACGGCGTATATAACATTGCCGGCGCCAAAAGTCTCGCCGATAATGGCGTAATTATGCTCAGTAAACTTAACATTATTACATCCGTCAAAAGTGTTTTCAGGTAAATTCTGTTTTTGTATCGGGCTGATCCAGATATCTTTAAGATAACTACAATTGGAAAATACGGAATTTCCAAAACTCGTTACGGTTAAAGGAACTTCAAAACTCTCAAAAATACAACTTGCAAAAGCTCTGTCACCAAGCGAAGTTAAACCTGATTTTGGAATGTTAACCTTCTCAATCCGATTATAATAAAATGCTGAATCACCAATAGTTTTTACACTGGCAGGAATGGTTACGGTCTTAAGGCGAGTAGAACTAAACGCATAATCGCCTATCGAAGTTACGCCATTTGGTATGGTTATACTCTCGATGGAAGTTGTTTCAAACGTCCTATCTTCTATAACTTTTAAATTCTTAGGAATGTTTACGCTTTTAAGGACGAGACATTGACCAAATGCATACGCTTTAAGAGTCGTAACGCTGTCAGGAAGCTTGGCGCTTGCAAGCAGCTTGCAGCCGTAAAATGCACTATCTCCAATAGTCTTTACGCCATTTGGTACGGTAACGCTGGTAAGACCCGTCCGAGAAAATGCAACATCATCAATTATCTTCAAAGTTTTTGGAAGCGAAACGCTTGTCAAGTTTCCGAAGCGATAAAAAGCGTATTTGCCAATGGTAGTCACGCCCTTAGAGACAACAAGTTTCTTAATATCGTCCTTATAATTTTCCCAAGGCCTGTTAAATGGATCCGTTGGTCCCTTGGGCTTAAAGCTGTACATAGAGCCCTTGCCGGTAATCTTAAGAGTACCGTTTTTGTCCAAGGTCCACTTAAGCTTTTTACCGCACTTTCCTGAAGCTACAGCATCCATAGCCTCCTGGCTGTCTTCATCACCGGGTACCCGTTCTTCTCCGTCTTCGGGTTCAGATTCTTCAGCAGGTTCTTCATCCTCTTCAGGTTCCTGCTTTTCTTCTTTAGGATCCGGCTTCTCTGATTCTTTTTCTTCTTCCGTTTCTGTTGTCTCCGTCTCAGAAGGAGTTTCCGTCTCGTCAGCAAACACCGAAACAGGCATCATCACCATTGAAACGCACATAACGGCTGACAAAAGAACTGATGTTACTTTTAAAGCTTTCATTTTCTACCCCCAATAAACCTTATTCGCGAAATAACCCACTATAAAACATTTTACAACTTTTCTTGACAAAATACACTGCCGTATCAGGAAAAACCGTCTGGCAGCGTTAGATTTAGGAATAGATATGTCAGATTGGATCAGGCAGGCCTGCGCTTGACTACTGACTCAGTAACGTCGGTCAGCACGAGTTCGCCGTTCTGGTTGTAGACCTTAATGGTAAGTTCAGCCAGGCCGTTCTTTGGATTGCGTTCGACAAGGTTCGTGATCTCAGCGGTTCCCGTCAGAACGTCATCCGGGAAAACCGGCTTATGCCATTCGATCTTGGTAGAGATTCCCGCAAGCAGCTCTTCACCGTAGAAATCCACTTCAAGATACTTGCTCCACACTTCCAAAAACGACATAACGCCGGGGGCAATAAGCTTGCCGAATGGCGTTGTCTTAGCGTATTCCTCATCCGTGTGAAGCGGAATGTTGTCGTAAAGCCTGGCAAAAGCCAGCATCTTTTCTTTCTCGATAACGGCAGGAGCGGTATCAACCTTCATGCCGATCTTCATGTCGTCAAAATACATGGATTACTTCTCGTTCTTCATTCCGGATAGGTATGCGTTGATGAAGCCGTCCAGATTGCCGTCCATGACGGAATCAACGTCGACTTCCTCGTAACCAGTACGGGCGTCCTTAACGAGCGTGTAGGGGCAGAAAACGTAAGACCTGATCTGTGAACCCCAAGCGATGTCCATCTGGTTGCCTTTGAGGTCTTCGATCTTCTCCATCTCGGAAGCCCTTGCGAGCGCGAAAAGCTTTGCTTTCAGCATCTTAAGGCACGTCTCCCTGTTCTGGAGCTGTGATCTCTCAGCCTGGCAGGAAACGACGATTCCGGTGGGATTGTGCGTCATTCTGACGGCAGTATCGGTCTTGTTGATGTGCTGACCGCCCTTACCCGTTGAACGGTACGTATCTACACGGACTTCGGACATGTCGATCTTGATGTCATCCTCGGTCTTCTGGTCAAGCTCGGGGATGACTTCGCAGGAAGCAAAGGACGTATGTCTTCTGCCTGCGGCGTCAAACGGCGAGATCCTGACGAGACGGTGAACGCCTAATTCAGACCTCAAGAAGCCGTATGCGTTCTCGCCCTTGATCATGGCGGAAACGGACTGGATGCCGGCCGAATCGCCCTCAACGTAATCAAGTTCCTCAACAATGAATCCGTGAGCTTCAGCCCATCTCGTATACATTCTGTAGAGCATGGAGCACCAGTCCATGGCCTCCGTTCCGCCTGCGCCCGCATGAAGCGAAAGCGTGGCGTTATTGGCATCGTAAGGACCGGTAAGCAGAGTCTGAAGGCGCATCTTCTCGAAGGCATCCTTGAAGGCCGCGACGCTCGTCTTAAGCTCGGCGAGCGTATCCAAATCCTCTTCCTCGTTGCCAAGCTCGCAAAGCGCAAGAAGGTCCTCCCTTTCAGAAGCCAAAGCCTTATAGCTTTCAACTTTCTTCTTGAGCTGGCCAAGCCTCTGTGTAAGCTCGGTAGCCTTATCAGAGTTATTCCAAAAATCAGGCTCGGTCGTACGCTGTTCAAGTTCGCTGATCTGATCGCTTACGTGATCGATGTGCAGCGCATCCTTGAGCTTTGCAACCGGTTCTTCAAAAGATTCAAGTTCAAGTCTTATGTTGTCGAATTCCAGCATAATTAACCTTTCTTAAGTTCCTCTACAAATTCCTTGAGAAGCTTCATGGCTTCCTTAATGTCTTCCAAAGATGCCGCGTAACTGATCCTTACAAATCCCTCACCGCACTCGCCGAAAGCGTTTCCGGGTACCATTGCCACGTGCTTTTCAAGCAGGAACCGCTCACAGAACTGTTCGGAAGTAAGACCCGTGCTCTTGATCGAAGGGAAAGCGTAAAAAGCTCCGTATGGAGTAAAGCAGTCAAGGCCGGCATCCTTAAGGCCCTGAATGATGACCCTTCTTCTGTGGTTGTATTCGTCACGCATCTTTGTAACTTCGTCGTCAGAGTTCATGGCAGCTTCGACGACTGCATACTGCGACGTTGAAGGAGCGCACATGATGCAGTACTGATGGATCTTGAACATCGGCGCGATGAGTTCCTTGGGACCTGCCAGGTATCCTACACGGAAACCCGTCATGGCGTAAGACTTCGAGAAGCCGTTTACCATTACCACCCTGTCCTTCAGCTCTGCAAACTGCGTAAGCGAAGCGGGCTTTCCGTCCAAATAGTTGAGCTCGCAATAGAGTTCATCGGAAAGAACTATGATGTCGGGATGCTTCAAAAGAACGTCCTTGATCTTTGCCCAGTCTTCGAGAGTCATGATGGCGCCGGTAGGATTGTTGGGATAACCGACGATAATGTACTTCGTCTTGTCGGTGATCGCAGTTTCCAATTCCTCAGGCATGAGCTTGTAGTCGTTTTCAGGCTTTGTTGAAACGATCACGGGCACGCCGTGAGCAAAATTGACGGTTGCCTTGTAAGCCACGAAACAGGGCTCAACGACAATGACCTCGTCGCCGGGATTGATAAGCGCCCTTGCTGCCAGGTCCAAACCTTCACTGCCGCCAACGGTAATGAGGATCTCGGACTTGGGATCGTATGAAACGCCGTATCTTCTGACGACGTAATCAGCGATCGCCTTCCTGGAATCAATGTAACCGGAATTGGGCGAATAGTGCGTATAGCCTTCGATAAGCGAATTGATCGCGGACTCCCTGATGGACCAGGGCGTATCGAAGTCAGGCTCTCCGATGGACAGCGAGATGACGTGCCCCTGCATCTCGTTCGCAAGATCGAAGAACTTCCTTATGGCTGAAGGCGGCACGGCCTGAACAGCTTTGGAGATCTTTGAATCGTAATCTAAACTCATAAGATGATCGCCTGCCTGTCATCGGTGTTCGGATTATCGTAGATAATGCCGTTAGCCTTGTATTTCTTGAGGATGAAGTGCGTCGTCGTGGAAAGAACGCCCTCAAGAGTGGCGATCTTCTCGGTAACGAAGTTGGCGATGTTCCTTAAGTTGCTGTCCTCGTATATGATCATGAGGTCAAAACCGCCGGACATGAGGTAGCATGCGGTCACCTTGTCATATTTGCTCAGGATCTGGGCGATGTGGTCATAACCCTTGTTCTTGACGGGCGTGATCCTTACCTCGATCATGCCGATGCAGTTGTCGGGCGCCTGCTTCTCCCAGTTGATTATCGTGTTGTATCCCAAGATGATGTTCTCATCCTTGAGGCGCTTGATTTCGGCTTCAACGTCGGCGGCGGTCGTGCCGAGCATAACGGCTATCTCTTCGGAAGAAAGCCTTGCGTTGTTTTCAATAAGTCTCAGCAATTCGATGTCGTCAATCATTGTGAACCGTCCTTTCAATATTAAAAATACCCCGCGCATATATATACGCGGGGAATATTATACCATTAGTTGTTAAATTCAGATACGGGCAACGCCTGTGTCACGGGCAGCCTGAGCAACAGCAGCAGCAACAGCCTTACCGACCCTCGGATCGAATGCGTCAGGAAGGATGTAGTCAGGATTGAGCTCAGCGTCAGAAACGATGCCTGCGATCGCATTTGCGGCAGCGATCTTCATCTCGTCGTTGATGTCGGAAGCCCTTACGTCGAGAGCGCCACGGAAGATGCCGGGGAATGCGAGAACGTTGTTGACCTGGTTCGGATAGTCGGATCTTCCGGTAGCCATGACCTTAACGCCTGCCTTCTTTGCTTCGTCAGGAAGGATCTCAGGTACAGGGTTAGCGCAAGCGAAAACAACAGGATCCTT
>JAFZVF010000050.1 GCA_017617935.1 Clostridiales bacterium | reverse complement strand
TTTTATTGCATTTGGACTAACAACAAGGAGGAGATGAACATGGCTGAACTTAGTGAATTAAGCGCAAAACTATCTGAGATCAAGGCCAAGATCGAGTCAGACCTTAAAGAAATCAAGAGCTCCAAGGGCGTTTTTGAGTACAAGAAGAGCGTCATGGACTCAAAGGAAGGCAAGATAGGCTCGCTCATGAAGGAGATGGGCAAGATCCCGAAGGAATTGAAGGCCGACTACGGCAAGATGGTCAACGAGATCAGGAATTGGGCTACGGAGAAGTTTGACGCTTTGGACGCGGAGTTCAAGGCAGCAGAGCAGAAGGCTCGCTATGAAGCGGAAACGATAGACGTTACATTGCCTTCAAAGAAGCTCAAGAAGGGATATCTCCATCCCAACACGCAGGTAAGAAACCAGATCGTGGACATTTTCGGTTCCATGGGCTTCTCCGTATATGAGGGAAACGAGATCGAGACGGATCACTACAACTTCACGGCATTGAACATCCCGAAGGACCATCCTTCGCGCGACATGCAGGACACTTTCTATCTGAGCCCCGAGTTCCTTTTGAGGACGCAGACCTCCGCAGGCCAGGTTCACGTTATGGAGTCACAGCAACCGCCGATTAAGATCATCTCACCGGGCAAGGTTTTCCGTTCCGATGACGACGCTACGCACTCTCCGATGTTCTCCCAGATGGAAGGACTCGTTGTTGACGAGGGCATCACTCTCTGCGACCTTCAGGGAATGCTCGACGTATTCGTTAAGAAGATATTCGGCGAGGAGACGAGAACGCGTCTTAGACCTTCTTACTTCCCGTTCACGGAGCCTTCCGTTGAGGTTGACGTTTCCTGTTTCCAGTGCGGAGGCAAGGGATGCAAGCTCTGCAAGGGAACGGGCTGGATCGAAGTCTTGGGCGCGGGCGTAGTCAATAAGAAGGTTCTCGAAGGCTGCGGAATCGACAGCGACAAATACAGCGGTCTGGCTTTCGGTATCGGTATCGATCGCATTGCCATGCTCAAGTACGGCATCAACAACATCAAGCTCCTGTTTGAGTCTGACCTGCGCGTGCTTGAACAGATCGACGATTAAGGTAAGGAGGCAAGGATATGTTAGTACCATTAAGTTGGCTTAAGGATTACGTAGATATAGACGTTACCCCGGACGTTCTTGAAGAGAAGCTCTTCAGCTGCGGCTTCGAGGTAGAGGAAAAGTATGAAGTAGGCAAAGACATAAGCAAGGTCGTTGTCGGTGAAGTAAAGACCTGCGAAGCAATCGAAGGAACGCACCTTCACCTTTGCACCGTTGATGCTGGAGAGAACGGCGTCCTTCAGATCTGCTGCGGAGCTGACAACGTTGCTGCAGGCGGAAAGTATCCTTTGGCTTTAATCGGCGCACAGGTCTATGCGACGGCAAAGGACCACAAGACCGTCGAAGGTCTCATGACCATCGGCCAAGGCAAGCTCAGAGGCTACGATTCATACGGAATGCTCTGCTCCGGCGTTGAGATCGGAGTCACAGAGGACATGTTCCCGGGCGCCGGGTACAACGGACTTCTCGTTTTACCCGCTGACAGTGTTCCCGGTGCAGACGTAAAGCCTATCTTAGGCTTGGACGATTACATCTTCGACGTCTCGATCACTGCAAACAGGCCTGACTGCCAGAGCATTTTCGGTATCGCCAGGGAAGTGGCTGCTGTTCTTGGCAAGCCCATAAAGGAGCCTGCTTTGGATTACACTGAGAGCGACGTCTCTATCGATTTCAACATCCGCGTATCAGCTCCTGATCTTTGCCCGAGATACATCGGCCACTACGTTTCAGACGTAACGATAGGTGAGTCCCCGCTTTGGATGAAGCGCCGTCTCGCTTTGGTCGGATGCTCTGCAATTTCTAACGTTGTAGACATCACGAACTACGTTCTTTATGAGCTCGGCCAGCCGATGCACGCTTTCGATTATTCTTACCTTGAAGGCGGCGAGATCCACGTCCGCCGTGCCGAGAACGGTGAGAAGATCGTTACCTTGGATGAGAAGGAATTCGAGCTTACACCAGATAATCTCGTTATCTGCGACGGCAAGAAGCCCGTTGCTTTGGCGGGCATCATGGGCGGACTCAACTCTGAGATCCTTGATTCCACCAAGGCCGTAATGTTCGAGGCTGCAAAGTTCGCGCACGACAACATCCGTAAGAGCTCAAAGGCTTTGGGTCAGGTTTCTGATTCTTCCATGAGGTTCTCCAAGGGCGTTGACGAGTACACGACCGTTATGGCAATGAAGAGAGCACTGCATCTCATCGAAGAGCTTGGCTGCGGAAAGGTCTCCAAGACCGCTTTCGACGTCAATACGGGCAACTCCATTGAGCCCAGAAAGCTTACTGTCAGCGTTAAGAGGGTAAACGGAGTTCTTGGAATTACCGTTCCCGATGAGGATGTTGTCCGTATCCTTACGGGCCTCAACTTCGCACCCGAGCTTAACGGCGATGATCTTACGATCTACATTCCCGGTTACCGCGTAGACATGGAATCCTATCAGGACGTCGCTGAGGAAGTCATCAGAATGTACGGTTACGACCACATCACGCCGACTTTCATTCCCACGGCTAAGGTCACTTCCGGCGGATACAACCTGAAGCAGCGTTCCGAGCTTAAGATCAGGCGTGATCTCTGCAGTGCAGGCGCTTCCGAAGGCGTACATTATTCGTTCTTCTCGCCCGCGGATTTCGATCTTTTGAAACTCCCCGAGGATGCTCCCGAGAGGACTGCGATAAAGATATTGAACCCGATCAACGTCGATCTTTCGCTGATGCGCACTACGCTTGCGCCTCAGATGATCAAGGCTATGGCAAGAAACCAGAAGAACGGCATCCTTACGGGCCACATCTACGAGATGGGCAACAAGTTCCTGCCTAAGTCTTTACCTCTGACTGAATATCCCGACGAGCGCGAGACGATCTGCATCGGCGTTTTCGGTGAGGATGAGGATTTCTACTCTTTGAAGGGCCTTGTTGACGTGATCGCCGCTTCTTTGGACGTTGAATTCGATTATGAAAAGACCGAAAAGACGTTCCTTCACCCGGGCAGGACCGCAAAGGTCATCTGCAACGGTGAAGAAGTTGGTTACCTTGGTCAGGTCCTCTATGAGATCTGCGATGAGCTCGACATGAGGGTTCCCGCGTATGTTGCTGAGATCGACCTGCGCACTTTGAGCAAGTACTATGGCAAGGAAAGAAAGTTCACTCCGCTTCCGAAGTTCCTTGAAGAGAAGCGCGACTTCTGCTTCGTCATGGACAAGGGCATTACAAACGCCCAGGTCGAAAAGGAGATCAAGGCTTCCTGCGAGTACATCACCAAGATCGAACTCTTCGACATTTACGAAGGCATCCAGCTCGGCGTCAACAAGAAGAGCCTTGCATACAGTGTGGTCTTCACGCCCAAGGACGAGGAGTTCAAGCCTGAGGTCATCGACGGATTCGTTTCGACGATCCTTGCCAACCTTGGCGAGAAGTACGGAATCACACTCCGTGCATGACAGGCAATTCGTTTAATAGGTAATAGGGGCGGCAAGCGGTCGTCTCTTTGCCTTGAAACTCAATAAAACTAATGCTGTGAAGCAGTTTTACGCCCGGACCTCCGGGCGTTTTTCTTTGTCGCATTTTGTCGGTTTTTGTCGGGTAAATCCGCCCCTTTTCCGTTGTAGGATGGTTGAAATCATCTTCAGGAGGTGGAATTTATGTCAACACTTGAGACTGCGATCGTTTTTTCGATATTACTGACGATGCTTACCTTCTTTGTGACTGCTCCTGAGAATACCGCCATGGAGGCGCTGTACGACTGCAGGGCGGGCTTTGAAGAGTCGGCATTCCAAAACAGGGATGAAAGGCTCCTTTCGGAAAAGAAGATCGGAAAGGCATTGTCTTACGACACTTCGCCGGAGAAGCTCTGCACGTATCTGACGGGCCTGTCTGACAACTTCCGCCTTATCTACGGTAAGGCTGCAAGCGTTGCGAACGAGGTGACTTCAAATGCGAAAGAGGATTAAGTGGAGAAGGAACCGTTACGGCGCATCGTCCGTCTTCCTGGGCATAGTCCTGTCTTCGGTGATCCTTATCGAATGCACTTTTCTGACCTTTGTCTGGGAGCTCGACTATTGCATCAAGGTCAACAATGCGGTGGACGCTCAAGTCGAAAGCATTATGTGCGAATACAACAGGCAGCTGTTTGACGTTTACGGGATCTATGCCTTTACGATGAATGCCGTTGACGATGATGTTTACAATAAGGCGCTTCTTGCCTGCGGCTTTACCGAAGGGCCTGAGCTCAATCTGGGAGGATACAGGAAGATTGACAGGAAGGCGCTCAGGGACGCCATAAACGTGTACTATTCGTACAGGGGATCCGGAATAGCGATAATCCAGATCGCCGACGTCTTTTCCTCGGTGATAGAGGAGTTCCTTAAGACCGACGTCTTAAAGAGCATCAAGGAATACACCTCAAGTCCCGCGGCGGGGTACGTTACCGAGCTGATCCAAGGCTCTGAGAAGATAAGCTCTTGGATTGAAAAGGCGGGAAAGACGTTGAATATCGATGATCTGGAGTCAGGAATAAAGCTGTTTGACCAGATCAGGAACAAGTTAAACCTCAAGGACAACGACCTGGAAGACTTGTCCTTCGGCATCGGGATAAAGGACTTGAAGCCCGCGATAAAGCTTATCGAGGGGCTGTCGGAACTCCATGAGTCTTTGGGAAAGAGCGACTTTAAGCTCGTGACCCACTTATGTGAGGCAAACTACTTTTCCTACAATTTCGATTGCTGCCTCAAGCAGGAAATAGACGCATCAATAAACGGAACGGCGTTTTCGGCAATACACGAAAAGAACAAGGACGATGCCGAATACATCCTGACCGGCCTTACCGGAAACAAGTCGATCGCGGCGGTGAACTTCCTCCTGATGCAGGCGCTTACGGGCTCCAATTTCCTGAAGGACTACCTCGACAAGGATTTTAGGGCAAAGGTCGACGTCGTCTCCAAGATATTGTCGGCGATCATTGCGGCGGTGTCCGAAGGGACCGTGGATATCGATTACAGGATCATCACCGTGGCACTGATCGTACTTTTGGCGACGGTCAAGGCGGGCAAGGACGTAATCGCTTTGAGAAAGGGTGAAAGGGTCACGCTTGTAAAGGTTAAGGACAAGGACCTCATCACCGCGGGATACAGGGACTTCATCTTTCTGTTCATGCACGTCGTTCCCGACGAGACTATGGAAAACAGGGCTCTGACGATCCTTAAAAGGGATTACGGGGAACTTTATACGGGACTGACCGGCACGGCGGACACGGGATTCAAGAAGATGACGGTTTCTAGAAGCTATGCATTATACGGGGGAATGACATGAAAGACAAAAAGGGAAGCGTAACGATTGAAGCGGCGATCTGTTTTACGGTTGTCCTGATGCTGATAGCCGGCATAGTAAGCGCCTTGAACCTGTACAGGACGGACATCCTCATGACGAGGGCGGTAAACCAGAGCTGCGAGAACGTCTCGCTCCTGTTTCCGCTTACCGTGCCTGCGGGAGATGCTGCTTCGGTAATCCTGAACGCGTTTCCTGATACGGCGCTTGACGGCACGAATGCATCAAAGCTTATGGGAACCGTGGCAAAGGTCGTAGGCGGTGTTGACCAGGCTTCCGGCCACAAACTCCAGGAATCGGTCCTGGAAGGCGTCTTGGCAGGGACTATGGCTGACAACGTCGTTTCGTATTACAAGCAGAGGAACGGCGGCTCGTCGTTCTTTTGCCCTGATGACATAGACGTAAGGCTGGATATAAGCTCGAAGAGGCACATAATCGAGGTAACGACAGAATATTCCGTGGTTACCATCGTCGGGAGAAGACAAAGGACGATATACTCCGTGATCCCTCTTTACGGTGATTCCTCGTTGATACTTGAAGGCGACGATACGAAAAACGGCGGGAACGACATCTGGGGCCTTGACAATTTCAGCAGGGGCGAGGGCTTCAGGAACATGTTCGGCTCCAATCTGCCAAAGACTTATCCCGTAATAGACAATTACGAGAACGGAAACGCGACTTCTTTCAAGAGCATAGACCTGACTGCGCCTTACTATCAGTCCAAGTCCAAGATCACAAAGAGCATAAAGAAGGATATAGACGAGCTATCCGCATTTAAGGGCGGCGAAAAGAAGATTGACGGCAAAAGTTATAAAGTGGACAATATTTCGGGCAAGACCCTGAAGGTCGTCATTCCAAGCAATTCCCCAAAAGACAGGAAGGAAGCAATCAAGTCTTTGACGGAATACGCGAAAAGCAAAGGCGTAAAGCTTGAGATAAAGGAATACGGGACTTCGACCAAATATGCCGGCAAGACCGGAAAATGACCTTTTGGACGGGATGCTTCCTTATATTTAATTTATTGTATTAAATTCGAATTTGCGATATTATATATCGGTAAATTTGGAGGTATCTCACTTGAAACACGAGAATACAGTCAGAACGCCAAGCTTGGCCAATTCGAGAATAAATACCGACAGCACGGCAAATCTGTCGATCGGAGACACTTTAAGAAGGGCGAAGAAGAACCTTTTCTTTTCAAGGTGTCTGATGGGTATTGTGGCAGTCCTTATCTTAACCGTGCTTTTCGTAGCTTTTTTTACGGGTTTTGGCAGATTTTTCCTTGATTACGTAAACAATCCGGTCGGGTGATCCATATGATCAAGAACATCGATAAGAACGAGATTAAGTTTGCCGCTGCGTTCACCGACAGCGAAATGGAAGAACTGATGGACCTGTACGGCGCCATCCTCACCATGGAGAATCCTGACGAACTTCACAAGTTCTTCAAGGACCTGTGTTCGGTAAACGAGCTTCATTCTTTTCTTCACCGTTGGCAGATCGTAAGAAGGATCGAGCAGGGAAAGAGCTATGAGGAGATAATCAAGGAACTTTCCGGTACGCCTGAATCTGAAGAGGCTGGATCTTCTTCCGATTCCAGACACGGTGCAGGCAGGGTCAGGGGAAAGGCCAGGAGCAGCACGAAGGTGAGCTCTACGACCATTTCCAGGGTCAAGACGTGCTACGTCAATCCGGACGGCGGATACAGAACGGCATTAAAGCGTCTAAATGAACGAGAGAATAAAAAACAAGAGAATAAAGAACAAGAGGAGAAATCGGAGTAAATGGGTTTATTAACATCAGTTTTCGGAACACACAGCGATCACGAGCTTAAGAGGATCAAGTCACTTGTTGATTCCGTAATGGCTTTGGAAGATGAATATTCAAAGCTTTCCGTAAAGGAGCTTCAGGGAAAGACGGATGAATTCAAGAAGAGGCTTGCTGAAGGCGAGACTTTGGACGACCTTCTTCCCGAGGCGTTTGCAACCGTCAGGGAAGCTGCTTACAGAGTTTTGGAGATGAAGCCTTACAGGGTCCAGGTCATCGGCGGAATCATCCTGCACCAGGGAAGAATCGCGGAAATGAAAACGGGTGAAGGTAAGACGCTCGTTGCCACGATGCCGGTTTACCTCAACGCACTCACCGGAAAGGGCGTTCACGTCGTAACCGTCAACGATTACCTCGCAAAGCGTGACTCCGAGTGGATGGGAAAGATCTACAAGTACCTTGGCCTGACTGTCGGCCTCATCATTCACGACATCCCGAACCGCGACCGTAAGGCAATGTACGCTTGCGACATCGTTTACGGAACGAACAACGAGTTCGGTTTCGACTATCTGCGTGACAACATGGTAGTCCGCAAGGATCAGATCGCTCAGAGGGAACTCAATTACGCCATCGTCGACGAGGTCGACTCGATCCTCATCGATGAGGCAAGAACTCCTCTCATCATTTCAGGCCGCGGAGTTGAGTCTTCAGACCTTTACAAGAAGGCTGACGCTTTCGTAAAGACGCTCAAGCCTTACACGGTTGTTGAGACGGACGACAAGGTCGACATGGACGACCTCGTAGGCGACGCTGACTACGTCATCGACGAGAAGGCAAAGACCTCTGTCCTTACGGCAAACGGTATCGCAAAGGCCGAGAAGCACTTCGGAATCGACAACCTTTCCGATTCGGACAACTTCGATCTCCAGCACTACATCAACAACGCCCTCAAGGCTAACGGAAACTTCAAGAAGGACGAGCAGTACATCGTCCAGGACGGCGAAGTCATCATCGTAGACGACTTTACGGGCCGTCTCATGCCGGGACGCCGTTACAGTGACGGTCTGCACCAGGCTATCGAGGCCAAGGAAGGCGTTAAGGTCGCAAGCGAGAACAAGACGCTCGCAACGATCACTTTCCAGAACTTCTTCAGAATGTATTCAAAGCTCTCCGGAATGACCGGTACCGCTTATACTGAAGAAGCCGAGTTCAGACAGATATACAACCTCGACGTAATCCAGATCCCTACGAACAAGCCCGTAATCAGAAAGGACGATTACGATGCGGTCTTCAAGACCGAGAACGGCAAGTATTCAGCTCTCCTCAAGACCGTTAAGGAAGCTCACGAGAAGGGCCAGCCGGTTCTCGTAGGTACCGTCAGCGTCGACAAGTCCGAGCTCCTTTCCAGGATCTTCACAAAGTACGGCATCAAGCACAACGTCTTGAACGCAAAGAACCATATGCGCGAAGCTGAGATCGTCGCACAGGCTGGCCGTAAGGGTGCAGTCACGATCGCAACGAACATGGCGGGCCGTGGTACCGACATCATACTCGGCGGTAACGCTGAGTTCCTCGCACTTCAGGAAATGAGAAAGCTCGGTTATCCGGAAGAATTGATAGACGCTTCAACAGCTCACAACGAGACTGACGATGAGCTCGTACTCGAGGCAAGAGAGCGTTTCTCAACGCTTGAGAAGAAGTTCAAGGAAGAGCTCGCTCCTGAGGCTGAAGAAGTAAAGGCGCTCGGCGGTCTGTTTATCGTAGGTACCGAAAGACATGAGTCGAGACGTATCGACAACCAGCTTAAGGGACGTGCCGGAAGACAGGGAGACCCGGGAAGATCCAAGTTCTTCCTTTCCCTCGAGGATGACCTACTCAGGATCTTCGGCGGTGACCGCGTCACAGGTCTTGCCGACACGCTCGGAATCGAAGACGACATGGAGATCCAGTTCAAGTCGCTTTCCAAGATGATCGACAGCTCACAGAAAAAGCTCGAAGCTCTGCATTTCTCATCCCGTAAGTCCGTCCTCGAATACGACGACGTCAACAACGTACAGAGAACCATCACTTACGAGCAGAGACGTCAGGTCATCAACGGCAACGACGTTCACGACATCTATCTGCAGATGGTCGACCGCGTTGCTTCCCGTATCGTAAACACTTACGCTCTCGACGGCGTCATCTCGTCTTCTGAGAGATACACGCTCGGCAGACAGCTTGAAGAGATCTTCGGCGATCTCGAGATCGTTAAGAAGGTTCAGGATGACGATTTCGAGCTCCCTGAAGCAGACGATCTCGCAGAGCAGCTTGCAGAAGAGGCTAAGGAGATCATCGCAAAGAAGGACGAAGAGGTTACTCCTGAGGTGTTCAGAGAGGCTGAGCGTCAGATCCTCCTTAGAACCGTTGACCTCAAGTGGATGGATCACATCGATGCTTTGGATCAGCTTTCTTCCGCCATCCGCATGAGAAGCGTCGGTCAGCACGATCCCGTTGTTGAATACAAGCTTGAAGGTTCCGCAATGTTCGAAGAGATGAACGAAGCCATCCAGAATGATGCAGTCAAGTTCATCATGAGGGCAAAGTTCACTCCTGAGTCTGATTTCGAGGCTAAGGAAGTGGCAAAGAACGTTTCTGAAGGAAAGGGCAAGGAGGTAACGCCCAGCGCTGCTTCAAAACCCATCGAGGGTACTGCTGCTTCAAACGAGACTCAGCAGCCTGTAAAGAGGGACGCCGGCAAGGTAGGCAGAAATGATCCGTGCCCTTGCGGTTCAGGCAAGAAATACAAGGATTGCTGCGGTAAGAAGTAATGATCGAAGACAAGGAAAAATACCTGGAATCAGTAAAACGCGCCGGAGATTACGTCAAAGGACTGCTCGGCGGACGGAAGGTGCCTGAGATATGCATAGTTTTGGGTTCCGGCTTAGGTCCCTTGGCTGATATCTGTGAACAGTATTTTTCAGTGCCTTATTCGGAAATCCCGGATTTCCCGAAATCAACCGCTCCCGGACATGCAGGAAGGCTGATCGCGGGATCCTTGTCCGGCAAGGACGTCTTCATGATGAATGGAAGGTTCCACTACTATGAAGGCTATCCGATGGAAACGGTTGTCTTCTATATCAGGGTCCTCGGCCTGATCGGCGTTAAGACCCTGATCCTTACCAATGCGGCAGGCGGAATAAAGACTGAAATGGTTCCGCCCGAATTCGTTGCAATTGAAGACCATCTGTCATTCTATGCGGAATCCGTTTTAAGGGGACCGAACATCGAAGAATTCGGTACGAGATTCCCTGATCAGAGCAGCGTTTATGACAGAGAACTCATCAAGACGCTCGAAGACTGTGCAAAAGACCTGGGAGTAAAGCTTTCACGCGGCGTTTACGCTTACATGAAGGGCCCTCAGTACGAAACTCCCGCTGAGATAAGGGCGCTACGCATTTTGGGAGCCGACTGCGTCGGAATGTCCACCGTTCCTGAAGCCGTATGCGCTTCACACTTGGGACTTCGCGTCGTGGCAATGTCCTGCGTAACCAATATGGCTGCAGGCATCAGCAAGGGTCCGCTTTCCGAGAAGGAAGTTCTCGATACTGCCGCAGCCGCATCCGAACAGAGCTGCGCGCTCATGAAGGAATTCATCAGACGACTGTAATATAAAGGAGCTTTAGTTATGTTTAACTACGAAGTTAAGGATATAAGCCTTGCCCCGTATGGATTGGAGAAGATCGAATGGGCATACAGAAATATGCCGGTACTTCGTGCGATAGAAGCCGAGCTCATAGAAAAGCAGCCCTTCAAGGGTCTTAAGATCTCAGTTTCAGTGCATGTAGAAGCAAAGACTGCGTGTCTTGCAAGGGCTCTGGCAAGAGGCGGCGGAGAAGTCGCTCTCACCGGTTGTAATCCGTTGTCCACTCAGGACGACGTCGCGGCGGGCCTTGCTTCGCTTGACATAATGAACGTTTACGCAGTTCACGGCGATCCCGAAGAAGAGTATTTCGGCCGCCTTAGAAAGACTCTCGAATTTGGTCCCGACATCGTTATCGATGACGGCGGAGACCTTGCTTTGCTCCTTCACTCGGACATGAAGGATCTTGCGCCCAAGATCTTGGGCGGATGCGAAGAGACCACCACGGGCGTTCACCGCCTCGAGATCCTCAAGAAGGAGGGCAAGCTTGCCTATCCCGTGATTGCGGTAAACGATGCAAGATGCAAGCACCTTTTCGACAACAGGTTCGGTACCGGCCAATCCGTTTGGACTGGCATCATGGCTACCACCAACCTTGTCGTAGCCGGAAAGACGGTTGTCGTTGCAGGCTACGGAATGTGCGGCAGGGGAGTCGCCATGAGGGCAAAGGGCCTTGGCGCAAAAGTTATCGTTACCGAGATCGATCCCGTAAAGGCCTGTGAGGCGCTCATGGAAGGCTACACCGTAATGACAATGGACGAAGCTGCTCCTTTGGGCGATTTCTTCGTTACGGTTACGGGCTGCAAGGACGTCATCGTCGGCAGGCACTTCCTCGCAATGAAGGACGGCGCCGTATGCTGCAACGCAGGCCATTTCGACTGCGAAGTCAGCGTTGCCGAACTTAAGAAGATGGCCGTTTCCGCAGACGAACTCCGTCACAACATTATCGGATACAAGCTTCCAAACGGAAACACGGTCTGCGTGATCGCTGAAGGCAGGCTTGTAAACCTAGCTTCCGGCGACGGACATCCTGTTGAGATCATGGACATGAGCTTTGCCCTGCAGGCACAGTCCGCTATGTGCATCGCAAGCCAGCCCGAGCGTCTTCCGATCGACGTATATCAGACTCCTGAAGAGATTGACAACAGGGTCGCTGAGATCCTTCTTAAAACGAAGGACGTCAAGATCGACGAGCTTACCGAAGAACAGAAGAAGTACATCTCTTCCTGGGATTTTTAATGCCTGAAAACTCTGATTTCGATAGAAACGGACTTACCATTTATGAATGCATTAAGTCCAAAGCCGAAGAATACAAAGATCTTACCGCGATTGAATACTACGGAAACAAGATCTCGTATACCTCTTTGCTCGCAAACGTCGACCGTTGCGCAGCCGCCATGTACTTGCACGGCGTGAGGAGCGGGATGCACGTTGCGGTAATACTGCCGAACGTTCCGCAGGCAGTCTTCGTCTTCTACGCATGTTCCAAGCTCGGTGCGGTCTGTGACCTGATCCATCCTCTTTCGGCAGTAAGGGAGCTGGAATCCTACATCGCTTCAACCAATCCTCAGATCGTGTTCGTTTACGATGAGCTTCCTGCGGGGATTACCTTTCTTTCGGGCAACGTCAAAAAGGTTGTTCTCGTTAGCCCTGCTGAATATCTTCCCAGGATGGCGAGGCTTGCGCTAAAAGTCAGATCAGGCGTCAAGACGCCCGCATTCATTCGGTTTGAGACCTTCCCGGAATTCTTTAAAAAGGGTACGAAACCCTGTTCCATTAAAGAAGACGATCGTCCCATCGCTTCAGACGCGTGCGCGATGCTCTACACGGGAGGAACGACGGGCAAGGCCAAGGGTGTTTTGCTTTCTTCGACCAATTTCAACAAGAATGCCGAAGCGGCCATTGAAAGCTGTGAATGCCTTGAAAAAGGCGACAGGTTCCTGTCGGTTTTGCCGATATTCCACGGTTTCGGCCTGGGAGTAGGCATCCACACGGTCCTTATGTACGGCGGAACTTCGATCCTGCTTCCTATTTTTAAGGTTAAGAAGTTCATCCAGCTGATCTCAAAATACAAGCCCGCCGTTATTGCGGGCGTTCCCGCAATCTTCGGGGCAATCGTGGCGGGTGATTCAAAGGATGTGGACATGTCGTTCGTAAAACTCGTCATATCAGGAGGCGACAGATTGCCTTCTGACACCCAGGATGCAATGAACGAGCTTCTTTCAAGGCATGGAAGCAAGGCCGTCGTAAGACAGGGTTATGGTCTTACCGAGTGCCTTTCCGGAGTAAGCCTCATGCCGCCTGGATGCCTGGAACACAACTGCATCGGCAGGCCTTACGGCAATACGAATTTCAAGATAATCGATCCTGAAACGGGCAATGAACTTCCCAAAGGTACGAACGGTGAGATCCTGATCTCGGGACCTTCCGTCATGATCGGATATTTCAACGAAAAGGAAGAAAACCGCGATACCCTAAAAATGGACGAAAAAGGCCGCGTGTGGCTCCATACGGGCGACATGGGAAGGATCGGGGAGAATGGGCTCCTTTACTTTGAGTGCAGGATCAAGAGGATGATAATCACGAACGGATACAACGTTTATCCTGGCGTTTTGGAAGACGTCATCAGATCTTGTCACGGAGTCTCCGATTGCGCCGTCATTGGCGTTCCGGACGCGCTCAGGGGCGAGATCGTAAGGGCCTATATAGTTTTCGACAAGAAGGCAGTGCGAGAGGGAGGCTTTGATGAAGCTCTAAAAGAAGTCAAGAAGGAACTGGCTTTGCAGGTCTCTAAATTCGCGATGCCGAGAAGCTTCGTCGTTATTGACGAGATCCCGAAGACCAAAGTCGGGAAAGCGGATACGGAAGCGCTCCTTAGCATGGAAAACGGGTCATAAGGCATTGAATGCTTGCTCATGGGGAGTTTGAATCATATAATTATTTATATTTATTTATGAGGTAGATCAATGGCTTTAAGAAATCTTGTAATAGAAGGAGATCCGCTGCTTAGGAAGAAGTCGCGTCCCGTGGACGAGATATCTCCGAGGATAATCAAGCTTCTCGATGACATGGCTGACACCATGTATTACGAGAACCGCGGGATAGGAATTGCCGCTCCGCAGGTCGGAGTGTTGAGACGCGTCTTTATCGTAGACGTAGGCGATGACCACGGAAAGATCGAATTCATCAATCCTGAGATACTTGAAACGAGCGGCTCACAGGTAGGAGGCGAAGGATGCCTTTCCGTTCCCGGAATGACTTGTGAAGTTGACCGTCCCAGTCACGTAAAGGTCAAGGCACTTGACCGTAACGGCAACGAGTTCGTATTGGAGGCTGACGATCTGCTCGCCAGATGCATCTGCCACGAATATGACCACCTTGACGGCATCCTTTTTATCGACAAGTCCGTTGACGGCAAGGTTTACCGCGTCGAAGACGAAGACGACGAGGAGGAGTGATCCTTTTGACTGATCCTCGCGATTTAAGAATCGTATTCATGGGAACGCCTGAGTTTGCGCAGGTCAATCTCAAGGCGCTCGTTGAAGGCGGCTTTAACGTCGTCCTTTGCTGCTGCCAGCCCGACAAGCCCGTCGGAAGAAAGCAGATACTAACGCCCCCTCCGGTCAAGGTTTACGCGTTGGAGCAGGGAATAGAAGTCTTTCAGCCAAATACGCTGAGGACTGACGAGGCTTTCAATAAGATCTCTGAAGCAAAGCCCGACATGATCGTCACGGCGGCTTACGGAAAGATACTTCCGCCGTCCGTCCTTAACATCCCAAAGTTTGGCTGCATCAACTGCCACGGAAGCCTTCTTCCTGAAAGAAGGGGCTCCGCGCCCGTTCAAAGGGCCGTTTTGGAAGGCGACAAGGTCACGGGCATCACGATAATGATGATGGCAGAAGGCATGGATACGGGCGACATCCTGATCCAGAAGGAGATTGAGATAGGTCCCGACATGCATTCGGATGAGCTCATGATGAGCCTCGCGAACCTTTCCGCATCGATGCTTCCCCAGGCCGTCATCGATCTTTCAGAAGGCAGGCTTACCCCTGTTAAACAGGACGATTCCAAGGCTACGTATTGTCCGCCTTTATCTTCCGAGGAAGGTCATTTTACATGGGACGAGCCGGCATCCGTCATACACAACAAGGTAAGGGCTTTGAGCTCCTGGCCCGGTGCTTACACGGAAGCGGGCGAAAGAAAACTCAAGATCTATGATACAAGGGTGGTTGATGAGCTTCCTGCCGTTGCCGACAAGGCTTTGGCGGAACAGGCGGCTCCCGGTACGATCGTCTCTAGCAAGGGCGAAAACCTCATCATTAAATGCGGAAACGGATTTATAAAGATCCTGGAACTGCAGTTTGCGGGCGGAAAACGATTGAACAGCCGTGACGTTTCGCACAATTACAAGCCCGGACAGGTCTTTTCTTAAAAGCGAGGCATTCATATGAACAACCCGATCAGATATAAGAAAAAAGACGTTATCCGATTGCTTGAAGCAGGCAATGAAAGAGAGTTGTGCTTCCTTATGCTGTATCTGGTATATGAGGAAGGCGCATTCTCAAATCTGGTCATAAAGAAGGCTGACAAAGCCGCGGATTCCCTCGGCAAAAAGCTCGATTTTACCCGTGCTATGCTCTATGGAACGATCACCTATACGTTCGCGATCGACTTCCTCATCCGCCACATAACCAAGGAAGACCCAGACGAGATGGATCCGATTACCAGGACGATAATCAGGATGGCCGTTTGGCAGCTTCAGTTTGGTGAGAGCATTCCCGATTACGCGGTCTGCGATTCATCGGTCGAGATAGCGAAGAAGTACAATCACAAGGTTTCGGGCTATGTAAACGCGGTGGTCAGGAAATATGCTTCCGCGCCTGAAGCCAAGAAGTATCTTGATCAGTACAAGCCAGGGATCAGGGCGTCTTTGAAGCCTGAGATCTACGGCATATTCAAGAAGGATTTCGGCAAGTCCAGGGCTTTCGACATCGGCATGGCGTTCCTGAAGACTTCCGGCACGACCGTCAGATTTGACGGTTCAAAAGTTGACTCTAAAAAGCTCATCAATGAACTCAAGGCTATGGGCATTAATGCTGCTCCGGCAAAGATAATAAGGGACGCCGTTGAGATCACGGGCGGACTTAAGGGTCTTGAGAACAGCGAGATCTATTCAAAGTACGGCATGTTCATCCAGGGAGAGGCCGCGATGCTCGCATCCTTGATCGCAGCGCCTTCGGAAGGCGACAGGATCCTTGACGTATGCTCCGCTCCGGGCGGAAAGTCAACGCACATGGCAGCTTTGTGCCATGACAAATGCGAGATCCTTTCGTGCGACGTCAATGAATCAAGGCTTGCGCTGGTGGCTGAGAATGCAGAAAGACTTGGTCTCAAGTCCATCTCCGTCCAATGCTGCGACGCCGCTAAGATAGCCAAGGAAAACAAGGATTCAAAGAAGTCCTACGACCTCGTTTTGTGCGACGTTCCGTGCAGCGGACTTGGCCTTATCGGAAGAAAGCCCGACATCAGGCAGAACATTACTTTTGAGCGCATTGAAGAGCTTTTGCCAATACAGCAGGCGATCCTGGACAGCGCCGCCAAGATGGTAAAACCCGGCGGCACGCTCGTATATTGCACCTGCACGCTTAACAGCGACGAGAACGAGAATCAGGTAAATGCCTTCATAGAAGCACACAAGAGCTTCCATACCGCGTCGATCACGAAGTATCTGCCCGATACGCTTGTGATGGACGAGGACAGGAAGGAAGCGGCCGAAAACGGCATGATAACGCTTTTCCCTGATACTGACGGAACGGAAGGCTTCTTTATCTGCAGGATGGAAAAAGACCGAAAGGATGACCAGGAGTGAACCGAAAATTCTGTCTCGATCTTACGCTGGATGAACTCAAAGCCTGGTGCCAGGAAAACGGCATCCAGTCCTACAGGGCGGGTCAGATATACAAATGGCTGTCTTCGGGCGTTACGGATACTTCCGACATGAATAACGTTCCCAAGGACATTAAGGCAAAGCTTGAGGAAAACTTTATCTTCGGCAGCTTTGAGGTCAGGCAGAAACTCGTTTCCAAATTGGACGGAACAACGAAGCTCGTATTTGAACTTCATGACGGAAACATAATAGAGACCGTTGTAATGCGCTATAAGACGGGACTTTCGATATGCATTTCATCGCAGGCCGGATGCAGGATGGGCTGCAGGTTCTGTGCTTCTTCAAAGCTCGGTTTCGGAAGGTCCCTTACTTCAGGAGAGATGTTTGCCCAGGTCGCGGTTTCACAAAAGATCGTGGGCGAGAGGATCAGAAGCGTAGTCATCATGGGCATCGGAGAGCCTTTCGATAATTTCGACGAGGTCATGGGCTTTGTTAAGCTCGCAAACGATCCTGATGGGTTAAATCTTGGCGCAAGACACATAACGATCTCGACTTGCGGACTCGTTCCCATGATAAAGAGGTTCACTGAGCTCGATCTTCAGGTCAATCTTTCCATATCGCTTCATGCGCCAAACGACGAGATCAGGAAGAGCCTGATGCCTATCGCAAACAAGTATTCGTTGAACGAACTGATGGGCGCTTGCAGGAACTACGTCGCGAAGACGAACAGAAGGCTTACTTTCGAGTACACGCTTTTCGGCGGCGTAAATGACGGAGACGAGCAGGCTGAAGAACTTGTAAGGCTCCTTGGAAAAGGCTTGTGGCACGTCAACCTCATCGCCGCGAACGACGTTCCGGGGAGCGCGTTTAAGGCGCCTTCCAAGCAGAGGGTAAGGCAGTTTCAGGAAATATTGGAGTCAGGCGGAATCAACGCGACTTTAAGAAGGGAAATGGGACAGGACATAATGGCTGCCTGCGGGCAGTTGAGACGAGGCATGGAGAATAAGGATAAATGAGAATCTATTCGGAAGTATGTGTGAAAGGTCCCGTCAGGGAGAAGAACGAAGACAGCTGTGAATCAAACGTACTTAACGGCTGCCTTTGCATGATCGTCGCTGACGGCCTTGGCGGCGAAGTAAGCGGTGAGATCGCCAGTAAGATCGCGGTCAAGACGATGATGGCGGAATTCGAAAAGAACATGGATGCCTTACTTGACGGCGAACACATGGAGGAGTTCCTTTCAGCAGGTTTCAACAAGGCAAACAAGGAGATAATCCGCTATGGATCGGCTCATCCAGAATCCAAAGGCATGTGTACGACGCTTACCGTTGCGGTCCAGAACGACAAAAAGCTCTATATCGCGCACATCGGCGACACCAGGGCCTATCTTTGCCACCACAGGGAGATACAAAAGCTTACAAACGACCATAACAAGGCGGCAGAACTCGTAAGAGCCGGATTGATCACGCAGGATGAGGCAAAAGTGCATCCCGGAAGAAACGTCCTTGTCAAGGTTCTTGGTGAAAACGTATATCTTAAACCAGATTTTTACAGTTATAATTTATGTTACGGTGATATAATTATGCTCTGTTCAGACGGGCTTTATTCGTTTGTGAGCAGGGAAGATTTTATTGAAGCGCTTGGCTTAAGAAAGGATATGAAATTGGTCTGCGAATGCCTCGCTGAGAAAGCGTTAAAAGGCGGCAGTACCGACAATATAACGATAGTCGCCGGGACGTGCACGCCCAACGACTATATAGGAGTAAAGTAAATGGCAAACCAGTCACACGGCCCTGAGGGCATGATATTTGCTAACAAATATCGTATCGTAAAGCTTATCGGCAGCGGCGGCATGGCCAACGTTTATCTTGGAATAGACATGAACACCGGTCTTAACGTCGCGATTAAGATCTTGAAACCGGAATATTCATCCGACGAGGAATTCATCCGCCGTTTCGACTCTGAAGCAAAGGCTGTTGCTTCACTGAACCATTCGAACATCGTAAAGGTCTTCGGCGTAGGTCACGAAGGACAGTTCCGCTACATCGTTGAGGAATACGTGGAAGGCATCACGGTCAAGGACCTCATCAATCAGAACGGACACCTTGACTGGAGAAATGCGGTCCCGATCGTTATCCAGATCAGCCTTGCGCTTGATTACGCGCATCAGAAGGGCATCGTTCACAGGGACATCAAGCCCCAGAACATCCTGATCTCAAGAGACAAGGTCTCCAAGATCACGGACTTCGGCATTGCCAGAGCCGCTTCTTCCACGACCATCACCATGACCGGCGGCGTCATCGGTTCAGTACACTATTTTTCGCCCGAACAGGCGAGGGGAAGCAAGGTAGGACCCCAGTCCGACATATATTCCATCGGCGTCACGCTTTTCGAGATGGTAACGGGCCGCGTTCCTTTTGACGGCGAATCCAACGTTTCAATTGCAGTAAAGCACCTCCAGGAGACTCCTCCGATCGCGTCTTCCATGATGCAGGGCATCCCGATGGGTCTTGATGCGATCATCAACAAGTGCATGCAGAAGTCGCCTGAAAAAAGATATCAGTCGATGAGACAGCTCGTAACGGAGCTTGACGCGCTCCTGGTCGATCCTAACGGCGTTTACGGCGTCATTGACGAGACGAGCGAGCATTCCGCAGTTACGGAGCCCAACATCTCGTTCAGACAGAACCCCGAATACGACAAGATCTCAGAGATCGAGAAGAGCGCAGAGGCCATCAGGCTTTCAAGATACCGCGACAACATCCTTCTCGTGCTCATCATCACCGTTATCGCGGCCGTTCTGATAGGCCTCGGAGTCCTTGTGGTCAAGTCCGTCCACAAGGCGACCAACATTGAGCAGAACCTTGATTATACGGTCAAGAACTATGTCGGAATGAAGGCCGAAGATGCGATAAAGGAACTTGAAACGAACAGGATCAATTACGCAGTCGAGTATCAGAAGGTTGAAGACAAGCAGCCCGGACTCGTCATTGCACAGAGCATTCAAGAAGGCGTCGTCATCACTTCCGGAAGCACTCTGAGCAAACTCGTCCTCACGGTTTCTTCGCTTGACGACACGATCACTCTCGCGGATTATTCTGGCGTTGACTACAAGGACGTTTACGTCGCGCTTACGGCGCTTGATCTTGAGGTAGCGCTAAAGGGTGAACCTTCCGAGACCGTCGCGCCCGGAATGGTCATTGCGACCGAACCCGGCGCTGGCACCACGGTTCCCAGGAAGTCCACCGTAGTCGTCATCTACGCGACCGAGCCTTCGAGCAGCATCGTTCCCGACGTCGTCGGTAAGAACGTCAAGGAAGCAAAGGAAGCTCTTGAAAAGAACAACCTCACTTATTCCTTTGAAGGTTCCGCAGAGGTTCTTAAGCTTAAGGAAACGGAGCAGATCGTACTTCTTACGGATCCCGTTCCGGGCACGTCCGTTGCAAGACAGTCTTCGGTCAAGCTTTACATCGGCACCAAAGAAGACTATAAGAACGGCGGCACGCCCACTCCTACGCCTCCGCAGATCGTCGTAACGATCTATGCAAGGGGAAGCGGCACGGTAACGGGCGGCGGTTCTTACAGTGAGGGCACTCAGGTCACGCTCACCGCAACTCCGGCAACCGGTTTCGTTTTCGATTCATGGGTTGATGCTGATGACAACATAGTGTCTGAAACCAGCACTTATACCTTCGTGGTCGGCAACCAGAGCGTATCCTTTACGGCGGTATTCAAGTATGCGCCTACTCCTACGCCCGTTCCGACGGCAACTCCCACGCCGGAGCCTACTCCGACTCCAACTCCGGAGCCGACTCCCACTCCGATACCGGAGCCCACGCCTACGCCTGTTCCTGAGCCTACGCCGGATCCCGGTCCTGGACCTGCAGGCCCTGACAATCCTGAAGCTCCAAATCCCTGACGGCCGATCTTAAGCATGAATCAAGACGGCAGGATTGAGGGGATAATAACCAAAGGCGTTGGCGGATTATATACGGTCCGGATCAGTGATGATTCGGGCGTCAAAAAGGTCTACTGCTCTGTAAGGGGCATCTTCAGGCAGAAGGACTTTGTTCCGCAGGCAGGCGACACGGTTTACATCGAAGAGTCGGGTGACGTTGACGTTCCTTACGTCATAAGCGCCTTTGGAGAGCGGAGGAACAGCCTTATGCGTCCGCCTCTCGCCAATGTGGATTATCTGCTTTTGACCTTTTCGGTAATAGAGCCGGTGCCCGATCTCAAGCTCCTGGACAAGATGCTCATCATTTCAGGCGTTTTGGGGATCAAGCCGGTCATCATCTTTACCAAGAGCGATCTTGGCCAGGCTGAGGCGGAAACCCTGTCTGGAATATACAAGGCCGCGGGTTTTGACGTAATGATATCGTCTCCCGAAAACCCCGTTTTCAAGGAGACTCTGATGGCGCTTACGGGAAGCGGAATTGCCGCTTTCGCTGGGCCTTCGGGCGTTGGAAAGAGTTCCTTGTGCAACCGCATTTTGGGAACCCGCGCGATGGAGACCAACGAGATAAGCGTTAAGCTCAAAAGGGGAAGGCATACGACCAGGCACTGCGAGCTTCATGATTTCGGAGACGGCTTCATAACCGACACTCCGGGATTTACCTCGCTGTCTCTCTTCGAACTCGGTATATCTCATAAGGACGTCTGCAAAGGCTATCCTGAGATAATGAAACATGCTTCTGATTGCAGATATGATGACTGCGGTCACGTCGGTGAAGACGGATGCGCTGTGGACGAAGCGTTTCAAAAGTGTATGATAGACGAGGGCAGGATGCAAAGATACAGAGAGTTCTATAAGGAACTCTACGATAACAGGAATAACTATAAACGGAGGAAGAGGAAATGAGTGATTTTGAGATAGCGCCGTCGCTGCTTGCGGCTGATTTCGGATATCTCATGCGTGATATCAAGGCTGTTGAAGGAAAGACCAATTACCTTCATCTTGACGTCATGGACGGACATTTCGTAGACAACCTCTCAATTGGCGTTCCCGTTGTTGAATCGATTAGAAAATACACCGACATGTTCTTTGACGTTCACCTCATGCTCACCAATCCGGAAAAGTTCGTAAAGCCTTTTGCGGACGCAGGCGCAGACATGATCACTTTCCATATCGAATGCACGAATGATCCCGACAGGCTCATAACCCTCATCAGGTCAAAAGGCCTCAAGGTAGGCATTTCAATTCATCCTGACACGCCCATCGAGAAGGTCATTCCGTTTGTCGACAAGGTTGACCTCATCCTCGTAATGACCGTTGTACCGGGCTTTGGCGGAAGCAGTTATCTCGACGTTTCCGACGCCCGAATAAAGGCGGTCAGAAAGGCCATCGATGAAAAGGGTTGCAAGACGTTCCTTTCCGTTGACGGCGGCATCAACAAGAAGACGATCAAGGAAGCGTACGATTCCGGTGCAAGGTATTTTGTTGCAGGCACCGCGGTATTCGGAAACGAAGATCCCGGACAGGCCGTTGAGGATCTCAGGGCATGCGTTACTATGTCGTAACGGGCGGTCCGCTTACTTCAAAGGCAGCTGAGGTCATCAAGGATGGCGCGATAATTGCTGCCGACAAGGGAATCGATTTCTGTTTTGAACATGGCTTTACGCCTTCTCTTGCAGTAGGTGACATGGATTCGATAAGTCCGTCGGGGCTTGAGCGTCTCAATTCATCCGAAATTCCCGTTAAGACCTTTCCCGTTGAAAAGGACATGACCGATACCGAGCTGGCCATCTCGTTTGTCCCTGAAGGTGAAGATCTGACCGTGGTTTGTCCCCTTAGCGGAAGGATTGATCATGTAACGGCCAACATACAGCTTGCCGCTGCGCTTCACAGGAACGGAAGGAACATAAGACTTGATGACGGCGTTACCGAGGTCCGTTTTCTTTCCGGAAGCGATGAGACCAGTCTCACTTTGGACAGATACGGTGACGATTCGGCCGTATCGCTTGTCCCGCTTTCGTTTGACGGGAATGTGACCGGCGTTACGACGGAAGGACTTTACTATCCGCTGAACGACGCGGTAATCTCTTGCGGAAAGACACTGACCTTTTCAAACAAGCCAAATTCAGGCGTTTCCAAGATCAAAGTGTCGATCAGGGAAGGCTTGATGGCCGTTATGGTAAGTAGCTCCAAAACGTAAAAAAGTGGGACTTTTTCGTATTGAATGAGACTGCCTGACTTCATATACTGATAATGCGAAACGAATGAACGCACTTCCATTTGGGAAGTGCGTTTTTTCATGCAAAAAAATGTCAGGAGGACGCTATTTATGTTGTTGAGTTACGAAGAGTTTCAGGAGCGCGTGATGAACGAGCTGATCGATTATCTGCCCGAAAGGTACTCGGACTGCCAGCTTGAGCTTCATCAGGTACCCAAGCTGAACGAGGTGCTGACGGGCATAGCGATCAAACCGAAGGTTCAGGGAAAATCCTTCATCGCGCCGACCTTCTATATGGAGAGGCTTTACGCCCAGTATGAAGAGTCTGGCTCGTTTGAGCAGACGATGGCGGATCAGGCGGTCTATCTGGAAGAATCGATCAAGTATATTCCTAAGAACATCCTGTCTATGGACTTTACGAAGGTTAAGGAGAAGATCGTTTTTCAGATAGTGAATACCGCCGAAAACGAGGCGATGGTATCGAAGTGCCCTCATAGGAATTTCGAGGACCTTTCAGTAGTTTACAGGGCAATAACCGGGATAGGAAAGTCAGGCGTTTCCGGATTCCTGATCACCAACGACATTGCCGAGGCGGAAAGCCTTACTGAAGAAGAGCTTTACGATCTGGCTTATACGAACACAAAAAAGCTTTTCCCGTTCAAGTCGGAACGGATAGAGGTTCTGATGAGGCGGCTTATGAGGAAGTGGGGCGCTGATGAGACGGAGATAAAGGAAGCCTTTCCCGGCTATACGAAAACGCCTGAGAAGGACCGCGTATACGTGGTCACCAACCGTCATGACTTCTTTGGAGCTAACGCGCTTCTCTATGTCGACGTGATTGGTGAAGTCGCTGAGAAAATTGGAACCGACTGCTACATCCTGCCTTCATCTGTCCATGACCTCATAGTCCTTTCTGCGGACACTTATTTCAAGCAGAACAAGCTCGCAAACATCGTCAGGACGACCAACAACGAAAGCGTCAGACCTTCAGAAAGGTTGTCGGACAGCGTTTACATGTATTCGCTGAACGATAAAAGGATCTCACTCGCATCTGTTGAAGAAGATGCTTCTTAAAGCGGAGGAAATCTTATGGGAAGGAGTAACAAAAAACTGCCTCGTCTGTTATTGAGCCTGGTCCTTGTCTTGTGCCAGGCTTTTTCATTCGTTCCGGTAAATGCCGATACGGCTGAAGAGATTAAGCCGAAGGAAAAGATAACTTCGGCACAGACCGGAAAGGATTTCGTAAAAGGCGTTTCAAAGCTTTCAAAGAATTACAGGATAGCCGCGAATTCCAAGAAGGGAATGCCCGAATTGTCAGGCGCGGAAGGCGTTGATTACGGCGGTTCCTACGTATTGTCCTTTAAGAGCAAAAAGGACTACGACGCGGCACTCAAGGAACTCGAAAAAAAGAACGTCGATTACGCCGTGGACGGCAGCGTGGGAATCTGCGCGATAGACCTCAATGCCAATGGCAAGCGGGTTAAGGTAAATCCGAACGCGAAGACCAGGATCTGCATAATAGACACGGGTTCAAACATTGCAAACGAGAAGGTGTCCCTATTGGGAGATGACGGTTCTGACAAGAACGGACACGGAACGTCCATGTCAAAGCTCATCCTGCGGCAGACGAATGATGCATACGTCATCTCGGTTAAAGCGATAGGTGACAACGGCAAGGGAAGGCTTTCTGACGTTTATGCGGGCGTAAGATACGCTATCGACCATAAGGCTGACTATATTCTCATGGCCATTTCGCTTAAGAACAATGACGATTACGACGGCTTCGTCTCACTCGTAAAGGAAGCTGTAAAAGGCGGTATAAAAGTCATCGCATCCGCGGGGAACAACAACGCGGACGCGTCTGATTACATTCCCGCTGGGATCAAGGGAGTCATAACCGTTGGAGCTATTGATTCAGATGGATGCAAGATCTCGCAGTCCAATTACGGAAAGTGCGTTGATTACTACATTCCGGCAGGTTCGACTTCTGAAGCGGCGGCAAAGCTTGCAGGCCTCATGATCGCCGGTAAAGCTTCCGAATGCGAGACAAAGTACAAGATGAAAAAGGATGAAGAGACAGAGGAAACGGAAACGACTGAGCCAACAGAGACGGAGACGACTGAAACCACGGAAGAAACTGATTTTGGCGAAACAACTGAAGCAACGGAATCTGCTGTATCTACCGAGATTAAGGAAACAACGGAAACAACAGAAACTTCTGAAACGACTGGTGATTCGCAGACAACTGAAGAACCTGAATTTGAGATAAACAAATCGAAGATGACCTGGCCGAAAAAGGCGGATCTGGTCGCTGCGGGTTATGTAAAATCCGATGATTTCGCATCCGCGGTTATCGCTGCGTGCAAGGCGATGAAAGGCGCTGAATACGGCACTGGAAACGGTCAGGCCGACTGCATGAGATACGTCAACCTTGCTTATGCGCAGGCATTGAAGCTGATCTCAGGACTTAAGGTTTCAAACGGCAAGATCCCGGGCTTAAAAAGATCCAACGGAAACGTTACTTACAATGGAATAAGCCTTTCGAAATCCAAGTACCGCCTTGTTGACGGCTGTACGACGTGGTCGGAAAAATCGCCTCACGCGATGGGTCATCCGGGCGGTATAAACATAGACAAAGCAGGAGGCCTCAAGGCCGCTTTGAAACAACTCGGAGCAAAGAAGGGCAGCATCATACTCTTTGGCGGACAGAGCGGCTCTGATTTCAAGTGGACTCATGCGGCCATCTACACGGGTACGGGAACCAACGTCTACGAGGCTCCGGGAGGAAGCTATACGACGGGCGTGGTTTACACAAAGACCGATCACGGCTCGGGAAGCAAGAAATACACGCACGTTGCGGTGTTTACTTACGATACCTTTGACGGCCCCAGGAAGGTTACGGTCTTGAAGACTTCGTCAAAGCCCGGCTTAACGGAAACCAATGATTGTTACTCTCTCAAAGATACCAAGTACGGGCTTTACGATTCAAAGGGAACTCTCCTTCATGAGTTTGTTATGGATCAAGATGGAAAGACCGATACTTATGAGATCAAGGATCTGTCTCAGATCTACTCCGTCAGCGAGATCTCTGCCGGACGCGGATACAAGGTCAACGAGACTAAGTATACCGTCGATCCGCAAAAGGCTGATTCGACCGGCCTTATCACGATAAAAGCCGATGACGAGCCGGTCGCGTCTGAAGGAAAGCTGGTTGTTGAAAAGAAGGATCCCGAAGGTTGGGACAAGGTAACGGGCGCGAAGATGTCGGATGCCGTTTTCCGCGTCGACTATTACGATTCGGTTGGCATTGACGGTTACAAGGATTTGTTTGATGCAAATGGGAAGATTAAAGACGCGAAGGCATCGGTCAGTATTGGAAGCTCTTCCACGGCTCAGGGTGCGGCAACTTTTGAGATAAGCGCAAAGACCTTGTCGGATGCTGATTCAGCAGGTTACTTTTCAAAACTTAAGGGCCTTTCGGCGTTGCCTCTTGGAACTTACGTGATAACCGAGACTAACGCGCCGTCAGGATACAAGCTTGCTGATCCTTCAAAGCCGTTGATAATGAAGATCCGTCAGGAAGGAAATGCGGCTGTCTGCTATTACTCCGCAGATCCTGAGACGTATCAGGTGCTTGAGGACAAGATCGTCCTTAAAGAGAAGCCTGAGAAGGGAAAAGCGTCCTTTAGAAAGAAGATTGCGGTAAACAAAGAGAATAATGTCGATATGAGCCTTTGCTCAATGGATGGAACCGAGTATTCGATATACCACAAGGGAAGCGGAAATCTTGCGCTGACGATCGTTTTCGGGAAGGACGGAAAGTATAAGGAAGTAAGGCATCCTGACGGCGTTAACGCTCAAGCCGTCGGAAGCAACGGCGTTCTCGAGCTCCCTTCGGGTGATTATCTTGCAAAGGAGATCCATTCGGGATCAGGCCTGTATCTAGATCCTGCCGAAAAGGTCTTTACGATTACTGAAGGCGAGACTGCAGAGTTTGAATTTAGTGACGAGCCCGTCTTTACAAGGTTCGACTGGCTGATTAAAAAGGTGAGAAGCACAAGCCTTTCCGCAGAGGTCATTTCGATGATCCCGGTGGAAGGCGCTGAGTTCACGCTCTCTTATTATCCCGGCTTCTATGAGAATGAAAGCTATAAGAATGAGACGCCGTCCAAGAAGTGGGTCTTCAAGACTGACAAGGATGGAAAAGTCTTTTACGATGAATCGCACTATGTGAGTGGAGACAAGCTTTTCACGGATTCAAACGACGAATACGTAGTGCCTCAAGGAACTTATGTAATAACTGAAACAAAGGCTCCCGCAGGCATGGAAGTAAGCGCGGAGGAAAAGAAGATCGTGGTGCGTTTTGCGAAGGACGTTGTAAAAGGCTCTGATGAAGACCCGGCTTTAAGCGTTGCTTCGGCTTCTTCAACGATCGACAACACGGCTGCTGGTTTCAAGGACGGAAAGATTGAGTATTACAACGATTATGCTTCTTCGATCTCTACCAAGGCGGTTAGCACTTCAACCGGCTCAAAGGAGCTGGCAGCAGTCAAAGACGCTGGAATAACGGATGTTCTTACTTACAAAAATCTTTTGCCGGGTTATCAGTATAAGGTCAAGGCGTGGATCGTTAAGTCAAACGGAAAGAATGTAGTAGAACCTTTTGATACCGTTTTAAAGATAGACTCGGACGGAGACCGCTCAGGTACTTTGAGCATTCCTTTTACAGTTGACGCTTCAGGGCTAAAGGGTGAGACGTTGACCGTGATGGAAGAGGTTTACATAATTGACGGAAGCGGCAAGGAACTGCTCTTTGCAAAGCATGCCGACATAAACAACAGGGAGCAGCAGGTGGTAGTTCCCGACATTAAGACCGAACTGATTGATGAGAAGATCGACGGCTTTACTGATGCTGATAATTTGAAACTCGTATCTTACGGAAAAGACGTTACGCTGACTGACTATGTTTCATATAAGAACCTGATCGTTGGAAAGACCTACAAGCTTACTGGAACGCTCATGCAAAAGGAGACGGGAAAGCAGCTTGCCAATTCAAAGGGAAAGGCTTATACGGCTTCAACTGAATTTACCTGTGAAAAGACGGACGGCATCGTCAAAGTCGTTTTCGAACATGTGGATACAACCATATTCAAAGGATCGGTCGTAGCGGGAGAGACGCTGTCGTCAGGCGGCGTAAACCTGCTGGTCCACTCTGACCTCAATGACAAAAAGCAGACCCTTACGGCACCTGAAATAAAGACTTCCGCACGTGACGGCCAGAACGGCACTAAGACGCTGACTTATTCCGAGACCTGCAACATAACTGACGTCGTGTCTTACAAAAACCTTGTGCCTGGCAAGAAGTACAAGATAACCGGAACGTTGATGAACAAGGCGACCGGCAAGGATTATGTTGACAAGGATGGCAAAAAATACACGGCGTCCGTCGAGTTTACCGCGGAGAAGAGTGAAGGAACCATTGAAGTTGTTTTCAAGAACGTGAAGATCTCTTATGAATACACGGCAATCGTTGTGTTTGAGCGCCTTCGCGAGCTGCGCAACGGCGTTGAGATTGCGGTACATGAAGACATAAACGATAACGAGCAGACGGTTTACAGACCGTACGCTTCTACGGTTGCAAGCAGCGCTTCAGGAACCAAGACAATAACCAATCTGACTGGAAAGACCAACATCTCGGACAAGGTCATGTATAAAGGCTTTACACCTGGCAACGTTTACCGCGCGACTGCGACACTCTATAAGACCAACGGAACGCAGATAATGAATGACGGAAAGCCCGTGACGAACAGCGTGACTTTCACGCCGAAGGAAAGCAACGGAACCATAAAAGTCCCTCTGACTTTTAAGACTGAATCGCTCAGCGCCGGCGAGGCCGTCGTTATCTTTGAAAACGTTTACGATGTTGCTACTGATGAAGAGATAAGCAAAGGCGTTCAGCTCAAAGACATTGAGATAGTCAGGCACAACGACCTGAAGAACAAGGATCAGACGCTGAAAGTCGAGCCTTATATACCAAAAACAGGAGGGGAAACCTCTCCTGTCATGGTAATCGGATTATTGATTCTCTGCTCTGCGGCAGGGCCTTTGGCACTTGCGCTTAGAGTGAAGCGCGGTGCGAAATGCCGAGCTCCTCAGCGATCGCGAAGAAAGCCTGACGGGAATTCCTTATCGAGCTTTCTGAAACGCAGAAGGCAAGTCTGCAATAGCCGGGCCTGGAGAAACTGGAGCCCTTGACGAGCAAGAGGTTCTTTGAAGCGCAGAGTTCAGCGAATTTGTCGTCGGTGAGGCCTTCCGGAGTGTTCATGAAGATGTAGAGCGCTCCGTTGGGCTTGACCGCGTCAAATCCTGCATCGATGATGTTCGAATAAAGAAGGTTTCTTCTGTGTTCGTAGTTAGAGACGTCTACCTTAGCGTTAAGGGACTTCTCGATGACCTTCTGCCATATCGCGGGAGCGTTTACGCTGCCGAGTGTTCTGTTGGAAAGAACGATGGCGGCGGTGAGGTCGTCGTAGTCCGCGTTCTTGGGAGATACGAGAGTGTAACCGATACGTTCGCCGGGAAGCGAGAGCGACTTGCTCCAAGAGAAGCAGACTATGAGGTTGTCGATGTAGGAAAGAGCGCAGGGGACGGTCATTCCGTCATAGACGAGGTCGATGTAAGGCTCGTCGGAAATGACGTGGATGACGTGATCCTGTGCCTTGAGCATTTCATTTAATTCTGAAAGGAGGGATGCTGGATAAACGACGCCGGAAGGGTTGTTGGGCGAATTGATGATGACAGCCTTCGTCTTTGGCGTGATCGCGTCTTTGATGGCGCTGATGACGGGCATGAACTTGTCGTCAGTCTGTACGATGACGGGCTTGCCGCCGTGGTTTGTGATATAGCCGTTGTATTCCATGAAGTAAGGCGCGATGACGATTACTTCATCGTCCTGATCGAGGAGTGAATGAAGAACGTCGTTCATTGCGGATGCGGCGCCAACGGTCATACAGACGGCTGAGCTTCCGATCTCCAGGCCTGATTCGGCTGACTTCTTGGCTGCAATGGCTGCTCTGGTGGATTCATATCCGCTGTTGCTCATGTAGCCGTGCATGCCGGGAGTGGGATTGTTTGCAAGTTCCTTCAGAGCGTCACTGACTTCGTGGGGAGGCTCGAGATCGGGATTGCCGATGGAGAAGTCGTAAACCTTGTCAGGGCCATAGATCGCCTTGAGACGATTGCCTTCCTCAAACATCTTGCGGATCTGTGAACCGCCGGCCAATTGCTTTTTGAGCCTTTCTGAAATCATAAAGGACACCTCCGAAAAAATATAAGCTTGTTCTGAAACATTTAATCAGTATATACCGGATTCTTCAATCTTCTTTCAAAGAATCTTTCGCTTAAAGGCTTGTCATAGATGAACGACTGGAAGTGGGTGCAACCGCTGAGCATGAGCTCGTTTGCGTCTTCTCTCGTCCTTACGCCTTTGCATATGACCGTGAAGCCAAGCATTTCGGCAAGGTTGATCATGTCTTTAACGATTATGCTGCCACGCGGATCTTCGAGCGAGAGCTGACCGAAGTCGAACTTAAGGTAATCGGCTTTGAGATCTTGGAGAAGGTCAAGAGAAGACCTTCCAAGACCGAACTTGTCGATGGTGACCTTTACGCCCTTGTCGGAAAGCTCCTGCGCGGCCTGTGTAAGAAGACGTCTGCCGCCTTTGAAGTCAGGCTCGGAGAACTCGATGCCGATCAGTTTTCTGTCAACGCCGTGGCTGTCGATAATATCTATGATGTCGCTGGCAAGCCTCGAATTGAAGAGGTTCTTGCTTGCGAAGTTGCAGGTGAGGGGAACGAGCTCGTACCCTGCGTCGGACCATGACTTGACGGCTTCACAGACTTTGCTCAAAACGTGGAAGTCGATCTTGGTAACGATTCCTGAATTTCTTGCGTAGTCGATGAATTCGTCAGGAGCGGTTATCCTTCCGTCACGGGGCCATCTTGCAAGAGCTTCGGCTTCGAAGAGCGTGGGACGGCCGTTCGTTTCAACAACGGGCTGATAGTAGATGAGGAACTTGTTTTCATCTACGGCTCGTGAGATCGTTTTCGCGATGTTCTTCTGGTTGTCGTGGGCGGCATCCATTTCGGAGAACATGACGAAGTCTTCGCCGCTGCGCCTTGCGATCTGAAGGGTGATGGAGCATTCGCCAAGAACGTCGTTGGAATTGACGTGTCTCGGCATGATGTTTGTGATGCCCGCCCTTGCTGAAACGATGTGGGAGAAGCTTTCGCCGTCGCTTTCCAAAGTGACCTGAACGGCGGAGAGGAAAGATTTAAGTGCTTCGACTTTTGTCGTATGGATTACTACGACGAAATTGTCGCCGCCGACGTGGACTGCAAACTCACCGGATTCAGTGTTAACGAATTCGTCGATCTTTCGGGCAAACATCTTGATCGCCTTGCCGGTGATGTCGGAACCGAAGAATCTGTTGAGCTGGTTGAAACCCTTAAGACTGATGAACGCGCATGAGAACATGAAGCGGTCTTCGGAAGCCAGGATCTTTCTTATCTCCTTGTGGAAATAGTTGAGGTTGTGAAGACCCGTGTCCGGATTGATGTAACGCATGTTGCCAAAGAGTTCCTTTACGCGGGCCAAAGCGATGCAGTCGCTGACGGTCTTGCAGAAAAAGGAAGTGAGATCGTTTATGTTTTCGTCTTCAACGGGAGCGAACGTCTTCCTGTAATAACGGATGACGATGTTAACGCCGTCAACGCATTCAACGTTGTTGTCTATGTATTCGGAATCGGAGTCGCCCGAAACAAAACTGACGGTGCGCTTGATGAGTTTGCCGTCAGCATATACGAAGTCTTCTATCTTGGAAATGGAAAGGCGGTTGCAAAGTGAAGAAAAAGTTTCGCCGGAGAAACGGATACCGTCAAATGCCTCGAGCGAAGCTGTCAATTCAGCTGATGCGAAGTTGTCAGAACCCATAAGATACCCCATTTCATTAGTATTTTAAATATAAGGTACAAAACATTTTAATGCAATAAATTTGAAAAATAACAATAAAACGCGTAATCATAAAAACATTTTGACTATTTGAATGGAGCCCTCAAATGAATGAAAAAGACAATAAAACAGTAAAGCGGATCATTGGCGATTCCGGAGAGGACGCGGTGATCCAAATGATGACGGATAAAGGATTTCAGCTGCTTTGCAGGAATTTTGAAGTGCACAACGTAGGCGAGTTGGACTGTGTTTTCAAAAGGGATGACGAGATATACGTGGTTGAGGTCAGGTCACGAAAGAATCTTGGGAGTTATCCGAGTTCAGCCGAGACCGTTGATCACAGGAAACGCCAAAAGATATTGAAGACCACGGATTGCCTTATACGGAAGTACCGTCTTTATGAGATGAACTTTGTTTTTCTGGTCGCTCAGGTAACGCATGACGCAAGCGGAATGATTAAAAAAATCGAGTTAATTCCGTTTTGATGGTACAAAACGTAGAAAAATCTCTTTCTTTTAAAAAATAATGAAATTTGATTGCTTTGAAATTGCATATTCAATATAATTGGTGAGGTTTTGAGGCGGGTTTTGTCCTCGAAATTGCAATTTTGCATAATTTGAATTTCATTTTGAAAGAGGAACGGGAAATGAAGAGCTACAGGGAAATGTCTGCCGAAGAGCTGGTCAAGGAGAAGGAACAACTCATTGCGCGCTATGAAGAATACAAGAACATGGCGCTTTCTCTCAACATGACGCGCGGCGTGCCTTCGACTGAACAGCTTGATCTTGCAAGCGACATGTATGACGACCTTTCATCGACCGGATTCCTTTCTGAAAAAGGCCAGGACGTCAGAAACTACGGCGTTCCGTGCGGTATTGACGACGTCCGCAAGGTTTTCGCGGAGATCCTCGGAACCGATATGGAGAACGTCTTCATGGGCAACTCTTCGAGCCTCAACCAGATGTTTGACGCTCTCATGAGGTCAATGGTCTTCGGCGAGATCGAGTCCGAAAAGCCCTGGTACGAGGTAGAAGGCAGAAAGTGGCTTTGCCCTGCGCCCGGTTATGACAGACATTTCAGAGTAACTGAGACTCTTGGCTTTGAGCTCATCGCTGTTCCCATGACCGAGAACGGCCCTGACATGGACGTTGTCGAAGAACTCGTTAAGGATCCCAAGGTCCTTGGTATCTGGTGCGTTCCCTGCTACAGCAATCCTGACGGAATCGTTTATTCTGAAGAGACCTGCAAGAGACTTGCTTCCATGAAGACTGCAGCTCCTGATTTCAGGATCATGTGGGATAACGCTTATGTTGTTCATCACATTACAGAGAACGACAGCGAGAAGGGAAGGATTCCCGACATTCTTTCTCTCTGCGCTGATGCGGGCTATCCGAACAGGCCTTACGAGTTCGCTTCTTCGTCCAAGGTTACTTTCGCAGGCGGCGGAATCTCCTGCTTTGCCGCTAATGCTGACAACATGGCAAGAGCAAAGAAGTACCTTTCCGTACAGGCTATCTGCACCAACAAGGTAAACCAGCTTGCCCATGCCAAGTATCTGCCCAACAAAGAGGCAGTCGAGCAGCACATGAAGAAGCATGCTGACATCCTGAGGCCTAAGTTCGCAGCCGTTCAGGATACCCTTAACAAGGAACTCGGCGACAACAAGGACCTTTACCGTTGGACGGATCCCAAGGGCGGATATTTCGTAAGCTTCTATGCTTTCCCCGGTACCGCAACGAAGATCGTTTCCATGTGCAAGGACGCGGGCGTTGCGCTGACTCCCGCAGGCGCGAGCTTCCCTTACGGCAAGGATCCGGATGACTCAAACATCAGACTTTGTCCTTCGTTCCCGCCGGTCGAAAACATTATCAAGGCAGTAAGCATCCTTAGCGTTTGTGCTAAAATAACAGCTATAGAAAAACTTCTCGAGGAGTGATCCCGCCATGTCAAAAGACGTTTATGAGAGCCCCCTGAATTCCAGATACGCGAGCAGGGAGATGCAGTTCATTTTTTCTCCTGATAAGAAGTTCCGCACATGGAGACTTCTTTGGATAGCGCTTGCCGAAGCCGAGAAAGAGCTTGGCCTCGACATCACAGATGAGCAGATCGCTGATCTTAAGGCTCATAAGGAAGACATCGACTATGAGGATGCAGCGGCAGAAGAGAAGATCCGCCGTCATGACGTAATGGCTCACGTGCATTCCTACGGCAAGCAGGTTGCAGGTTCAGGCGCTGACAGGATCATCCACCTTGGCGCGACGTCCTGCTACGTAGGAGACAACACGGACGTCATCATCATGAGAGATGCTCTGACTCTTGTCAAAAAGAGACTTGTAGTTCTCATTTCCAAGCTTTCTTCATTTGCTGAAGAATACAAGGCAATGCCTACTTTGGGCTTTACCCATTTCCAGCCCGCACAGCTCGTAACGGTAGGAAAGAGGGCAACCCTCTGGCTCCAGGATCTCGTTTTCGATCTTGAGACAGTTGAGAATGCCATCGCTTCGTTGAAGCTCCTTGGCTGCAAGGGAACGACAGGCACTCAGGCTTCGTTCCTCGATCTTTTCGACGGCGACCACGCCAAGTGTGTAGAACTCGACAAGAAGATCTGCGCAAAGATGGGTTTTGAGTCTTCTTATTACGTTTCCGGCCAGACGTATTCCAGAAAGATCGATTTCACCGTTCTTTCAGCCCTCGCCGCCATCGCACAGAGTGCTCACAAGTTCTCCAACGACATAAGGCTTTTGCAGCACCTGAAGGAGATCGAAGAGCCTTTCGAGAAGAATCAGATTGGTTCGTCCGCAATGGCTTACAAGAGAAACCCGATGAGATCCGAGAGGATCGCATCTCTTTCAAGATATGTGATCGCAGATCTTTTGAATCCCGCAATGACCTCGTCAGAGCAGTGGTTTGAGAGGACTCTTGATGACTCCGCAAACAAGCGTATCTCAGTTCCTGAGGCGTTCCTTGCGATCGATGCCATCCTTGGCATATACACCAACGTCGTTTCAGGCCTCGTCGTATATCCCAAGATGATCGAGAAGCACATCCTTGACGAGCTCCCGTTCATGATGACCGAAAACATCATGATGGAGGCAACCAAGAAGGGCGGCAACCGTCAGGAGCTCCACGAGGAGATCCGCCAGCTCTCCATGCAGGCAGGTTCCGTCGTCAAGAACGAAGGCAAGCCCAACGACCTTCTTGAAAGGATCGCGGCTGATCCCAAGTTTGGCATGACCATGGATGAGCTCATCGCCTTGAGGGATCCGAAGCTCTACATCGGCAGATGCCCCGAGCAGGTCGACGCGTTCCTCAACGAGTGCGTAAAGCCTTTGCTCAAGGCTCATGAAGCTGACCTCGCAGTTGACGAAGTCGAACTTAAGGTCTGATTCTTGCAATGCTTTAACGAAAGGGGCTTCAAGCCCCTATTTTATTGCTACTAAACAGGGTTTGTTGCAAAACAATTATTTAACAAAATTTCATTTCATTTAAAATTCCAAGATATAGGCTACGGTTTGAAAATTGTTGGCAGGTAATCTTGGAATTATCCCGCAAGAACAATAAAATTCCAAGATACAGGCCATGGTTTGAAAAATCTTGGCAGGTAATCTTGGAATGAAAAAAGGGGGCGTCGCTTTTGTCTAGCGACAGCCCCCTTGATAATGCTAAATGCTTTTAGTGCTGATTAACGCATTGCGCTAAAGATGCCTGCGATGAAAGCGATGAGGTAGATGAGCAGGTAGAGCGTCATGAAGCCGCCGAAAGCGAGGCCGCCGATCGAGAGGTACTTGCCGATCCTGACCTTAACGGGATAAGAACCGTAAGTTTCCTGATACTTCTTGCACTTGCCAAGTCCCATGGGGCCAAAAACGAGGCCGAGGAAGCTGAGGAAGAATGTGCAGGAGAAAGCTGCTGCGAGGATGCCTGTCGTGAGGCAGCTCTTTTCCTCTTCGGGATTGCCTGCAACGGGTGCTGCAGCTGCGTAAACTGCCTGAGGCTGGGGCTGAGGCGCATAACCGTAAGCTGCTTCAGGCTGAGGTGCGGGAGCGGGTGCGGGTGCAGGTGCGGGCTGAGCTACGGGAGCTGCCGCGGGCTGTGCTACGGGTGTGCCGCAATTAGGGCAAAAAGCGTTGCCGTCTTCAAAACTGGTTCCACAATTAGTGCAAAACATAATCTTTCCTCCATGTGGGGACGGATCGTACCGTCTTTATTTAGTCGGATAAACACGACAAAGTTATTTTATCATTGAAAAATTGGAATTAAAATATAAAATTATCTAGTGTGCTTATATGTTTAAAAGATAAAGAGGTTTAGATGAAGACGGCTGTACTGTTGCCAGTATACAATCCTGACGTCAAATTCCCGGCTTTGGTTAGAGAACTGAAGAAAAGAGGGTTTGTCGTAGTCGTTTGTAATGACGGCAGTTCGGACAAATACGATCCGATCTTCAATGAGATCAAGGACGAAGTCTACTACGTAACCTACAACACCAACAAGGGCAAGGGATATGCCTTAAAGCGCGGTTTTGAGTTCATTGGCAACAATCTGGCTGACGAAGTCTCTTACATCGTAACCGCGGATGCTGACGGACAGCATGCGATCGATGACATTGAAAGGGTCGCGAAGCTTGTTTCCAAGTCTGAGGGCATCGTTTTGGGAATGAGGGACCTCTCTGAGCACATACCCGTCAAGTCGAGGATAGGCAACGACCTCTCAAAGACCGTATATACCATCATCACGGGCGTTTACTTAAGGGACAACCAATCGGGACTTAGGGGATTCCCCGTTAGGCTTACGAGCTGGCTTTGCGACATTCCCGGAAACAAGTACGAATACGAGCTCAATGTTCTCGTTACCGCGCACAAGGAAGGCATTCCGATAGCGGGCATCGACATCAAGACGATCTACGAGAACAACAACAAAAACACGCATTTCAAGCCCATCAAGGACACCGTGAGGATTCAGGGCTCGCTCCTGTCCTACGGCCTCATTTCTACGCTTGTTTACACGCTTTACATCGTCGCGGTCGCCATCATCTCATGGTTCAACATTCCGCATTTCTACATCTGGACCGCGGTAATGTTCGTTTGGGTGACGGGAATGCACGCCGTCCTGAACGTTTTCTCGGCGGGCATCAGGCACCGTCAGAAGATCAGCGTAATCTATTACATCACGGGCGCCATCAAATACTGCATTGCCACGCTCATCATGCTCCTGTTTGACTTTCAGGGGTGGTTCATCGTGCTGGGCGCTTTTACCGCACTTTTCGTCGTGGTAGTGCTATCATATCTTTTCGGCAGATCCGGAATTATGGGAAAGGTTTGAGTTAAATGGAAAGATGCAGCAGGGAATTGGTCAGCAAGATCGTTGCTGAGAATACGCATATTGACGTTGACGGTCTCGACATAGAGATCAAGAGCATTCCTGACGACGACCGTGAGGGCGTGCTCGACAAGAGGGAGTTCTTCATAAGAAACGCCATTCTCACTTTTCAGAAGATGACCGCCGCGCCTTTCAAGTTCTCGGTTGAAGGAATGAGGGCGACGACAAAGACACAGTGCCTGGATTGCTGCACTTCCGAGATAAAGGAAGGCAGCTTTGAGATTGATTCAGCGGGAAGGAAAGTCCTCGTTTACAGGTATGAGAGAGCTGATTCCGTTGGCGGAAACAAGCCTGTTCTCATCTACATCCACGGCGGTTCCTTCATGGCGAGCAGTGCGAAGTTCTATGAGCAGCCCTGTCGCTTTACCGCTGAGCAGACCGGATGCGTCGTTCTCAACATCGAGTACGGACTTGCTCCCGAATGCCGTTATCCCGCGGCGATCAACGACTGCATCAGCCTGATCAACTTCGTTTATGAAAACGCTGAATCTCTTGGCGTTGACAAGGAGAAGATAGGGCTTTTCGGTGACAGCGCGGGCGCAAACCTTGCGCTGGCCGCCGTAATCGACAATAAGAGCGAGGCTAAGGTCTCTTATCTTGGCCTGTTCTATCCTTGCGTTGACCTGTTCTCGGGTGACCGCCTCTACGATTGGAAGATCTCCGATTACTCTATCAATGACGAGCAGAAGGAACTCATCCTTTCGAGGTTGCAGCTCGGACGCTGTGACGGACAGGGCAATGACCAGCTTATGGCAGGCATCCTTTTGAATTACACGGGCGAGCGTTATGAGGAGGTCAAAAAGGCTCCTGACGTCAGCCCGATCTACGCTGACCTTTCAAACATGCCTTTCACGGGCATTTTCTCCGCCGAGTACGACGGATTGAGGATCCAGGGCGAGTACTACGCAAGATTGCTCAAAAAGGCCGGCGTTCCCTGCAGGATCACGCGCTACAGGGGCGTAACCCACGCATTCCTGGATTACTTTGGAATAGTCCCTCAGGGCGAGGCCGCGATACTTCAGATGTGCGGCCAGATCAAGGAAGTCTGGGGGCTTGATTTCTGATGGCAATGGTAGCAAAGGTAGTTACGAGGAACATCGAAGCTCTCAAGAACTCCGATCAGACTTTTGAGACGATCTTCCGCATCATAAGGGAAAGCTTTACCAGTGAGCTGTTCGCAGAGTATCTGAACAACGGAAAGACCTGCAAAGTCACTTATTTTGAGTTCTGCAAGAGAGTTGACCTTTTCGCCGCGGCGTTCCTAAAGAAATACGGTGCGCCTGAAGAAGGCAAGGCAAGGCTCGCGGGAATCTATCTAGAGAATTCCGTTGACTGGGTCGCAATCTTCTGGGGCCTTTTGAGGTCCGGATTCAAGCCGGTCCTTCTCAACACAAGGCACAGCCTTTCGGTAACCAATGACATAATCGACGAACTTAAGCCTGAATTCGTCGTCTCGCTCGACAAGAGGGTTAACGGCGCGGTTAGGCCTGAGACGATAATCGAGGGACAGCCCGAGTATTCGGCTCCAGAAAAGGATTATTGGGAAGACGAGGTCATCCTTGTCACCAGCGGTTCGACTTCGAAGCCGAAGATAATCTCACACAGCGGAAGCACGATCTGCAAGCAGGTTGAGCTTTCGGCCGACCTGGTCAGGATGAACCCCGCGGTCCAGTACAACGTGCAGCTTCAGATAAAGAACCTTGCGTTCCTGCCGTTTTATCACATCTTCGGACTTGTGGCGCTTCTTATGTGGTTCACTTTCTTCGGCAGATGCATAGTCTTCCTGCCCAAGTACGACGTTGATTCGATCCAGCTCGTTTGCAGGAGGATCGGCGTTACGCATTTCTTCGCGATACCGCTCGTATGGAACAAGACGGTCGCAGCCCTTGAGGCCGAGGTCGCCAAGCAGGGCAAGACCAAGGCTTTCAATAAGGCGATCAACTTCACTAACAAGCTTCAGAACGCTTTGCCGCTTATCGGCGCAACCGTTGCCAGGGGCATCATCTTCAGGAAGGTAAGAAGGCAGCTCTTAGGCGAGAAGCTCAGATTCCTCATCTCCGGCGGCGGCTTTATCCAACCGAGGACTTTGGAGGTCCTTAACGGCCTTGGCTATTCGATTCACAATGGATACGGACTTACCGAGTGCGGCATCGTATCGGTCGAGCTTTCCAAAAAGCCCAAGTTCAGGAACGAGGGCAAGGTCGGAAAGATCTTTTCCAACATCGCTTACAAGCTTTCTGACGAAGGCGAACTCCTCATTCCGAACGACCATTCGATGTACGGAATGTACATAGACGGCGTTTTCCACAAGAACGACCAGGAATACTACGCGACTAACGATTTCGTAAAGATCGACGAGAAGGGAAGGCTCGGCATCGTCGGCAGAAAAGACGACGTCATCATCGGACCCAACGGCGAAAACATATCGCCTGAGGAGATCGAGTCCAGGATCAGCAAGGGTGCTTATTCTTCAATGGCGCTCGTTTACGCGAAGCTTCCCGGAACCGAAAACAAGCAGATGATCCTGGTCCTTTCGGACAACGGCAAGCTTGGCGCGTTCGAGCTCACGACATCTCTCAAGGGCGTGTTTAATTCAATAAAAACGCTTTCCATGATCGAGCGTCCTTCAAAGGTCGTAAGCCTCATCGGCGCGATGCCCGAGAACCTCAAGGGCGTTGACCGAAGGGCTCTTGTCGCGGGCCTTGAGGAAGGAAGGCTTTTCGTTACCGAATGCTCCGATCCATCGGACGAAGAGATCAAGCGCATCAGGACCGACGAATACGTTAAGCTGATTGATACCGTTTGCGGCGTGTTTGCAGAAGTATTGGACAAGGACAGGAGCCAGATAACCGAGACTTCCAACTTTGTTGCCTTGGGCGGCGACAGCATGCAGTACGTCGAGCTCTTGAGCAAGGCAGGCGAGAAGACCGGACGTCCGATCCAGATGACTGAGACGCCTTTGATCACGCCCATGGCGATAGCCGATTACATTATCACCAGCGCCAAGCAGGATAAGGACGTGAACTGATGTTCCTTGTAAGATGGTTTTTGATCATTACGAGCATAATCCCGGCTCTGCTGTTTTTCGGCATAAAGCGGTATTTTCTGCGTGCGAAGAAAAAACTCGACTATAAGGGCCCGATCATTGCGGCGCTCAATCACACTTCGTTCCTGGACTATGTCTGCGCGCTTTTGGCGTTCCCGGGCAGAAGGATGTTCGTGCTCGTTTCTGCCAAGTTCTACGACTTCAATCCCGTCCTGACATTTCTCGTAAAGGCGATGGGCGTCATCAGGGTGGACGCGGTCAGCGGAAACATGGATGCTGTAAACAAGGCGATCAAGCTCCTGAAGGACGGAAAGAACATTCTGATATTCCCTGAGGGACACATCGAGACTGAAGGAACGCTCCTTGAATTCGGTCAGGCTGCGGCCTTGATGAGCCTTGGTTCAGGCGCTCCGATCATCCCCGTTTACCACAACGGAAAGATCGGTCCAGGCAAGAGGGACAAGATGTTCATCGGCGAGCCCATTTTCCCGGACAATTACCTTATCAATGAAGAGACTTTGCAGGACCAGGCGGAGAGCCTTACAAAGGACCTCAAGGACACGATCGAGAAGTACAGGCGGTTCTATCTCGACAACTTTTATGAGGCTGAAGGCAAAAAGCCCAAGAAGCACAAGCATTCCGACTTCCTTTACAACTTTGTGAAGATTACCGCGTATCCCGCAATTTGGGCGTTCATGCACCCGAAGTTCGTTTTTGAGAACGGCATGGCCAGGGGCACGCTTTACAGGCAAAAGGGAATGCTTATCGTCAGCAACCACTCATGGTGGATCGACGCGCCCTTCATGTACTATGTTTTTTTCAAGCTTTCCCCGAGATGCATTGCAGCCAGGGACGTTGCCAACATCAACAAGTCTTGGGGCTTTTTCGAGAAGACCATGGGATGCATTATGCTCGACCGTTCGGGCTTTGACTGGGGCGCGATAAGGACCTGCATCGACTGCCTTAAGGACGACGTCCCGCTCGTTGTTTTCCCCGAGGGCCACATGAACTACGATGACAAGCTCCTTCCGTTCATGAACGGAGCGGTCATGATGGCGCTCATGATGGGGGTTCCCGTGGCGCCCGTTTACATGCATACGACGTACAAGGAATTTAAGAAGCAAGTCTACGTAATAGGCGAATTGATTAGATTTGACAGGACTTCTCAAATGCCTGATAATAACTCCGTTAATCTTGCAAATGAGCTTTTATACAACAAACTTACCGAGCTCCGGCAGATCGCGATCCGCGAATCTTCGCCCAAGTTCAACAGGGAAGTTGCAGAAGCCAGAAAGCAGATGAAGGCCAACTTGGAGCGCGTCAACCTTCAGATCAAAGAGGCGGCGGAAAAGAAGGCCCGCAAAGCGGCAGGAGGGGATAAGGATGCTTGAAGAACTTTACAACGTCATCAGCGACAGCTATAAGCAGATGAACCGCGAATTCGAGACCCCGTTATCAGAGATAACCGAAAACACTTCGCTTAAGGATCTCGACATGGATTCCGTTTCTTTCGTAGTGATAATGATGAACATCGAAGACAAGATGAATGTGCGCCTCAACATGGACGGCACGTCCGCTTTTCAGACCGTTGGCGACGTCATCAAGGCGATCGAAGATGCAAAGAAGAATATTTAACATACAAAGGAGATTTGAAGATGGGTGATTTTGTAATTCTTACAGACAGCTCAACCGACATGACAAAGGACTTGAGGGAGCGATTCGGCATAACCGATTACCTTCCCGGAATCGTCGTTCTTCCCGATGGCAAGAAGGAAGATTCGACTCTTGACTGGGAGCTTATGAGTCCTGACGAGTACTACGGGAGCATGACGAAGGACGCCATCTACACGACAGGAATCAAGAACATTGAGGTTCAGGAGGAATTCTTCGAAAAGTACCTCAAGCAGGGATATGACATTCTCAACATCTCTCTTTCATCAGCTCTTTCCGGCACTTACAGCCAATGCAAGGTTGCTGCCGAGAACATGATGAAGAAGTATCCTGACAGGAAGATCATCGTTGTCGACTCCGTCAGGTATTCAGGCGGTCTCGGCCTCCTCGTTTCCTATGCGGGCGAGATGAAGCAGGCTGGCAAGTCCATGGAGGAGATCGCTGACTGGCTCAACGAGAACAAATACAGGGTTCACCAGATGGGTACGGTTGACGACCTCAACTTCCTCAAGAGATCCGGCCGTGTTTCCAACATCGCAGCCTTCATGGGCGGACTCATCAACATCAAGCCTATGGCTGAGTGCGACCGCAAGGGCATGAACACCGTTATGGGCAAGGTAACGGGCTACAAGAAGATGTTCGCGGCTTCCATGGAGTACATGAAGAGGACCATCGAGCCGAATCCGAAGAGGATCTTCGTTTCACACACCTTCCGTAAGGCTCAGTGGATCCAGATGCAGGACCTCATCAAGGAAAACTTCCATCCCGAAGAGATCATCGCAACGCGCGTCAACATGGCTAACGGCACGGCAATCGGCCCCGGCATGATCGTCGCCTTCTATCTCGGAAACGAGATCTCCGAAGGCCTTGTGGAAGAGACCAAGATCTTCAACGAAGTCAAGGCAGGCTTATGACGCCCGTTCAGGTAATTCTGATCATCGCCGCGATCGCCTTGTTCATAGCGCTCAGCGGACTCATATTCATGTGGATATACGTTTGGGGTATTGCTAAAAAGCAATACTCCGAAATGTTTATCCGCGTTGATCAGGACAAATGGGCGAGAGGCAACAGCTGCCCCGAAAACGAAGAGCATTCCGTGATGTTCAACACCGGAATGAAGTGGGGCGAAGAAAACGCTTCATATAAGGAAGACGTTGAGATCACCAGCAAGGACGGCCTCAAGCTCAAGGGCGAATATTTCAATTTCGGTTACGACAGGGCTGCGCTGATCCTGGCGGGAAGGGCTGAAACCGTCCTCTATTGCTACTATTTCGCTGACCTGTTCAAGAAGGCGGGATGCAACGTCATCGTAGTTGACCCCCGAGCCTGTGGCTTAAGTGAAGGCAAATACACTACCGCGGGAATCAAGGAAGGCGATGACGCCGGACTTTGGATCGACCATATTCACGAGAAGTATGGGATCGAGAAATTCTACATCCACGGCATCTGCGTTGGCTCGGCCGAGGCAATCTACGTCGCTGCGGCTCATCAGAAATACCTCAAGGGCATTATCCTTGAAGGACCTTACAGCGCTTTCTACAAGGTCCTTTTGATGAGGACGAGGAATCACGGAAAGCCGACCTTCCCCGTATGCATTCAGATGGCGATCCTTTACAAGAAGCTCGCCGGAGTGAACGTTTTCCAGCACAAGCCCATCGAAGAGATAAAGAAGGTTGAAGTTCCTGCGCTTTTCCTTTGCGGAAGGGAAGACAAGAGCAACAGCCCGGACGATTTCGAGCTCATCTACAATGCGTGCGGAAGCAAGCAGAAGAAATTCGTTTGGTTCGATCATGGTGCACATTCTCACTTAAGAATAGTAAACTTGGAGAAGTACGATCAGGAAGTCATCGAGTTCCTTAACGGTTAAGGGAAGGAGGACACTATGAGTTTTGCCATCATCACTGATTCCACGAGCGACCTTTCAAAAGACCTGAGAGAGCAGTACGGCATTGACTACTGCAAGATGGAGTTCTCTTTGGGGGACAAGACCTTCAGGGCGTCACTTGACTGGGACGAGATATCCTTTTCCGACTTCTACGGTTCAATGAGGAAGGGCGAGAGGTACAAGACCGTCCAAGTTCCCGTAAAGACTTTCGACGAGAAGTTCAGGGAACACCTTTCAAAGGGTGAGGACGTTCTCTACATTGCTTGTTCTTCAGGCCTTTCCGGCTCGGTCAAAACCGCGGTGGTATTGGCTTCCGAGCTCAAGTCCAGTTTCCCGGACAGAAAGATCGTCTGCATCGATTCGCTCATCAGCGGACTTGGCCAGGGCTCAATGGCTATCAAGGCCGCACAGATGAGGGACGAGGGCAAGAGCCTTGAAGAGACGTCTTCCTGGATCGAGGAGCACAAGCTTTTCTTCAATCAGTACGGCACGGTCGAAAGCCTTGACTATCTTAAGGCTGCGGGCCGCGTTACCGCTTCTTCGGCCTTCTTCGGAAACCTCTTTTCCGTAAAGCCGATCCTGATTTCAGACTTGGAAGGTCACAATCTCGCGGTTAAGAAGGTTAAGGGCAGAAAGTCCTCTTTTGACGAACTCGCGCAGATGACCGCCAAATATATTGAAAACCCGCTTGAACAGACAATCTACATCGGACATGCCGATGACGAGGCTGCTGCAAACGTGGTTTCCGAAAAAATAAAAGAGCTTATCCCCGGAGCATCGACCAGCCTTTACGTAATAGGCCCGATCGTTGGAGCTTCCGTGGGACCCGGAACGATAATCGTTTTCTATTACGGGAAGCACAAGAAGGAACAGTTGAATGGAAATTAACATCATCAAAAAGATGCTTCTTGCGGGCAGCAAGAACATCCTTGATAACAAGCAGACGCTTAACGACATGAACGTTTTCCCCATCCCTGACGGCGATACGGGAACCAACATGGACAAGACGATGCATGGCATCGTGAAGGTCCTCATGGAAATAGGGGACAGGGACCTGACTCCCACTGATTTCGACGATCTCTACAAGAGCGCGCTGATGAATTCGCAGGGTAATTCCGGCGTCATCCTTTCGCAGTGGCTCAAAGGATTCCTCAAGACTTTAAGGGACGAGACCGAACTTGATACGGGCATTCTTGACGCGGCTTTCATAGGCGGCACGCAGTCCGCTTATTCATCGGTCGCCGATCCCGTCGAGGGAACCTTCCTCACGGTCTGCAGGGAGGCTCAGGAAGAGGCTGAGGACCAGTTTGATGAGGATACCTCCGTTTACGATTTCATGAAGAACGTCGTTGACGCGGCTTCCGCTTCCTTGAAGCGCACGCCCGACAAGCTCCCGATCCTCAAGGAATACGATGTTTTGGACAGTGGCGGAATGGGCTTCCTTTGCCTCGTCACGGGCATGTTCACGGCTCTTGATGAAGACTACAAGTACGATTTCTCGGAATTCGAATCTCTCAAGCCTTCATTTTCCGCCAATGGAACGCTTGGTTCTTCAGCTTCCGGTGAGGAGTTCGGCTATTGCACCGAGCTCATCGTGAGCATCGACGAAGACAAGCTCAAGGGCTTTAATCCCGACAATGTCAGGATCGACATGAACAGCTTCGGCAATTCGCTTGTCCTCGTACAGGACGGCACGGCCCTGAAGATCCACATCCACACGCTCAAGCCTGAGGACGTTCTGACGTATTTTCACAAGTTTGGCGAGTTCACCAAGCTCAAGATTGAGAACATGACCTTGCAGCACCACGAGAACTTCCTGGCTGCCACCCAGGACTGTGCGATCGTCGCGGTCGCTGACGGTGACGGAATCGAGGAGCTCTACAGGTCTTTGGGCGTCAAGGAGATAATCAGGGGCGGTCAGTCTGACAACGTTTCCGTCCAGAACATGCTTAACGCCTGCAAAAAGGCTTCCGCAAAGCACGTCATCCTGCTCCCGAACAACAAGAACATCATCATGACGGCAGAGAAAGTTCGCGAATTGTGCACCGAGTCCGTCATCCACATCGTTCCCACGCGCTCAATGGCTGAAGGCTATTGCGCGCTCTCGCTGATCGACGCTTCCGCTTCCTACGAGACGATAGAAAAGACGATGCTCGATTCGCTCAAGGGCGTTCATACCGGTTTCGTCTCTGTCGCTGACAAGTCCGGAGTCTATAACGGAATTGATGTAAAAGCGGGCGATCACATCGGCGTTTTGGATGACGACGTCATCGTTTGCAGCGCTTCCGACACGATCGCGGCCCTCAAGGAACTTACAAAGCGTATTCCCGGAATCGCTGAAGCCGAGTCGGTAACTATATTTGCGGGCACGTACGTTGTTAAGTCTTCCGTAGAGAGCAACGAATACGTCATCAAGAACTTCTGCCCGGATGCCGAGATCAATGTCGCATACGGTGGACAGGGCATTTACGATCTGGTGGTGCTTTATCAGTGAAGAAGTTGATACTTGACCTTTCAGGCGGCGACAATGCCGCATCGGCAATCTGCGAAGGAGCCTTCAGGGCTCTGTCTGAAAATGCCGATCTGTCCGTCACCTTCGTAGGTCCTGAGAAGGAGTATTCTTCAGCTTTTGCTTCACACGCTGACCTCAAGGACAGGTTCGACCTGATTTCCTGCGATGAAGTGCTCACCAATGAGGACAACCCGATGCTCGCTGCCAAGCCGGGCGCAGGCTATACGATGTCCGTCGCTCTGGAAACGCTTTCCAAGACGGAAGGCCCCGCTGCCGTCATCAGCGTTGGCAACACCGGAGCATTAATTATCGCATCAGTAATGAAGATAGGTCTTGAGAAGGGCTGCAAGAGGCCCGTTCTCGCGGCGCTTTTGCCTTACGGCATAACCGAGCGCGTCTGTCTCGTTGACTGCGGTTCTTCATTGGAGCCCACGCCTGAGGAAATGCTCTCGTTTGGCGTTTTGGGGTCAAAGCTTATGGAGTCCCGCGGCATCGCGTCTCCGAAAGTCGCTTTAATGAACGTCGGCAGGGAAGACTGCAAGGGTACGGAGTCCTTGGTCGGAGCATTCAAACTTTTGAAGGAATCCGGCCTTAATTTCATCGGAAACATTGAGCCCGACAACCTTTTGACGGGTGAGGCGGATGTGGCCGTATCGACGGGTTTGGTCGGAAATGCTTTGCTAAAGGGCAATGAGAGCGCTGGAACATTGGTTGCAGACGCCATCAGGGACGGCCTTAAGGAACGACTATCCGGCGAGAGCCTGAAGGCGGCAATGGAAGTGCTTGAAGAGAATAAGTGCCTGTATCAGTACAACGAGTACGGCGGCGCGGTCATCCTCGGTATAAGAAAGCACGTCGTGAAGGCACACGGCAAAGCGGATGCCAACACGATCTACAGCTGCATCAATCAGGCAATGAAGTCGATTTAATATCGGCTTTATTTGATTTACAAATCTTTTCTTAAAAGTTATAATTTAGCGATTCTTTATTTTGTGAGGTGGTTTTATGAAAACTTGTTTTTCAACACTTGCCTGCCCGGACTTCACATGGCAGGAGATCTACTCGATGGCAAAGGATTTCGGTTTTGACGGAATCGAGATCAGAGGACTGGGACAGGACATCTTCTCAGTCAAAGCTGCACCTTTCACAGATAAAGAACTACCTAAAACCATCGCAAAACTAAAGGACCTAAAGCTAACCATCCCGTGCCTTTCTTCAGGCGAACCCGTAAACAACCTTGAGACAAAGGACAAGGCGATTGCCGAGATCAGGGCTTATATCGAGCTCGCAAACAAGCTCGGAACTTCATTCATCCGCGTTTTGGGCGACAGGAACCCGGCTCCCGAGAAGGAGATCGACGACAATGTCGTAATTTCAATAATGAGAGAGCTCATTCCTTACGCTGAAGAGATGAACGTCACGCTCCTCATCGAGACTAACGGCGTTTATGCTGACACGAAGAGACTCAAGAAGGTCCTTGACGAGATCAACAACCGCAAGGTCGCCGCCCTCTGGGACATGCATCACCCTTACCGCTTTATGGGCGAGTCTCCCGCTGAGACTGTTGCCAACCTCGGAGAGTACATCAAGCATGTTCACGTAAAGGACTCCGTCATGGTAGACGGCAAGGTTCAATATAAGCTTATGGGCGCAGGCGACATGCCTCTAAAGGAGATGTTCGACTCGCTTCAGGCTATCGATTACATCGGCTACATTTCGCTCGAGTGGGTATACAGATGGTCCCAGAACCTCGAAGGAGCGGGCATCGTCGTTCCGCAGTTCGCAGGCTACATGGAAACATACCGTCCGAAGGAGAGAAAGTTTGAGCTCCAGACGGACAAAAGGGGAACGGGCTATTACCCTTGGCCTAAGGAAACCCTGATCGACCTGACGTTCCCGGACGTCCTCGACAAGATCTGTGAGCTGTTTCCTAACCAGTATGCTTTCCGCTACACAGAACTAGACTATACACGCACATACCCTGAGTTCAGGAACGACGTCGACAACCTCGCACGCGCTTTTCTCGCAATGGGCTGCAAGAAGGGCGACCACATCGCGATCTGGGCAACTAACGTTCCCCAGTGGTATCTGACGTTCTGGGCTGCGACCAAGATCGGATGCGTCCTCGTTACGGTCAACACCGCTTACAAGATCCACGAGATTGAGTATCTTTTGAGGCAGTCCGACACCTGCACGCTCGTCATGATCGACAAGTACAAGGACTGCGACTATCTGCAGATAATCAACGAGATCTGCCCTGAGCTCAAGGACAGTGAGCCCGGTAAGCTCGAGGCCGCAAGACTTCCTGTCTTGAAGAACGTCATCACCTGCGAGTCCCGCGTTCCCGGATGCTTCCACTGGGATGACCTTCCGGCACTTGCTGAGACCGTGCTTTACAGCGACGTTGAGAAGATCCGGCGCACGATCGACAAGCACGACGTCTGCAACATGCAGTACACATCGGGCACGACCGGTTTTCCCAAGGGCGTCATGCTCACGCACTACAACGTCGTCAACAACGGTAAGGCGATCGGCGACTGCATGGATCTGTCTTCCTTTGACCGCATGATGATCCAAGTCCCGATGTTCCACTGCTTCGGCATGGTCCTCGCAATGACCGCATCCGTGACCCACGCGGTCACTATGTCTCCGATCACTGCATTCTCGCCCCGCAAAGGCCTGCACTGCATCAACCAGGAGAAGATCACCTGCTTCCACGGCGTTCCGACGATGTTCATCGCAATGCTCGGCCACGAGAACTTTGCTTCGACCGACTTCTCGCACATGAGAACGGGCATCATGGCTGGCTCGCCTTGTCCTATCAAGACAATGGAAGAGGTCATCGAGAAGATGCACATGCCTGAGATCGTTATCACATACGGCCAGACAGAAGCATCTCCCGCTACAACGATGAGCAAGACGACCGACACGATCGAGCAGAGAGTCAACACGGTAGGACCTTCCATTTTCGGCGTTGAGACCAAGATCGTTGATCCCGAGACAGGCGTTGAGCTTCCTGACGGCGTACCCGGCGAGTTCTGCGCACGCGGCTACAACATTATGAAGGGCTACTACAAGATGCCAGAGGCAACTGCGGCCGCTATCGACGAAGACGGCTGGCTCCATTCAGGTGACCTTGCTTTGCGTCGTCCCGAAGACGGCTACTACAAGATCACGGGCCGTATCAAGGACATGATCATCAGAGGCGGCGAGAACATCTACCCGAAGGAGATCGAAGACTTCCTTTACACGCACCCCAAGATCCAGGACGTTCAGGTCATCGGCGTTCCGGATGCTGATTACGGTGAAGAGATCCTCGCGGCAGTCATCCTCAAGCCTGGCGAAGAGTCCTCCGAGGACGAGATCAAGAAGTACGTCATGGACCACATGGCAAAGCACAAGGTCCCCAGATACGTTGACTTCGTTGACAGCTTCCCGATGAACGCGGCAGGCAAGATCCTGAAGTACAAGATGAGACAGGAAGCAGTCGAGAGGCACTCACTCGAGAACGCGAACAAGATAGTAACGGCGTAAAACAATTAGAACTTAATCACTGACGGCTCCTCGTTCGGGGAGCCGTTATTATTCCAAGATTACCTGCTATGGTTTGAAGAATGTTGGCAGGTATTCTTGGAATTATTCATTCTTGTTATATGTTCTTAACACTGCATTGTTTATAAATGAGGCGATAATGCGCTTGATCTCGCCTTGAGTAGGAATCCAGTTCTCTTTACCGCAGATTAGTATCAGGTCTCTGTTGGGTAGTATTCCGCTACGCATATATTCGTCTGTTTTCCCGTAATTGCGATTCATATAGTCGACATCATCGGTCATTCCAATGAATTCTATAAAGAAGCACCTATTAATGATCTTTACCGGAAAAACATAATCAGGACTTTTGACTTTACCGTTTTTAAGACTGAGAAGCGGTTCGAATTTAGCTTCAAGCCCCAAATCCTTCAAAGCACTGCCTACGATTATTTCACCTCTTGACCTGACTTTGTACCCGTACTCGTCTTTATAATCCGTATCGTTTTTTCGGCCGTTTGAACAAGGAACCGCCTGACTCCAAAACTTATTATCGAATTCGGATGGTTCACTTATGAACTTGAACTCTGATGGTATGGACAAGTGACGCCTGTTTATCTCGTTTTTATAAATTATCTTCAAGGAGTTATATTGTTTGAACAGCGTAAGGCGTTTCAGGTATTCAATATAAGTCTTAGTGTTTAGATGTGCGGTTTTAACGGTAATTTTGTTGCCAGAACCTGAATACTCGCGAATAACAGGAATGCCGTTGTGCACACCGGCATTGTACCTTGGCATGTCATCCAATACCTTTTTCAGACGGAGATACTCGGCAATGATGTATGTGTCGCAAAACAATGATAGTTCCATGCACCAATGATACGACGCGTCGGGCAGGGAAAGACTATACAAAAACCGACAAAATGCGACAAGGGAAGAGGCTTGAAAACACGAACATTATTTTATAAATAAACTTATTTAAATTTACAAAAAAAAGACCGCACCCGGAGGTGCGGCCTTGGATAATGCAAAAACTAAACTCAGCTCTTGTGCGGCATCTGCGCATAGAGGACCATTGCGGTCTTGGAGATAGGCATTGTCTGGATGGTGATGTGGCCGGGGCCTGTGAGGGTGGTGTTGAAGAGGCCTTCACCGCCGAGGAGGACGTTTGCAACGCCCTTAACCATCTGGACGTCCATCGTGACTGTGGAATCCATCATTACGACGTAACCGGTGTCAACGATCTTGGTTTCGCCTGCTGCGAGGTCATACTCAACTGCAGAACCGTCAACTTCGAGGAATACTGTTCCGTTACCTGTGAACTTCTGCATGATGAAGCCTTCACCGCCGAAGAAACCGCCGCCGAGCTTCTTCTGGAAGCCGATGGACATTTCAACGTCGCCGAACATTGCAAGGAAGGAGCCCTTCTGGCACATAATGGAGTTGCCGTTGAGCTGGATCGCTACGATGGAGCCAGGGAAGGAGGAAGCGAAAGCGATCTCGCCTGCCTGCTGAGCGGTGTAGTGGTTGAGGGCGAGAGACTCACCGGAGATCATACGTCCGAACATCTTGCCGATGCCGCCGGTCTTTGTCTCCATCTTGATGTTGGAATCCATCCAGCTCATTGAGCCTGATTCGCACTGAATTGTTTCACCTGCAGCGAG
>JAFZVF010000049.1 GCA_017617935.1 Clostridiales bacterium | reverse complement strand
TTTGCCCCTCGGGAAAAGAAGACTGAATTTGCGGTCGCTGATCATATGAGGTCGCTCCTTAATCCGGTTAATTAAGGGGTAACGTCAGTCACCCATGCTTCTATAATACTCCTCCAGCCTGGGTTTTGCAGAGAGATAATAGCGCTCGAGCCTCTTGTCGAAATGCTTTCCCATGCTCTCCATCATGATGCGGTCGGCGTCGTCGAATGAGAACTTGTCCTTATAGACGCGCTTGCTTACGAGGGCGTCGTATACGTCTGCGATCGCCATGATGCGCGCTTCGATCGGGATCTCTTCGCCCTTAAGACCTTCAGGGTATCCCGAGCCGTCCCATCTCTCGTGATGGTAGTGTGCGACGTTTACTGCGACCTTGTGGAACGCTTCATTCTCAGTGCCGTCTAAGATCTGGTCTACGATGCGCGCGCCTTCTGCAGCGTGCTTTTTCATCTCCGCAAATTCTTCGGGAGTAAACTTACCGGGCTTTCTTAAGACAGCGTCATCGACTGCGATCTTGCCCAAGTCATGCATCGGCGCAGCCTGTATCATGTTCTTGCAGAATTCGTCGGTGAGGCCGTCTTTGCCGAACAGGAATCTTATGTTTTTCCTGCCGTCCGCGGTAGCTTCATCCTTGCGGATCTCATCGACCAAAACCTTTACGACATCGCTCGTACGCCTGATGTGACCGCCCGTGGAATTGTCGCGGCTTTCAACCATCGTTGCCATTCCGAGAATGAGCTTGTTATGCATTACCACGATGTTCTCTGTCTTCGTTGCGACCTCTTCCGAGAGCTGGTCGTTATAGTTCGCAAGGAGCTTCATGTATTTTCGCGAATCCGTATCATCGGTAACGAAGAACTGGTAGCCTCTCCTGTGCTTGCCGTCGTAGAGATAACGGATGGTGACCAGATAGATCTTGTCGTCGACCTCGTAGTAGAAATGGTCCTTCGACTCGTCCTTCTTGAACTCGTCGAGCCACTTGAATATCGTCTTTTTGACCTCCTCGCGTTTGCCGGGATATGTGTCCACCTTGATGTCCTTGAGGACAGGGAAAACCTTCTGAGCGCTCTCATTGGAGCCTAAGTATTTATCGTCAAAGTCGAAAGACATGAAGCCCGTGTCGCCCTTCTTGATCAGGGAGTCGACGCCCAGGTCAGTGATGTCATAAAGGCACAGTCTGTGCACGATGATGAGGTACATTACTTGCGCGAAAACATAAGAGAACGGCATCGCGTCAATGCCTCCGGGCAGTGCCTTTCCTACGAAGTAGCTTACGAACGAGAATGACATCGGAAACATCAGAAGCACGATCGTGGTGGTCGGTACATCTTTCTTTTTGAAAAGGCTATAGATCATGGCAGCCGTGCTGATGATCACGTAAATGGTGATGATCGCATATGTCAATGTATGCGCAAAGCCGTAAGTCTTTACCAGGGTGCCAATTCCTTTGTCGATCTCAAAGCTGACCGTCTTGTAGAAGATCGGTGAATTGCCGATCGTAAGAACGACGGAAAAGCTTACGATGCACATGACCGCGAGCACCGCGTTCATCCATCTTTTGAGCTCGATATGACACAGGCTCAAGATACTCTGCGTGATAAAAAGCGTGAGGAAACATCCTCCGATATAAGTGATCTTGGTAGCCGCCAGAGCAGCTTCAAGACTTCTCGAATGCGCAAGCATCGCGTAGCCGAGATTCGCGATCGGGATTATCGCGAAGATCAGCGAGATGTGCACGTCAAAATGCTTGTGCCAGATGAAAATATATATGAGTGTCAGAAGTACTGACAGACCAAACAGAATCTCGTAATACGCAACCACGGATTACAACCCTCCAATTCAAAAAGACAAAACGCGGGGGGGGGATCACTTTTATGCTCCATGTGACGCCCCGGCAATCACCTTTTCAACTATTAAATTTTAACACCATTTACAGGCTCAAAGTACCCTTTCACAGTCTTGCGGAAGACTATCGTGCAGACTGTTCCGACAACTATTGCGATAAGGTGCAGGATCATGGAAAAGATCCCTGTCACGCCCGCTACACTGGGGCTTAGCGCGATCACTATCGACATGATCGCCATAGGCATCAGAAAGTAGAACGATATCTGCTTAAAGAGCTTTCCGAAGCCGTACTTCTTTCCCATCACGAAAAAGATATACAACACGACCGGTACGAACGCGAAAGCTATTCCCGATGCGCCCTTGCAGACGTTCTCTTCCCCTTCCTGAGTAATTGCGGCGCAAGTGATAAATATAGCTGAAATATCAGGTATCCACGCCGCGATGCACAGTATGAGGAACTTCTTTGCTCCCAGTACCTTTTCGGCCAGTATGCCGAACGGTATCACGAGCAAAAGGTTATACATCAGGTGCCCGACGGATAACCGCGCGGCATCAAGTTCCATCGAGGGCGGGATCTGCTCCTGGGGTGTGTACTGCTCGAAAATATATGTGATAAACTGCCACGGATTCCTCACCGGATACGTAAATGAGAACGAATAAACCAGCGAGGGGATCGCCGCCGATATGACCGTTACCGCTATGCAAAGAAGCGCGATCGTAATCGATATGACAGGAACTTTCTTGCTTAAGTATATATTCCTGATCTTCATAGATGTCACCCTTGAATTCAGACTGTAAGCCGGGCCTTCAGCTCTTCACATCAGGCCCGGCATACCAGCCTCAAAAACCTTATTCCAAATTCTCCGGTCCGAAGCTCTCGGGTAAGAGCTCTCCCAGGGTGAATTCCTTGTAGTCATGCGCGCTTTTGGCAAGGTAGATCTTGAAGGAAGAATTGCAGAATTCTCTCATCACCTGTCGGCATACGCCGCACGGTGCGCAATACTGCAGCTCTCCGTCTCTCTTACCTCCCGCGATCGCTATCGCAACAAAATCTTTGTGACCTTCGCTCACAGCCTTAAAGATGGCTGTTCTTTCAGCGCATATGGAGGGGCCGAATGCGCTGTTCTCGATATTGCAGCCGGTGTAAACGCTGCCGTCACCAAGAAGCACTGCGCTTCCTACGAGAAAATCCGAATATGGAGCATAACTTCCGGACCTCATATCGATCGCCTTCTGGCAGAGATCTGAAATTGCATTATTGTCGATCATTTCCCGTTCCTCCTTTTAAGACCTGCCTTGCCACGTATTGCATAGTTAGATTTACATCTAATCTATACCCTTATTACGCGCTGGGGCAAGATTAACTTACCTCGATATTTCCTGCATCGACGGAGATAGTGATAGTACCTGCGCCGTTGCCGTTCTGATGGATCTCTCTTCCTCTCGTTGAGCCGACTCTGGATGAGCCTGCATCAACTTCGCAGTTGACCTCGTAGTCTGAAAGATTGTCTACTCCTCTGAGCTCAACGTTTCCGAAATTTACTTCGATCTCCACGTCTTCAAACGTTGTTCCGTCGGTCTCGATATTGCCTGCATCAGTGCTGAGGTTCATGATCTTGATCGAAGAATCATCGATGTCGAAGTTGCCTGCATCTACGTCGAACTCTACCTTGCGCAGATCGCAGTTTTTGATCTCGATGTTTCCGGCGTCGATGTCACCGTAGAAATAATCTGCAGAAACGCCGTTGATCTTGATGTTGCCTGCGTCGATATCCATTTCGATGCTGTCGAGCTTTACGTCCTTGCCGACAACGATATCAAGCTTGGGGCCTGTGGTGTTGTGGATGCCGAAGCTGAATCCGCTGCCCTTCTGTGTTGCTACGAACTTGCCATTCTCGCAAGTGATCACAGGCTTAAGGTTGTCACTGCCCGTATACTCTACGCTGATAAGGCCTGTGCCCTCTGCCGTATGAATGTTTACCTCGCATGCTGAAAGCTCGAACTTCATAGACTTGATAGTGTCGCTCATATCGTCTCCTTCTCCGATCTCATATGTTGTAGCTACTGATTCGGAATTATCAGTGAATGTGAACACGCCGCTTACGATCTGCTTGACGATGCCGACACCGCAAAGAACAACTGCGATTACAACTACTGCAACAGCGCTGACAATAATGGGAGCCTTGTTGACCTTACGGTCTGACTTAGGAACGAATTCCTCTGCCATCTTGCCTGACTCATTGAGTTCTAAGAGCCTGTCATAGCCCTTCATCTTGATGTTTGAAGATGTGATAAGGAATACGCCGAGCGCGATGAAGAAGAAGAAAAGCACTGCGCCGAAGCTGTCCGGAATGTAAGGGATGCTGCCGATGATCATCGGATTTACGATGCTCAAGATGCAAAGTCCGATACCGAATGAAGACATCATGCCGTAGCTTGACTTAAAGCTTCTGCGCTCGGATCTTACGTACTCTGCGCACTCGATGCTGAGCGAGCATTCCTTCTTCTTTACTTCCGCAAATTCTTTTTTCTTGCTTGCAGATGTAATGAACAGGATCACTGCAGCCGCAATTGCTATGAACATAAGGCTTACACCGATTGCCCCGACATTTAAGTGAAGCATGTCTGCCAGGATCGTGAAAGCCGGCGCGAAGATGCAAAGTCCGATTCCCAAAGGTGCCAGGATCGAACGCTGGTTGTTCATTGTGAGATAATCCTTGACTCTGTCCATGGAGAGCATCGGCTTATCTTCGTCCGGATTCTCCTTGACTGCTTCGGTGATTCCCAATGTCTCTGCGAGCTCATCGAGATTGCCGAATTCTGAGATTACGATACCTACTGCTTCGTTCTCTGTCTTGCCTTCTTTGATCAGCTCCTCATATTTGTCTTCCATCATTTCGAGAAGCTCTGCTTTGGCTCTTCTGACCTCTTCCGTATTGGGAAGATTTCGGAACATATTGTCCAGATAGTTTTTTATAGCGTTCATACAAGTGCCCCCTCATCCGCAATAAACTTTTCGATAACTTCTTTAGTAAGAGTCCATTCCTCGCGCTTCGAACGGTAATGCTCCTTGCCGGCCTCAGTTATGCGGTAGTAGGTCCTCTTCTTTCCGCCTGCCATATCCTCATCAACAAAGGACTCGATAAATCCGTTCTTTTCCATACGCGTGAACGCGGAATAAAGCGTCGTCTCCTTGATGATGTACTTCTCTTCGGACAATACTCTGATCTGCTTTGAGATCTCATATCCGTAAGAGGGCTTTGACAGAAGCAGGTACAAAATGATGATGTCGTTATAACCTCTGATGACATCGCTGCTTATCTCTGCCATAATCTATCTCCTTCCGGGAATTGTTACGACTGTCGTTGCTACGATTGGCGTTGCTATGTCTGTCGTACTACGACCGTCGTAGTAAATATAACACCGCCCGAAAATGATGTCAACAACGATTTTGATACTTAACAATTTCTTCAAACATTTCGGCCATTGAATGATGTGTTATTCTTAATCTAATATCACGCGCGAAAAGAGGTACCGCCATGGACATTTATGTAAACATCAAAGCCCTTTCCAGCACCTGCGACGGCTCCCAGGCCAATCCTTTCCGTACGATCTCGGAAGCTGCAGCTATCGCCAAACCCGGCGACACAGTCCATGTGGCACCCGGCGTTTACAGAGAGTACGTCTCACCCGTCAACGGCGGCACCGAAGACGCCCGCATCACATACGTCAGCGACGAGCCTTTGGGCGCTACCATCTCCGGCGCCGAGCAGATCTCCGACTGGAAGCCGTACGACGGCAACGTCTGGGTCTGCCGTGTCGACAATAAGATCTTCGGCGATTACAACCCCTACACGACTTTCTGCTACGGCGACTGGTATTTCGCAGGCAAGAACAGGCACGTAGGCTGCGTCTACATCAATGACCGCCGCCTTTACGAGGCTGCCTCTGTCGACGAGGTCATCAAGGCACAGGTCTATAAGTGTTCATGGGTTCCGGAAGAATCAAAGTACAAGTGGTACGCGGAAGACGAGGGCACAATGACGGCCATCTACGCAAACTTCGGCGGCCTCGACCCCAACTCCGAGATGACCGAGATCAACGTCAGAAGAATGTGCTTCTTCCCCGCCGAGACCGGCCGCAACTACATCACCGTCCGCGGCTTCAAGATCTGCAAAGCCGCTACCAACTGGGCTCCTCCGGCCGCATGGCAGGAAGGCATGATCGGTCCCCACTGGTCAAAGGGCTGGATCATCGAAGACTGCGAAGTCTATTTCTCCAAGTGCTCCGGCATCGGCCTCGGAAAGTACCTTGACCCAGAGAACAACCACTACTTCACATATCAGCATCTTAAGAGCCCCACGCAGATGGAGCGTGACGCAGTCTGCCGCGGCCAATACCACGGCTGGCTCAAGGAAAACATCGGCAGCCACATCATCCGCCGCAACAACATCCATCACTGCGAGCAGGGCGGCATCATCGGCCGCATGGGCGCTGTTTTCTCCACCATCGAAGACAACCACATCCATCACATCAACAACATGATGGAGCTTGGCGGAGCAGAAGTCGCAGGCATCAAGCTTCACGCAGCAATCGACGTCCTGATGCAGCGCAACCACATCCACCACTGCGTCATGGGCATCTGGACCGACTGGGAAGCCCAGGGCACACGCATCACCTGCAATCTCCTTCACGACAACCAGCGCCCCGAATACGCAGCCCCCTTGAAGGGCGGCATGGGCAGCGAGGATATTTTCGTTGAGGTCGGCCACGGACCTACCCTGATCGACAACAACATCCTGCTCTCCGACGCTACTCTCCGTATCGCCACCCAGGGCGTCGCAATGGTCCACAACCTCATCTGCGGCTCATTCACTTCCGTCGGCGAAGGCACCGACTGGCGCTACACCCCTTACCACTTCCCTCACCGCACCGAAGTAATGGGCTTCATGACCATCCTCCACGGCGACGACAGATTCTATAACAACATCTTCTTCCAGAAACACCCGAAGGAATCATTGATCTCCCGCTTCGATGACGGCACGGTCTGGGAAGAAGAGCGCGTCGTCGGCACCCACGTCTGGGACCACTATCCGCTCTACGAAGACTGGATCAAGCAGTTCGATCTCGAGTCTGACACGCCCGACATGATGAAGATCGCCAAGGCCCACTTCGACAAGCTCCCCGTCTGGATTGAAGGCAACGCATACTTGGGCGGCGCCCAGCGCTTCTGCAAAGAAAAGAATTACCTCATGGATTCCAAGACCGAAGTCTACGTCAACGTCCGCGAAGACGGCGAAAAGGTCTACCTCGAGACCAACCTCGCCGAAGCCATCGGCTCCTTCACTTCTGACCTCGTCACCACAGACGTTTTAGGCAAAGCATTCGAGCCCCAGCAGCGCTTCGAAGACAGAGACGGCAATGACATCATCTTCGACACCGACTACTTCGGCGCCAAGAGGAGCGCCATCATCCCCGGCCCGTTCGCTTCGCTCGACGTAAATGACGTGAACGTAGTACTCTGAAAATATTATTAAAACTGCAAGCGGCTGTCTCACCCGGGGCAGCCGTTTTTGTTTGCCGTATACAACGCCCAAACGCCGGACAAATGCACTCTAGTACGCCCAAATAATCTGATGGGCAAAAAACGGGCTAAAATGAGCTCGAAAAGACCCATAAAAAAGCAAAACGGTCAGAGATTGCTATTTTTTGGGTCTTTCCAGCGTCAAAAAAGCCCAAAATAAACCCATGTCTAATACGGCATCTTGAGTCTCATAAAACATCTGAGCTGGTCCGTCACTCAGGACTTGAAGACGTTGTCGGTTTTGTCGAGTTTTGTCGAGAAAATACGACAAGCACCCGTTGTATAATCCGACTATGGAATTATTCAATACTTACATCCCGAGAGAGTATCTGGCTCTCAAGATCAATTACTTAAAAAAGCAGCTCGAAGAACTGCCCGTTATCACGTTGATCAATAAACCCAGGGATGTCGGTACACCTATTCGGGTTGTTGTTGACAATCACAGATATTTATTCAGTTCCGATAAAGGGCAATACTACTACCAGATTCTGAAAAAACGTGAACGTCTCGCTGACGAACTCAAAGTCTATCAGGCTATCTGGGATGCTAACTTTAAGTACGACCCGCCGGAAGATTGTGAACCGCATGCAGCGAACCGGGTGGTCTACGTTGACACGAATAAACCGGTCATTATGAATAAGGAATATTTTGACAGTCTCGAGAACGACGCTGATACGAGTTATGCCAAACCGGACAACTATGAATTCAACGGCATTAAATACCGTTCAGCCGCCGAAAAGGAGATAGCCATCTTCTATACCGAATCCGGCATCCCGTTCAAGTACGAACCCAAAGTTTTTCTGAAAGGTTTGGCAAAACCGGTCTTTCCGGACTTTGTTCCCTACTTCGCGGAGATTGACACCTGCAAGTTCCATGAGCATTTCGGTATGACCGGCTCTTCTGATTACTTCAAGATCAGCAAACTCAAATTCGGTAATTTCATGAACGCAGGGCTGATCCAGGATCTCGATGTTATCTTCACAACAAGTAACGACGATACCTCGTTCGACCCAAGGCACCTTTCCGCGAAGTTGAACGCCGCAATCTACGGGACTATTATCATTTCCAAAAGTAATACGAAGGGCTAGAAAAAGAGGTGGCTTGCACCACTTAAACAACGCTGACAGTCAATGTCACAAGGCAAGGCAAAGCCGCGCCTTGACGGCACGGCCTGCAGGTGCTACTTGAATTGTTGGTGTTTTTACAGCTTTACTGTGGCGATGAACTTTTCGCCGTCGCTCTTGATATCGAGCTTGTAGCCCAGCATTGTGAGGTTGTTGTCCGCTATTGCAAGTCCTAAGCCTGTGCCTTTGCTGCCGCGTGCCAGACAGCCCTTGGAGAAAGCCTGTTTAAGGTTCTTAATGTCTTCAAGTTTCTCGGCAGAGATGTTAGAGATCGACAGGACACCGGGAACTAAGGAAACCTCTATATCAGTGCCTACTTTGCTGTAGAGAACTGCATTATTAATGAGGTTGGATACAGCCTGTTCAAACATCTTTTCGTCGGTCTTTAAAACGACACTCTTGTTGTCAAAATTCACCTTCAAAGAACGCTCGGTTATGACATGTTCGTTGTCGGAAATGATCTTGCTAATGACCGATCCGATGTCCACATCAGTTTTGGTTATGACAGCAGAAGAATTCTCTGATTTTGAGAACTCCAGGATATCATTAACCATCTTGTTCATCTGCGAGACTTTCTCTTCGATCTTGCCGGCATAGTATTCTTTCTTGTCTGTAGCAATATTGTTCGAAAGGTTCTCGGAATAAGCTGATATTGCAGCCATAGGAGTCTTTAAATCATGCGCCATACCATCTACCATCTTTCGCCTGTATTCGAAAATCTCGAATCTTCTCTTTTTGGCGTTGTAACTGATCGATGCGGGAATGAATGCAAAAGCTAAAGCAAGCCAGATGATAATGACTGCGGCGATTATGATTTGATCCTTGCAGGCTGTCGTAAAAGGAATATATTCCGGATTCTCGCCTAAGATTTCGACGTGATATTTTGAATCGATCTCAATCTCATTCCAAAAACCATCGCATTCTTCATCCGTAACAGTACCATCATGTCCGCTGACATAAGCGTAATTGACACTGTAAGTTGTGTTATCTTCAAATTCTGTATGATAATTGGTGGATTTATAAAGCGTATATCCTTCGGTATTGTCCGGTTCGATCCTGAATTTCACGCCTGTAGGATAGAAACTCGTGTTATGGGAATCCTCACATATCTCAACCTCGACAGGAATGAATAGACCTTTTTCGAGATCGGCATAGAATTCAGTGCAATAGAATTCAAGTTCCAAACCCTTTGGATAATATTCTTCGCCATTTTCGCAGGGAAGATAATAATTCAATGCTTCAGGTGTATTGAAGTATTCAAGATACTTATTGTCAGCAAGTAATAAAACGTACGAACGGTAGGTATCCATATCCTTGTTTTCCGCCCAGCATGAATAATACATGGCAGCTGTCTTACTGGAATCTATTTCGCCATATCCGTCGATCTTAATCTTGCATTTTGATGTTGTCTGTGAATAATAACTTGCTGCTCCTAATTTGATCTTATTCAGATCTTCATTAGTGATTTCTTCCTTATCAATGAGCTCATACAAGCCTTCTTCGATAGCGCTTTTATAGTAAATTCCCTCACTCTCTGCATCAGAAACATATATGTTCCATAAAAACACTGCAAATATGAATGCTATCAGGAAAAAGACTGCCAGCATAATGGCTGCACTGATAACATACGATTTCAAAAACTTAGGCTTCTCTATCGTCTCTTTGCGCACTTTCATTTTCTTATTCCTCCGTGATGCGGTATCCCCTGCCTATCGCTGTCTTGATCTGGCCGGAGGCGCTGCCTAAGCTCTCGCGGAGTCTTCTGATCGTGTTGTCGACGACTCTGTCGCTTACATCCAGATCATCTCCCCATACATGATCCAGAATGGCCTTGCGTGTAAGGACAGCGCCTTTGTTCTCGAGCAGATAGACCAGAAGGAAGTACTCCCGGGCATTGATAGCGACCTCGCGGCCTTCAACAGTGACAAGCATTGTGTTCCTGTTGAGGGATATTGTGCCGCACCGCAAGATGTCGCCGTCTGAGCTCTTCTTAGCGCGCTTGAGAAGAGCAAGGCTTTTGGCGTAGAGGTGGCGGAGCGAAAAAGGCTTGACGACGTAGTCGTCGCACCCGGTCTCATATCCCTTCAAGATGTTGTTTTCGGAGCCTAAGGCAGTGACGAAGATGATCGGACAGTCGCTCTTTTGGCGGGCCGCCCTGCAGATATCAAATCCGGATGCCCCGGGAAGCATAATGTCTAAGATCATGAGATCGAAAGATCCGCCTCTCACCTTGGCCAGAGCGTCATTTCCGTCAGACGCGGTCACGACATCCCAGAGTCCTGAGCCTTCCTCACGAAAGAAGTCTCCGGTGGCCTCCAGGAGTTCGGGTGAATCTTCTACGATCAACAATCTGAAAGACATTGCTTCATCCTCCTTGGGGACATCATACCCCTTCGATGTGTCGCCAATATGTCACGGAAAAACGAAAAGACTTGAGTCTTTGATTGCTTATTTCTCTGTTGCTTCTGCGGTCTCTACGGAAACGGCTTCTTCAGCTGCGGGCTCGTCTTCGGACTCAGCTTCGGTGTCTGCCGCATCGGCGGAGTCACGTTTGTCAGCCTTAGAGCCCTTCTTGTTCTTGTCGTCCTTGCTTGTCATGAAGCCGTCAAGGATGCCGGATAAGTAGCGGCCGACCATCTTGTCGATCTCGAAGACCTTGATGACCTGGATGATGATGATCGCAAGGACAGGGCCCAAAAGGAAGCCGACTGCGCCCCAGACGTAGACACCTGCTGCCATCGCGAGGAGCGTGATGAGCGGGTGCATCTTGAGGGACTTGCCGAGGATGGCGGGCTCGATGAAGCGGCGGATGATCGACATGACGATGAAGCCTGCGAGGAGGACGCCTGCGGAGACGTAGTTGCCGTTGCAGATCTGGTAGATGATCATGGGGATCATCGTTGCGCTGATTCCTAAGATAGGCAGGAAGTCGATGAGCGCCGTGATGATGCAGAGTACGATGGCGTATTCGTGAAGTCCTGCGATCCAGAATACGATGAGTGATTCGAATGCCGTGATGATGAACAGCGCGAGGTATCCTCCGAGTACGCGGAAGACCATGACCGCCAGCTCGTTAAGGAGCGTGAAGATCCTGTTGCGGAAGGTCTTGTTGGGCGTGTTCTTAACGTAGAACTTGAGGACTGCGGGGGCGTCGTTGATGAAGTAGAAGCCGCTTAAGATAACGCAGATTACTACGAAGACGCCGTAAGGCAGGTTGCCGACGACCTTCCAGAGCTTGGAGAAGGCGCCGCTTACGAACTGCGGGATGTTTTTCGCGAGGGTCTGGCCCATGTCGGTGATGCTGTTTTGGACTGACTCCATCATGTCTTCCGTGAGGAACCCGCCGTTGGCCTCGCTGAAACGGTCAAGGATGTGTGTCGAGAGCAGCTCACTGGGCTTAAAAGACTTGGCCGCATCGGCGATGGTGACGAGCAGGCTGTTTGCCTGGTAGACGAGGCCGATGAAGGTCAGGACTATTATTATGAATACGAAAATATTTAAGATAACGTAGACTACCAGGGCGGTCTTGGTATGGGTGGACTTGCGTCTGCCCGGGCGGATCTTTTTCGCGTCCTTATCGAAGAGCTTCGACAAAGGCTTGGCGATGATGTCCGAAGTCTTGGCAAGAAGGAAGCCGATAAGGAACGGGATCAGTATGACCGCGACGATCTTGCCGACGTAGAGCAGGCCGACGGTGATGCCGACCGCGAGGATGAACTTGAGCATCGACATGACCGATGCTTTGTCTCTGTTGTATCTTTCCAAATCATTCATTTCCTATAATCCTCTTATTATTCCCCGAAATATTTCCCCTGCGGTTATATTCTGGCACCTTTGAAGATAAGAATCCAGAAGATAACGCAGATGGCGATGCCCAAAACGAGCGTGAGATTGAAACCCTTGTACATTTTATTGGCCTTGCCGCCGTCTTTCTCGGCAGGAAGCCTCGAATCGCCGTAGACGTCGTTGCTGTAAGAGTTATGGAACTCGCCCAAAGTCTTGCGGAAGAACGCAAGAAGAATTACCGCGACGACGATGGCCGGAATTGACGAATAGTAGAACGTGGTCGGGATGTCGCTGAAGGTCCTTACGGTGGTAAGGTCGATCTCGATGACGACGCTGCCGATCAGGATGCCCGTAAATCTTGCGCCGAGGAGCGCCAAGACAGGTCCGTAGATGTTCTCTGTGCGGGACCTTAAGATGCAGAGCCACCAGCCGATGATGAGGATGGCCGGAAGATCGATGAAGTCAAATGAATAAAGCGCGATGAGAAGCGGGATCACGATGAATGCCCAGCGCTTTCTCTTCTCGTTAAATCCCTGCCAGACGGCGCCCAGGAAGAAGAATGAGATGCCGAACGCGGGGACGACAGTGTCTATGAGGATGCTTAAGGAAAGCGTCAGTCCGTTGACGTCCTCCAGCTGGTAGAAAGCGGCCGGAAAGATAACAGATCCGCCGTTTTTCAGCCAGAAAGCGAGCGAGATATTGTGGAATGCGGCCTTTACCAGGTAGAGCGGGGCGCCTGACAGGAATGCCAGGATCAAAGCGCCGATGCCGGTGTAGCGGCCGGTGATGTCGAGTCCGCCCTTCTCTGCCATGAGGACTGAAGGGACAAGGAATGCGAACATTACGAGCAGGAGCACGATGACCGCGCAGCCGATGAGCGATGTCGACGAGAACGGGAACGCGCCCGCGAACATGAGCTTGGACAAAAAGACTGTGAATATGAGGCCGCAAGAGCCGAAGAATACGGGATATCCCCAGTTGAACGGCTTAGGATATTTGAATGCGTGAACGAAAAAGTCTTTAACTGCCTTGAGAACAGCCATCAGAAGTACACTCCGAGAAGATTCAAAGTATCGAGCATCTTCTCAAAAAAGAAGGGCTCCATGATGGCAAATACTGCGCAGCCCAGTGCGAGGAAAGGTCCGAAAGCCATATAATCCGGGTCTTCCGCGAAGTGGATGGCGGCCTTCTCCCTCTGGATCTTGAGCTTTTCTTTCCTGGGATCCGGCGATTCGGCGATCCTTTTCTTCTCGGCGGCGATCCTCTTTCTCTTCCTGATAAGGAGCGGGATAGCAAAGATCAAAGCGGAGAAGATCGATACGTAGATCAAGACGACCAGGCCGTAGCAGCCTGTGATGAGGCCCGTTGCAAAAAGGAGCCACATGTCGCCCATTCCCATGCCTTCGCGGCCTAAGAACGTGATCGACAAGAAGCCGATGAGCCAGATGACGCCGCCTCCGATGAGGGACGCGATGACCTTGTTGAGTACGGGGACGTACCACTTGACGCCGTCTGTAAACCAGACGGAGCCTTCGAAGACGTCGGATAAAACGGACAAAACGCCGCAGAACGCGATGTAGATGGTGAACTGGTCGGGGATGATCCTGTTGAGCTTGTCTGCCATCATGACGAGCAGGAGCACGGGGATCACGAGGAATATGACCGCAAGGTGCATGGGCCTGAACTGGCCCTCGATGTAAGCATTCCTGCAGAAGAAGATAGTCACGCAGTAGCAGGCTACGCAGAAAACAACGGCAATAAGGCCTTCCGGGAAAGGTCTCATCCTTTTTGAGGGCCTGTAATCAGGGTCTTGCGGGGTTACCCCGTAATCCTGGAGCCATTTATCGGGAAACTTCCCGAAGAGCCAAGTGACAAGGGCTCCTGCGAGGATTCCTGCCACGACTGCGAAAACGTAATAAAGCGCAATATTCATAACATTTGAAGTTTAATATAGTAGGCGGAAAAATACAAATATTATAAGTAATAACCGCCTTAATATTGCCTCAACCGGACAAAAAATAAACCTTGTGTTAAAAATCAGTAAAAATCGGTGATTTTTGTTATTTTCGAGTGATTTCCGTTGTCAAAAAAACACCTATAAATAGGGCTTTTCGAGGTGTTTTTGGTCAAATAATCGAACTTGGCTCAAAAAATTGCTAACGTTCAGTAATATTGCTAAAATCAGACTTGAATTATTTTGGAGGTAAGTAGGTGTCTTTACGGGTAAAAAGGGCACCGAAATATGGACAATGGCAACAATTACAGCAAAAGCGCTTGAACAGATGATGCAGTCCCACGTAAGGGCTGAGACGGGCATGAGTCTTGAGCAGGCTACGCCCCGCGATTACTGGACAGCGCTCTCGAAGAGCATCGTAGAGATCATCTCCGAGAATTGGATCGCAACAAGACATAAGTACAATCAGGGCCGTCAGGCTCACTACTTCTCGGCAGAATTCCTCGAAGGCCGCTCAATGCTCAACAACCTTGTAAATCTGGGCATTTACGACCAGGCAAAGGACGCTCTCGCCGCTTTCGGACTTGATATCACCGACATTCTCGAGCAGGAGACAGACCCGGCATTAGGCAACGGCGGCTTGGGACGTCTCGCAGCATGTTTCCTTGATTCATGCGCAACTTTGAACCTCCCTGTCACAGGCTACGGCATTCTTTACCGTTACGGCCTCTTCAGACAGGCCATCGAGAACGGTTTCCAGAACGAGTATCCGGACTCCTGGATGGAGCATGGCTACCCTTTCATCCTTCCCAGATACGACCGCAAGGTCAAGGTACACTACTCAGACATCGACGTCTGGGCTATCCCCTGCGACCTCCCTATCACAGGTTACGGCACAAAGAACGTCAACCTCTTGAGACTCTGGAAGGCTGAGCCCGCACAGGAATTCAACTTCAACCTCTTCAACTCACAGAGATTCGACGACGCCGTCATCGAGAGAAACCGCGTACAGGACATCTGGAGAGTGCTCTATCCGAACGACACTTCCTACGACGGAAAGGTCCTCCGTGTAAGACAGCAGTACTTCTTCGTTTCCGCTTCACTGCAGGACATCATCTACAGATACAAGAAGTATCACGGTGACGATCTCCATGATTTCGCGAAGTACAACACGATCCAGCTCAACGACACACACCCTGTCGTAGCTATCCCCGAGCTCATGAGACTCCTCGTTGACGAGAACGGCATCGAGTGGACCGAGGCATGGGAGATCGTCAAGGAGACCTTCGCTTACACCAACCACACCATCATGGCAGAGGCATTGGAGAAGTGGGATATCTCCATCTTCCGTTTCCTCTTCCCTCGTATTTTCGAGATCATCGAAGGCATCAACAACCAGTTCCGCGCCCAGATGTACGAGGCAGGCCTCTATTCCGAGGTCATCGACCGTATGTCTCCTCTTGCTGACGGCAAGATCCACATGGCATGGATGGCTATCTACGGCTCACACTCCGTAAATGGCGTTGCTGCCCTCCACACAGACATCCTCAAGAACGAGACCCTCAAGGACTGGTACGCTATCTATCCCGAGAAGTTCTCCAACAAGACAAACGGCGTTACGCCCAGAAGATGGCTCCGTTCCTGCGATCCCGAGCTTGCAAACCTCATCACTGACCTCCTCGGCAATGACAAGTGGGTTACAAACCTTGATCTGCTCAAGGATCTCGAGAAGTACAAGGACGATGACAAGGTAATGAAGAAGTTCATTGCCATCAAGAAGAACAACAAGAAGAATCTTTCCGAATATCTCGAAAAGACAAAGGGCATCAAATTGAACCCCAACTCCTGCTTCGACGTACAGATCAAGCGTCTCCACGAATACAAGAGACAGCTCTTAAATGCTCTCTACGCTTTGAACCTTTACGACAGACTCAAGGAAAATCCGAAGCTCGACATGCCCCCTGTCACGATCCTCTTCGCTGCTAAGGCTGCTCCGGGTTACTTCAGAGCTAAGGCAATCATCAAGTTCATCAACGAGATCGCTAAGCTCATCGATTCTGATCCTGACATGAAGAACAAGCTCAAGGTCGTATTCGTTGAGAACTACAACGTTTCCGTCGGCGAGAAGATGTTCCCTGCAGC
>JAFZVF010000048.1 GCA_017617935.1 Clostridiales bacterium | reverse complement strand
TATCTCCATATCAATAAACTCATCCTTTTTGCTATGGAAGTTTATACCGCCCAGAGCGTACTTTAAGGAACGGAAAGAGGTTTCAATATCCCATCTCTTGTGATACATCTCTTTCATTCTCTCAATAGGGAACTCAAATCTATTAAGGTTAGTAATAAGGATTTCCCAAGCATCCTTACCATCTTCGCTTATTCTGAACTTTACTACACGGAACTTGACCGTACACTTATTCTCGAAATCCCACATTCTTATACGGGTATTCTCTGAATAGGTTTCCTTATGCCTCTTTGTAGGGCGGTCAATAAAGTGCAAACGGGGATTAGTATTCTTGTACTGCCTATAAAATGTTCCAGAAGTGGTAATATCTGCCTCAATATCAACATCACATTCGCTTTCGGGCAAAGCCTCAAACTCTTTCATTGTGGAGTTCTTCTTTGTGGCTTTACCTCTAATGATATAAAAGCAATTCTCCTTACGGTTACAATGCTCTATCATATTAAAACCGTCATAACCTCTATCCATTATGACAATGCTCGGAGTAGTGGTGTCTAATCTCTCTATCATCTCGATAGCGGCAACTCTCTCGTTTGCCTGTAATCTTTCCTGTAGCCTCATCCTTATATGACCAACTCTATAATTACCTTGTTCAAGTTAAGCCTACAAGCAATTTTACAGACAATAGAGAAGGCACAAACTGGGGCTGTGATGATGGTGATAATGTTGCTAATGGTAGTCTTTATATGGAGAAGAAAGGCACAGATTATTATATGACCATAACCCTACCCATAGTATAAAACACACATAAAATAAGTCTTTCAGTAAAAAACCACCCACCCCCTAAATTGTCAATTTCCGTTATATGCTTAACGGTTGTCCCGCCCGAATTCCTTAAAATCAAGGCTTTCGGGAATTTACAAGCCAAAAAACCACCCCCACCCCTCTTTTTCGAGGGATGGGGGTTTTTCGTTGTCAAGTCCTTAACTTAATGACATTGCCTTTTGCCGCGGCGTTTGTTTTGCTTGTCTTTTGGTCAGGCCTTATTTCGCGATCTTGACCGTTGAAAGGTCAACGACGTACATGGGCCAGGTCTTGTAGCCTTCGATGCGGTTGCTTACGATCGTGATGGCCGTGGGATCCTGGATGTAGACGTTGTTGTTGTCTTTGACCATACAATTGAGGATCTCGTGATAGTACTCAACCTTCTTGGCTTCGTCCTTCTCGGCGGGGATGAGCTTGAGTAGCTCGTCAACCCTTGAGTTGGAATAATTGAAGAAGTTCTTCGAGCTGTCTGAAGCGTAACGCTGGAGCACGTCGTAAGGTGCGAAAGCGCTGTCGACGCAGATTACGGTCGTATCGTAGTTCCTCTTGTCGTGAACCTGGTCGAGCCATGTTGCCCAGTCGACCTGGTTGATCTTGAGGGTGACGCCGATCTTCTTGAGCTCTGCAGCAATCTCAACCGCTGCATTGACGTGAGGGAGGTAGGAGGAGCAGACGGTTACGGTTGTCTCAAGTCCGTCAGCAAAGCCTGCCTCGTCAAGGAGCTTCTTTGCCTTCTCAACGTCATAGGTATAGGTGCCGTCGAGAGTCTTGTCGTAGTACTTGCCCATGGCAGGGCTCATTGCGGTCGTGAGTTCAACGCCGTTTCCATCGGTGGAAACGGAGATGACGTCCTTCCTGTTGATCGCATAATTGAATGCCTCGCGGACCTTGGGATTGTCAAAGGGTGCAACCTTGTTGTTGAGGATGAAAATCTGAGGCATGTTGGAAACGTTTGAATCAACCTTGAACTTCGTCTGGTCGATCTGCTTTGCGCGGTCGGAAGTGAAGTGAGGGAAGACGTCGATGCTTCCGTTGGTAAGCTCGACCATTCCGGCATCGATGTCGGCGCAGATCTTGAAGACGGCCTTGTCGATGGAGGCTTTTGTTCCCCAGTAACCGTCAAACTTGGAAATGGTCACGTTCTGACCGGGATTGTAGGAATCGAACTTGAAAGGTCCGGTTCCGATGGGCTTTGTCTGGCAGTCCTCATAACCTGTAGGGATGATGCCGACCGTGAAGTAGCTCAAAAGCTCGCTGCTCTTTTCCTTGAGCTTGACGACGACCTTTGAAGCGTCATCCTGGCTGATGGAGACTGCGGAAACGACCTTGAGCGCGTCAACGGGAGCCTTTTCCTGTCCGGAAAGAAGTCCTGCCGCGCGTGAAAGTGAGAAGACGACGTCTTCAGGAGTCATTTCCTTGCCGTTATGGAACTTTACGCCCTTGCGGATAGTGAAGACGTACTCGTCCATTGAATCGGAAAGCTCGTATCCTGTTGCGAGACAGGGATTGAGGACACCGTCGGAATCGAACTTGTAAAGTCCTTCATAGACGTTGAATATGATCTCGCGGTCACCGGCAGCGTTTACCGTATGCGGGTCGAAAACGTTGGGTTCCTGTGTAATGCCGACCGTTACGACGCTTCCAGCCGCATTGTTCTTGGCGCAGCCTGAAAAGGCACCGGTAAGCACAAGAGCCGAAAGCAATATCGCAAAGGCCTTGCGGGAAAACTTGTTCATTTGAAAATCCCCCCTAAATGAATTTATTAAATTATAAGGGCAGGTTTGACGTTATCAAAAAGGCAACGCACACAAAAAAAATCAGGCGAAAACGCTTTATATATTTATGTTTACTAAAAATTCAAATTTATAGAGTCAAAAAAATAAAACTTTTTTGCCGCGAGGGAGTATAATAAAACATGTTATTTATGAGCCGTATCTTTTAACGCGGCCGAAATCAGGGAGAACAGATTATGAAGAGATGTCCGGTATGCGGTGTAATGATGGGCGACAACGTAGCCCGTTGCTCAATGTGCAAATACGACTTCCAGAAGGCTTCTCAGGGTGACGTCAATACTGCCGCCGCCGATGCCAAGAAGGTTCTTGAGCAGAAGGAGCAGGAGAAGATCGCCAGAGCCGAGGCCAAGCGAAGCGAAGAAGAAAAGCGTATTGTTGAGGCGATGGAAAAGCTCGAGCGCGACTATGCCACGATGCAGGACAAGTTCAATTCAGAGAAGCTTAAGCTCGATTCTGAATTTTCAGCTTTCCAGAAGAAGAAGCTCGACGAGAAGATCGCTCTCGAGCAGACGGTCGATACGATCCGCAACGAGGTAGGCGAGGCGCGCGAGAAGCGTGACGCCATGCGCAAGGAAGCGGATTCCATCGTCAAAGAGGCCAAGGAAAAGACCAAGAAAGAGCACGACGAGATGATCGCCGCGGCTCAGGCCGAGCAGAAGCGAATCCTTGAGGAAGCACAGCGTCAGACTGAAGAACTCGCCATCCAGGTCGAGAAGGAATACAAGGAAGCCATGGCCAAGCGTAACGAGCTGGTCAAACAGGCCGAAGAGATCCAGGCGATGATGGACAACGCCGACAAGATTCAGGCTGAGAAGGCCAAGGAAGTCCAGGCTCTCGAAGCCAAGATCGTCAAGCTTAACGAAGATTTTGAGAAGGAAAAGGTCAGGATTGCCGAGGAGTCCAAGAAGGTCTCCATGGAGCAGGCTTCCGAAGCACTTAAGATAAAGGATCAGGCCGAGGCTGAGCGTGACAAGGCAAAGGCTGAGACCGAGAAGCTCATTGCCGCTGCAAATGCTGAGCGTGAGCACATCATCGCGGAACTCGAACAGCGCAACAAGCAGGCACAGAGCGAGCTCGACGGACTGACCGATCAGGCCAGGAAGGTCATGGCTGAAGCTGAAGAGGCTGCCGCAAAGCGTGACGAGATGAACCAGCAGGCGAATGCCGCAAGGGAAGAACTCCAGAAGCAGGTAGAGTCCGTCAAGGCTGACCTTGCCGCTAAGGAGAAGGAACTTGACCAGAGGATCAAGTCCGCCAATGCGGATCTCGAGGTCGTTGAAGCCAAGAAGAATAATGCCGAAGAGCTCACAAACCAGTATCAGGCTGAGCAGAAGAAGCTCGAAGGCGAGATCGCAGCTCTGAAGAATGACCTTGATGAGGCAAACCGCATCATCGCCGATTCCAAGAAGGCTACGGTCCTCGCAGAGGCTGCCGCACAGGAGATCGTTCTCAATGCCGAGAAGCAGGCGGTATTCCTTAAGGAATGCGCTTTGAGCGAGAGCGAGAAGGGCTCCATGTTGAAGCAGATCGAAGAATTGGAAAACCAGATTAAGGAGAAGGAAATGGAGAAGGCTGAACTTGAGAAGAAGCTTGCCGCACTCGACGAGTCAGTAGCATTGCTTGAAAAGAGAGTCAGGGAAGGCGGTTCCGGAGCATCGGACGGTCCTAAGGAATACAGCGTCGAGGTAGTTGGACACAACAGCATGTCTGAAGTTGACGTCAAAGCCCTTAACGAACTTCTCAAGAAGAAGGCTGCTGACGGATGGAAGCTTGTTTCCGCGATCGATGACGACGGCGGAAAGCTCCTTTCCTCTATGGGTGGTTCTGAGACCGCTTCACTTTCAGGCGGTTCCTTCAACACGAAGCAGGACCGTGTCGTCCTGATCTTCGAGAGACCTGCCCAGGATACGAGAAGAGTCAGATAAGACTTATCCAACGTTTTGAATGACAAGAGGCTGCGTTAATCGCGGCCTCTTTTTTTGCCCTTTGGGCATTAAAATCAAATGCACAAAAAATATTTGAATTATGTTTGCGGTTTTGTGGAATTAGACTATCAAATATTTTATAATAGGAAAGTTATTGAAAATTTGAACCCAAGGAGGAATGACTGATGGAGATTTATTCCGCAGACAAAATTCGCAATATCGCGCTGTTCGGACACGTCGGGTCCGGAAAGACGACGCTCGCAGAGGCTATTCTCTATTACACCAAAGCGATCGGTCGTCAGGGCAAGATCGTTGACGGCAACACGACACTGGACTATGATCCCGAAGAGATCAAGCGTCAGATGTCTGTCAGCCTTTCCGTAGCCTGCTGTGAGTACAAGGGCAGCAAGATCAACATCATCGACACGCCAGGTGACTTCGATTTCCTGGGCGAGGAGATGAGCGGAATAAGGATCGCCGATTCAGGCGTCATCATGATCTCCGCAAAGGGCGGCACGTCCGTCGGTTCCGAGAAGGCCATCAGGCTTTTGAACGGCAAGAAGGTTCCATTCCTGTTCTTCATGAACAGAATGGACGAGCCCAACGCTGACTTCGAAGCGGTAGCTGCCCGTATGATGGAGCGCTACGGCTCTTCAGTCATCCCGCTTTCCTTCCCTATCATGAAGGACGGACAGATGACGGGTATCGTCGACGTTATGAACCGCAAGGCTTTCAGCATCGAAAAGGGCACCGGTAAGTTCGTCGAGTTCCCGCTTCCTGAAGAATACAACGAGAGAGTTGACGAACTCCAGAACAAGGTCAACGAAGTCGTAGCAGAGGCTGACGACGCTCTTATGGAGAAGTTCTTCGCAGGCGAGCCTTTCACTGAGGACGAGTTCCGTCACGGCGTACATGCAGGTTTCCGTGAAGGCAAGCTTCACCCGATCTACTGCGGTTCCGCATACATGAACTGGGGTATCGACTTCCTGCTTAACTGCATCTCGAAGGATACTCCTCCGGCAGGCAAGAAGCCCGCTTTGGAAGCTACGCTTCCTGACGGAAGCACGCAGATGGTCGGCTGCTCGATTGACGATCCGCTCGCGGCATTCGTTTTCAAGACCATCACCGACCCGTTTGTAGGTAAGATCAGCATCTTCAAGGTCAACGCTGGTACGCTCCGTGCCAACTCCACCGTCTATAACGCAACAAAGGGCAAGGACGAGAGGATCGGAGGATTGTTCTATCTGCGCGGCAAGGAGCAGATCGCTACCGACAAGGTCACCGCCGGTGATATCGGTGCCGCTTCCAAGCTCGCTAACACGGATACAAACGATACGCTTTGCGACAAGGCCCGCATACTTGAGATGCCTAAGATCAAGTTCCCTACGCCCGTTCTTTCAAAGAGCATCGTTCCCGATAAGAAGGGTGAGGAAGACAAGATCATCACAGGTCTTACAAAGCTCGCAGACGAAGACCGCTGCTTCAAGGTTGAGACCAATCCCGAGACAAAGCAGATGGTCCTTTCCGGTCTTGGCGACATGCAGCTCAAGGTCCTCATCAGCAAGCTCAAGAGCGTTTACAACGTAAACTGCACACTCGATGCGCCCAGGGTTCCTTACCGTGAAGCAATCCGCAAGAAGGTTAAGGTCCAGGGTAAGCACAAGAAGCAGTCCGGCGGTCACGGTCAGTATGGTGACGTTTGGGTTGAGTTTGAGCCCAACGCTGAGTCAGAGGAACTCGTATTCGAAGAGAAGGTTTTCGGCGGCGCTGTCCCGAAGAACTACTTCCCGGCAGTTGAAAAGGGTCTCCAGGAATCCGTCAAGAAGGGTGTTCTCGCAGGATATCCCGTAGTTAATCTCAAGGCCACATTGGTCGATGGTTCTTACCACCCGGTAGACTCTTCCGAAATGGCATTCAAGATCGCTGCCAACCTTGCTTTCAAGGCCGGCATGACGGCCGCCAGCCCCGTCCTCCTTGAACCCATCAGCAAGGTTGAGGTTCACATCCCCGAGGACAAGCAGGGCGACATCATGGGCGATATGAACAAGCGCCGCGGCAGGATCATGGGTATCGACGCGGACGAGTTCGGTTCCGTAGTCAACGCAGAAGTTCCTACCGCTGAGATGCTCGAATACGCTACCGACCTGAAGTCCATGACTCAGGGCCGCGGTTGGTTCGCAATGGAGCACGTCCGCTATGAACCCGCACCTGAAGAGATCGCTCAGAAGGTCATTGCTGAGGCTAAGGTGGAAGAAGAGTAAGCGATGTTGTTTTGCTCGCTAAGGTCCTCGGCGCTCTAGCGCCTGCGGAAAACGCTCGCAAAGCAAATCGCTTCCGTGAAGAAGAGGAAAACGCTCGCAAAGCAACGTTACTCATAAAGAAAACGAAAGGACTGCACTGTAGTGCAGTCCTTTTTGTTTTATCCCCATGCTGGGGCGGTATGCCAATTCCAAGATAACCTGCCAACTGTTTGTTGAATCTTGGCAGGCAACATGGAAAAAAGCATCTTTTTGACTGAAATTCCAAGATAACCTGCCAACTTTTGGTAAAACTGAGCAGGTATTCTTGGAATGAAAAACGGGCGCCGCAATGGCACCCGTTGTAAAGCATGAATTCTAGCCGCGATCAGTAGATCTTGTAGATCACCGTGTTCTCTTCGGTGAAGTAGGCGACCTGGGTCAGGTTCGCATCGAAGAACTCGCGGTTGAAGAATACGTCTTCGCCGTAGTCGCCGTCCTCGAAATCGGGATCAGCGATGAGGTAACGGATTCCACGCTCCTTGCAGTAACGCTTGAACTCCTTGATGTCTCCGCCGCAGCCTGAGATGAGCCAGAGGTAGATCGTGTCACGGGTGTTGGTGTCGTGTCCGGCGGACCAAGCGTAGTAAGGCCAGCCATAGTACATCGGGCGTCCTGCGAGCAGGAATCTGTTCATTGACCATTCAGGCGTCAGGAAGACGTCGTCGGGTTCGGTGTTCTTGACGATCCATTCCGTGACGGGTGAATTGACGTTCACGGCCATCGGAGTTGAATTGATGTTGATGTAGGTTGCCCACTCGGAAATGCCGGTGCCTAAAAGCGCTACCAACAGTATGAGGGCGGCAAGCACGCCGAAGATCTCGAAAATGAACCACACGGGACCGGGCAGGCCGGTAGTCTTGACGGTTTCAACCTCTTTGTGCTCGAGGACCATGTCATCCTTCTCTTCTTCTTCCTCAGAATCGGTTTCTTCAGACTTTTCTTCGGAAGGCTCGACCTTCTTGTCCGCTTCATCAGAAGTCTTCTCGGCGAGCTCCTTGGACTCCTTCTTGTCTTTGTCTTCTTCGTCGTCCAGGACTTCGAAAGGAAGATCGTCGTTGTCGTCCGATTCTCCAGACTCTACCTTTTCAGCCTCAGGCTTTTCCTCGCCGGAAGCGGTTTCGGTCTTTTCAGAAGTCTCCTCAGCCTTGGTCTTTTCGTTGGCTTTTTCTTCAGACTCTTCAGGCTTGGAGGCTTCTTCATCCTTGCCGGTCTCTTCTGCCTTTGCGGATTCCTCGGCAATGGCTGCGGCGCCGGGTCTCATTCCCACGGTGCGCTCTGACGGGGTGTCGGAATCGGAATCCGTAGCTTCATCAGCCTTGGTCTTTTCATCAACGAAAGCGACCTCAGCATCGTCCGCATCGTCGGAGTCATCGCTGTCAGCGGAAGATTCCTTGACGGATTCTTCGGCCTTGGCGGCTTCCTCGGCGATTGCAACGGAGCCGGGCCTCATCGAGACTGTGCGCTCATCCGGGATCTTGGAAAGAAGGCGGGAATCGGAATCCTTTTCTTCTTTGGCGGATTCCTCGTCATCCTTCTTTTCTTCAGTCTTGTCTTCATTATCGGTGACGATCTCTTCAGGTTTGGAGTCGTCGGATCCTTCGTCGTCGGTCAGAACTTCAAACGGACCTTCGTCATCGGCTTTGTCTTCTTTGGATTCTTTATCCGTTGTTGCTTCCAAAGCCTTTGTCTCTTCGGATATGATTGGAGGAAGTTCGCCGTCTTCAGCGGCCTTCTTGATCTTGTCCTCGAGAGCTTCAGCATCGACAGTCTCTTCGGATTTGTCGTCGTCTTCTTCATCTTCGTCATCAGCGTCAGCGTCGGCGGCCAAAACGACCACGGTCTTCTTGCGGCCTGGAACTATGAAGAGGTTGGCAAGGAAGATGGCGACGAATGCGTCGATCAGGATTATGGAGACCTGGATGAACTTGTGGTTCGCAAGCATTTCGCGAGTGACCTGGAAGAAGAATGCGAAGATCATCGGGTTCAGGAAGGCGAGCATCAGGAAGAACCTGTAGACGGGCTTTTTCTTGACGATGTCGTGGAAGAGGAGGATCACGGTGCACAGGATTGCGGTCACGAGCGTGGCGCCCGTAACTGTAATTATGTATTTCCCCCAATTCAAAAGAACGTTGGAAGTAATCGGGTTGGAGGACTCGGAAAGAAGGAATCCCGGATTGTACTGCATGGTAAGGACGTTTTGCGCGCCGCCTGAGAATATCGTCGTCTGAATGAACGAAGAAGCAACCGCGCAGACCGCGACCATCAGGTGCAAAAGCCTGCTCTCGGAAACGAGCGCCATTCCGAAAAGAACGAGCAGCAGGGAGATCAGGCATGAACCGTGGAAATACGGCATGACGATTACGAGTATGCATGAGAAGAGCGCGACGGTGCCTGCAGAGAGCGGATCGTCCTTTCTGGGAAGCCATGCGTTCCTTGAGAACAGGATCGCCTTGAAGAAGCCACCGGCCGAGCCTGCGCTCATGACGGAGATGCAAAGCCTTCTTACGAAAGGAATGAAGAGGATCACGCAGATGAGCACTACGGCGATGCCGAGCATCAGGTGGCGCTGGTTGGGATAGACGTTGATCGCCCAAACTCCCCATTCGTCATAAGGAGTGGTGCCGTACCAGGATGAATCCGACATTATCTCGGTGAGCGCCGTTACGGGGGAATGGCCTTCAGCGAGGAGATCCCTAATGTGAATGAAGACGTTGAGAGAGCTTCTCAGGAAAACGAGTACGGGAGAAAGCGCGAAGGCAAGGCGCCTTCCGGAAAGGAGGGATGCGAGGAGGCCCAGGAGGGTCATGGCGCATACCATCGTGATGATCGAAGGAACGTTGAGGGCGTAATCGATGGGGAAGCCTAAGTATTCGAGCATGCCGGCGAGGAAATAGAACATGAAGTGGTATTTGATGCCGTCACCCGAGAAATGCATGTATTCGGAAGGAAAGTTGAAGCCTTTGCCGAATGAGGAGACCATTGCCGTATGGGGCGAGAGGTCAGAGAAGGTCGAATAGCCGTTCAAGAGATAATTTCGGTCGATCCTGTAGGTGTAGAACATCAGGAATGCCGCAATTATGGTGGTCAGCAAAATGAAGAAGCTGTAGATGATGGTATTTGAAGGCTTGTTGACGTATTGGGGAAGCCTCGTTACGTTTTCTTCTCCCGCTTCTTCCTTTTTGATCCGCCTGCGGTTTACGAGGATCAGGCAGGTGAGGACGAGCCACAGGAATATGGCGGCCGTGACCATGAAGCTGATCTTCATGCAGAGCTTGTCGCTTGCGACGACGTGTGAAAGACCCAGGATTACGTAATAGTTGACGAACGGTACGCACAAAAGACCGGTAACGGTTCCGGCGGAAACAACGAACAGGGTGCTCGGTATGTTTTCGATCGCCTTGACGGAGGGAGCGCAGGCCAAGTAAAGACGTCTGACGTCGGGGACGCAGATGGCCACGAGGACCATTCCCGTTATGGCGCATACGCAAAGATAAAGAAATGCGAGCATAATTTCTCCCTTCTAACAATTTAAATAATTATATCAATTATTAAAAAGAGCAACTTTTACAAACTTATAACAGTTTCAGATAAAGGGGGGAAAAGATTTGTGAAAAAGGTCTATAATCTCCATATATCTTGTGAAAAGAAAGGTTTTTCATGAAAATAGTTGTTTTAGGCGGCGGCCTGTCGCCCGAGCGTGACGTTTCGCTCAAATCCGCAAGCCTCATCGCAAATGCGCTCCTTTCAAAGGGACACGAGGTTGCATTGGTAGATCTTTACGATGGCATAGAGAACGACAGACCCGCGGAAAGCTTTTTCCGCCGCGGCACCGTCAATCCATATTCCTATACGATTCCCGAGACGGAACCCGATCTTGAGGAGATAATCAGGCAGCACGGAGGAAGAAGGCAGTGGGTAGGCCCTAGGGTAATCGAGCTCTGCCAGTACGCCGACAGGGTTTTCCTGGGACTTCACGGATCACACGGCGAAAACGGCCAGGTCCAGGCACTGCTTGACGCTTACGACGTAAAATACACCGGTTGCGGCTATCTCGGCTGCGCCATCGCCATGGACAAGACTCTTTCAAAGGCACTGGTCGCGGGTGCGGGCATTCCGACCGCAAAATGGATCAGCGGTAAATATGAGGAGATGACTCCTGAAAAGATCAAGTCGGAGATCGGCATTCCCTGTGTCATCAAGCCTATCGGCTGCGGTTCTTCTTGCGGCGTTTCCATCGTTAAGACGGAAGAGGAGTTTGCTCCCGCGCTTGAATGGGCTGCTTCTTACAAGCAGAGCATCCTGGTCGAAGAGTTCCTTAAGGGACGCGAGGTCACCATCGGCGTGGTTGGCCACAGAGCGCTCCCGATAACCGAGATAATTCCCCACGAGGGCTTCTATGATTATAAGAACAAGTATCAGGATGGTCTGACCACGCACGTCTGCCCCGCACAGCTCGATCCGGCTGACTATAAGAAGTGCCAGGAGCTTGCGGTCAGGATCTTCGACATCCTGAGGATGAGCCAGTACGGAAGGATCGACATGATCTACGACGAAGCAAACCACGACTTCTGGTTCATCGAGGCAAACAACCTGCCGGGAATGACGAACACTTCGCTTCTGCCTGAGGCGGCCAAGGCCGAGGGCATCGCTTATGAGGACCTTTGCGAGAAGATAGTCATGAGCTGCGGAAGAGACGAGATAGAGGGGCTTTGACCCGTCAAGTAGTCGGATTTACCCTTATGTGTTAAAATCTAAAGGTTAAACTTACGGAGGAACGGCTCGTTGGATTATCTAGAAGGATTAATGCTCGGCAAGCTTTGGAGCGATACCGATTATGAGAACAGAAAGCATTTCTGGCTCTTCATTATCTATGGACTCCTTTGCAACTGCATAGTCCTTTACACCTACATCTTCGGCAAGATGCTGCTTGGATGCGGAAATGTGGGAATGCCCCTTTTTGCCGCGTTCATCGTATTGTTCGTTGCCTGTCCCTTCATCAATTTCAGATACTATCGAATGCCCTTATGGGGCAAGATATTGGTTTTGGCAGAGAAGATCTTCAAATCTTATCTCGTTTTAAGTTACACCGTGAGCCTCATGCTCCCGAAACTCACGGTGAAAGTGGGCGATCTCCAGACTTTCATTGTTGATTACCTCAACAAGACCCTCGAGGAGTACACGACGAAGTATTCGGCAAGTTCCGGTTCGTTTGCAACGGTCACGGGCGTGCTGGCGGGAGGCCTTCACGTAATGCTCACGGTTTTGGGCATCATCGTAGTGGCAATGTTGGTGCCGGGCCTTATCTACATCGTGTTCAGGGTAGCGCAGTTCGTCTGGGACTGGCTCATCAACACATTGATACTTAAGAGGTTCTTCCCCTCGAAGCGTTAAGTTCCTTCGGGTTGAATCTCTTTCCGCGGAAACAGGAGGAATCCATGGCAGAGCTTAGAGACAGAATTGACATAACGGTTGAAGAGCTCGAGGAGAGCCTTGGCGCGTCAAATCTGCCCAGATTCATATCGGAATCGGAGAAGTCTTTTCTCGAAAGGATCGATGCAATCTGCACCGAGATCTGCAGCAACAGGAGCAAGAAGGCCATATTCGTTTCAGGTCCGACTTCTTCCGGCAAGACGACTTTTACGCTTAGGCTTACCAAGACGATCAATGAGGCGGGCAGAAAGGCTTGCCATCTGTCGCTTGACGATTACTACAATCTTAAGGAAATCGTGTGTGACCGTGAGGGAAGGCCGGATTTCGAGACGATCGACGCTCTTGACGTTGAAAGGATACAAAGCGACATAGCGAGGATCCTGAACGGTGAGACCGTAGTACCGCCGTTCTTTGATTTCCATACGAGGACGCAGCACGAAGGAAAGCCTGAGAATGCGATCACTCTGGGAGATGACGGCGTTCTCGTGGTGGAAGGCCTCCACGGCCTCAATTCGAGGATATCGGGTGACTTTGGCGACAAGTGCTCCAAGGTGTTCATCATGCCTTACGGAAACGTTTACTGCGACACCAAGCTCATGGACAGCAATGAGATCAGGATGCTCAGGAGGATCGTCAGGGACAACAGGCACAGGAATGCCCATGCCCTCGCCACGATCGACTACTGGCCCATGATCTCCAAGTCGGAGGAGAAGTATTATACGGATTACCTGACTTGTGCCGACTATCACGTCAATTCGTTCCTTGCATATGAGAGCCTCATCATCGCGCCTCTCGCGTTAAGCGACATCCAGGCGGCGTTGAAGCAGGTTGAAAAGGGCACCATAGAGCCGAGCATCTTCATGGACAGATCCAATACGGGCAAGCCGTTTGCGGATCTTTCGGCAGCTCTCGCAAAGGCTTCCAAGCTGATCGGCCACTTGGACAAGATACCTGTGGTAAGTCCTGACCAGGTTCCCGCGGAATCCATTTTGAACGAATTCATCAGCGGTTAACGAAGGAGGCTAAAAATGCCTATCAGAATAGCAGACAATCTTCCGGCGAGGCAGATCCTCGAACAGGAAAGAATATTCGTTATGGAGGAAAACCGCGCCCTGTCGCAGGACATAAGGGCGCTTAAGCTTGTCATCCTCAATCTGATGCCTGACAAGATAACGACGGAGACGCAGCTTTTAAGGGCTCTTTCAAACACTCCGATCCAGATCGACATCGAGCTCCTTTGCATGGCTTCGCACCAGTCGACGCACACCAGCGCAAAGCACCTGACCAAGTATTACGAGACTTTCGACAAGATAAAGTACCAATATTTTGACGGCATGATCATTACCGGCGCGCCCGTTGAAAAGCTTCCTTTCGAGGAAGTCGATTACTGGGAGGAGCTCTGCCAGATCCTTGAGTGGAGCAAGACTCACGTCTATTCAACGCTCCATCTTTGCTGGGCCGCATTTGCAGGACTCTACTACCATTACGGAGTTCCAAAATACGTTCTGGATCAGAAGGTCTTCGGCGTCTTCGAGCATTCTATGACGTGGAGCCGTCCAGTCAAGCTCTTCAGGGGCTTTGACGACGTCTTCTACGTTCCGCATTCCCGTTACACGGAGATCAGGAAGGAAGACATCTTGAAGCACAAGGACCTGAGGATCCTTTCCGAATCTGAAGAATGCGGGATCTATGCGGTCTCTGACCTGCACGGACGCCAGATATTCATCACCGGACATTCCGAGTACGACAGGGAGACTCTGGACAGGGAATACAAGAGGGATCACGGTGCGGGCCTTGATACCGCGCTGCCCGTCAACTATTACGTGGACAACGATCCCGAAAAGGGAGCCCTCCTGAGATGGAGGTCTTCTGCGACCCTCATGTACACGAACTGGCTCAACTACTACGTTTATCAGGAAACTCCGTTTGACATCGGAGCCATCAGCAGCATAAAGAACGAGGATCTGGTACCCGGAAGGGACGAGGAGAAGCATGAGTGATGCGAACGTCACAATCTTGACCGACGAAATTGTACGGGAAATGGCACCTGCCCGCCCGGCCTCCGGACACAAGGGAACTTTCGGGACCGCGCTGATCACCGCCGGTTCGGAATTCATGCCCGGTGCCTGCGTGCTCGCATGCGGCGCGGCCCTCAGGTCAGGCTGCGGACTTGTCCGCGTCTATTCGGAAAAAAGAACGCTTGACGCGGTAAGCGTCACCCATCCGTGCGCGCTTCAATCGCTCCGAGACGGCATGCCGACCGGAGTTTTGAGGACCGCGGGAAGGCTTCTCGAACAGGCTGACTCGGTCCTGATCGGTCCGGGAATACCCGCAGACGACCTGAACATTCTGCCGCTTCTTGACCTTTTCATCAGGAAGCCCGTAAAGCTCGTCATAGACGCGGGAGCCTTGAGCGCCGCGGCTCATGACAAGGAGCGCATCCTGCCGATGTTGAGGCACAGGGAGATTCCAGCCGTTCTGACTCCGCATCCGGGCGAATTTGCCAGGATCTCCGCGGGCGTTGACGGGATCTTCCCCGACGATCCTTCGGAAACGGCGGCAACAAAACTTGCAATGAAGCTCAAGAGCGTGATCGTCCTCAAGAACAGCAGGACGGTGATAGCAACGCCTGACGGGAAACTGTATAAGAATGACGTCGAGAACGACGGCCTCGCAAAAGGCGGTTCGGGCGACGTCTTGGCAGGCCTTATAGCGGGATTCCTCGCGCAGGGGGCAACTCCCGAGCAGGCGGCCGTTGCAGCCGTAAGGATACATTCCCAGGCGGGACTCGAGGCTTCGGCCAAATACGGAAAGAGGGCCATGCTGCCCTCGGATCTGGAAGAATTCCTTCCGGACGCATTCGCGAAGGCAGGGTGGAACTGAAGACCTATGGAAGCTTTCGGGAATGATCTGAGATCCGGTTACTATGACCGTTCGTGCGTTGAGATAGATCTTGACGCGCTCAGGCACAATTTCGAAGAGATAAGGAAGGTTACTTCGCCCAAAGCCGGCATCCTTGCCGTCGTAAAGGCGGACGCATACGGGCATGGCGCTTATGAAACCGCGAAGACCCTTTTGGAATGCGGTGCGGCGGGACTTTGCCTCGCGACGATCGATGAGGCGGTGGACTTAAGGCGCCGCGGCATAGACGCTCCCATGATGACCTTGGGATTTACGGACAAGAGCCGTTACGCGGATGCCGTCAGATACGACGTCGAACAGGCGGTCTATTCATACGACATAGCAAAAGCTCTGTCTGACGAAGCGGTTGCACAGGGCAAGAGCATCAAGGTCCACGTCAAGCTCGATACCGGAATGGGCCGCATCGGATTTAAGGCTGACGGCTCTGAAACGGAAGAGATGGTCAGGAGCTTAAAGCTCCCGGGAATAATCCCTTACGGCGTTTTCTCGCATTTCGCGGTCGCCGATACGGATGACGACGAATATACCCAAATGCAGTTCAACGCCTTCATGGATCAGATAAAGGCGCTTGAAGGCGAGGGCATCGTCTTTGAGAAAAAGCACATATGCAACAGCGCGGGCATCATGAGGTTCCCTGAGATGCATCTGGACCTCGTAAGGGCGGGGATCATATTGTACGGCCTCATGCCGCCCGGATGCCCCGAGCCGAAGGTCAGGCTGGATCTGGTGCCCGTCATGACATGGTACGCAAAGGTCATACACGTCAAGAAGATTCCCGAGGGAGCCACGGTAAGCTACGGCAGGCACTTTACGGCCAAGCGCGAGACCGAGGTAACCACGGTCGGCATAGGCTACGCGGACGGCTTGTCAAGGCTGCTTTCCAACGGCTTTGAACTTGTCGTGGACGGCGAAAAGTGCCCGATAATCGGAAACGTGTGCATGGACATGTGCATGGTCGACACCACCGACATGGAGGTCAGGCCGAAGGTCGGCGACAAGGTCGTCGTATTTGGCAGGGACAGGCTTGCGGACGACCTTGCGGACAGAATGGGCACGATCAACTACGAGATAACCTGCGACGTAGGCAAGAGGGTCAGGCGGATCTACACGGGCGGTGACGGGAAATGACCTTCCTGACTGCGCTTTACACCTTGATCATCTACCCGATCGAGCTGCTTTTTGAAATCGTCTTTTCGATCATTTCCAGACTGTCCGGCAACGTTGCCTTATCGATAATAATCCTGAGCTTGGTATTCAATCTGGTGGTGCTCCCGCTCTATAGGCGCGCTGACGCCATCCAGGAAGAGGCGCGTGAGAAGGAGATAAAGCTCGCTCCCGTCATCAAGCACATAAGAAGCGTGTTTAAAGGCGACGAGCGCTTCATGATCCTTCAGACCTACTACCGTCAGAACGATTACAGCCCTTTGAACGTCCTGAAAAGCTCCGTTTCACTGCTTTTGCAGATCCCGTTCTTCATCGCGGCATATAGGATGCTTTCCGGATGCAGCCTGCTTAAAGGCGTCGCGGCCGGTCCCATCAAGGACCTTAGCGCGCCTGACGGAATGCTTCTTATCGGAGGCATTGCAATAAACGCTCTTCCGATCCTGATGACCGTCATCAACCTCATTTCAGGCGCCGTTTACGGAAAAGGCCTGCCGCTCAAGTCCAAGTTGCAGATGTATCTTATCGCTGCGGTATTCCTCATATTCCTTTACAATTCTCCCGCAGGCCTTGTATTTTACTGGACCTTAAACAACGTTTTCTCACTCGTGAAGAACGTCGTGATGCTCGTCCTGCGCGAAAAGAAGGGTAAGGCAGGGGAGAAGGCTTCTGCCAAGATCGATCCTTCGGCGATAAAGGGGAGCAACTCCCTTTTCATTGCCTCGGCCATATTCCTGGCGCTTTTCACGGGATTCTTCATCCCGGTCAACGTCCTTTCGGCGTCTCCCCAGCAGTTCATAAACAGATATACGATGAGCAACCCAGGCTTCTATCTGTTCTATCCGCTCCTTACGGGAATAGGACTCTTCGTCCTTTGGACGGGATTGTTCTACTATCTTGCTTCGCCGAAGGGCAAGCGCGTCATGAGCGCGGTCATGTTCGTTTTTTGTACCGGAGCGCTGCTCAACAACAGCATGTACAGCAATTTGTTTGGCGACATGGTCGAGACGCTCCAGTACGTCAACGCCCCGAGATTCGATACTGATGACATGATCTGGGATGCGGTGTTCCTGTTGTTTGCGGCGGCTTTGTGCATCCTTCTCGTCAGGTTCACCAAGAGCTTTCCGACCATCCTTGCCGCGTGTGGCGCCGTTGCCCTCATCCTGATCTCATGCGGCAACATCAAAAAGATCAACGAGCAGTACAAGCTCGCCTTTAACAGCTATTCCGAAGAGCTTCCGTCATTTGAGCTTTCCAAAGACGGGCAGAACGTCGTGGTAATAATGCTCGACCGCTCAATAGGATCTTTGGTTCCTTATCTGATGAACGAGAAGCCCGAGCTCAAGGAAAGCTTTGACGGCTTCACCTGGTACAGGAATACGCTGTCATACGGCCAGAGCACCAATTTCGCTTCCCCGGCCCTTTACGGCGGCTACGACTACACTCCTGAAAAGATAAACGAGAGAAGCAACGAATCCCTTGTCGACAAGCAGAACGAATGCCTTAAGGTCATGCCTTCCGTATTCGCAAATGAAGGCTGGGACTGTACCTTCATCAACCCCACGTACGCGGGCTACAGCTGGATCCCGGATCTCACCGTCTTCAAGGACTTCAAGGGACTGAAGGTCTACAACACGGGTTACCATTACCTTCCGAATCTCCCCGAGAAGTGCGCGAACCTTGAGACCGCGCTTTGCCGCAACCTTTATTGCTACAGCCTCTTCAAGTCGTCGCCCGTGGTGATACAGCCTTATCTGTATGACGGCGGTAAGTACAATTCGATCGGTCCCATGACCGGTGAGGACAGGTCTTCGTTCCAGGTGGTTGACGGAACTTCCAAGGCGCTCGGCCACTATCTGAGCTTCGAGTCCGAGTATTACGCGCTGAAGTCCATGACATCAATGACCAAGATATCCGAAAAGGGCAACAACATGGTCATTTTCGCGAACAAGTCCACTCATGACATGTCAATGCTCAAGGAACCCGAGTACGAGCCGAGGTATTTTGTCGACAACACCGAGTACGACAAGACCCACAAGGAAAGGTTCACCGTTGACGGCAAGACCCTCAGGATGGAGACCACTCCGCAGTACCTGTTCTACGAGATGAACATGGCGGCCCTCATGTCGGTCGGCAAATGGCTTGATTACCTGAAGGCGCAGGGAGTTTACGACAACACGAGGGTAATCGTCGTTTCAGACCATGCATATGGCGTAGGCCAGTATGACGAGCTTCTGTTCAATAACGAAGGTCAGGATTTCGACGCCCAGGGCTTCATCCCGATCCTTATGGTAAAGGACTTCGGAAGCAAGGGATTTAAGGTTTCCGATGAATTCATGACAAATGCAGACACCCCTGCGCTTGCGACACAGGGGGTCATAAAGAATGCTGTTAATCCGTTTACGGGAAGCCCTCTTTCGGATCCTGACAAGAAAAAAGGTCCTCAGAAGGTCATCTTCTCCGGTTCGTGGGACGTTCTTACGAACGGCACGAACACCTTTGACAAGTCCCAGTGGTATTCGGTTTCGAAAAACGTCTGGGAGCGTTCAAACTGGAAGTACGAGGGCGTTCACTGATCTTCAGGCTTCTGAATCCGCGCCGTCAGAATCTCCGTTTCCGTTCCCACGATCCTTTCTTTTGCCGTTGCCGTCGCGGCTGGAAGTACGCTTTCCGTTTCCGCCTTTGTTACCAAATCCGCCGCTCAGTGATTTGACCGTCAGAGAAGTGACCTTGCCGTCCTTGTTGACCTTGATGACTACGACGTCGCCCGTCTTGATCTCTTCGATCGTGTCGGGAGTGTCGTCATCGTCGTTTTCGATCGTAATCTGCGTCAGGCCTGAAAGATCGAAGGTTGAACTGCCGCCCGTGGCATTGAAAGTGTATCCGAAGCTTGGACGGTTGCCGCTCTTGCCGTCACCGGTGGGACGCGCTTTTTTGTTGTCGCCGTCTTTGTCCGGGCGTTCTTTACTGTTGCCGCTGCCGCCGTTTCCGGGCATCCTGGTCTTGAGTTCTCCGTTTTCAACGGTGATCTTCGTGCCGTCGATCGAGGTTACCTTGCCTACAGCCTGCTGGGCATTGGATTCAACCGGCGCCTGCGTCTCGAAAGAAGGCGCGCCCTGTCCGTCAGGGAAGGAGGGCTGTTCCTTCTTGTTGCCGGCTTTGCAGCCCGCCAGCGATCCCAGGACCGCCGCCGCCATCAAAAGTGCAATGATCTTCTTATGTTTCATGTTAATCGTCTCCTTTTCCTTTCATCGAATTACCCTTGAAGAGGGTTCGATGAGCATATTATGCAAGTCGTTCTTAAAACGAACTTAAAAAATGGAAAAATATGCGCTATAATACTGACGCTGTTTTTATGCGCGTATTTAAGGAGAGTTGTTTTTAATGAGTACATTTACGGATAGTTATAAGGTACCCGAGCTCAGAAAGAAGATGTGGTTCACCTTTCTGATCCTGTCGGTCCTTGCCCTGCTTTCACTCGTTCCCGTTCCGGGAATCGACCATGCCGGTGCCGCTGCCGCGGTATCGAAATGGGGTGACACGGGCAAGCTTTTGGACGTCATGTCCTTTAAGGCTTTGGGAAACGTTGCAGTTACCAGTCTCGGCCTTTATCCGTTCCTCATTGCTTCGATAATAATGCAGATCGTTACGATCGTGGTTCCCAAGCTCCGTGACATCGCTCAGACTGGCGAAGCCGGAACGAAGATCATCACAAAGTTCACAAGGATCGCCGCGGTCGTAGGCGACGTTCTCTTTGCCGCACTTTACTGCGTAGGCATGAGAAATCACGTCTGGACCTCGATCAACTACTGGGTGGCCATCATCCTCGCAGGCGTTTGCCTTGCGGCAGGCGCCGCTTTCTTTGGCTGGTGCATCGAGCTCATCAACACAAAGGGCTTGGGATCCGGACTGGTCATCGTCATACTGGCCTGCATCGTCCGCAACATTCCCGATGAACTCAAGGCCCTTTACGAAAAGGCTTCCATTTTAGGAGTTCCCGCCGCCATCGCCCTGACTTTCGCAGGTGCGGTTGTCGCAGTCGCGGTCATCGTTTTCGTCATCTGGTTCAATATGGGCGGCAAGAAGCTCCGCATCCTGTTCTCAAAGAGGACCGTCGGAATGAAGCAGTACGCCATGCAGAACCAGACTCTTCCCCTCAAGGTCGCACAGGCAGGCACGATGCCCATCGTTTACACGGTAGCGATCCTGCTCATACCGGCAGTCATCATGTGCCTTGTAATGCCTGAAGGAACGACGAACGTCATCCTTTTCAGCTTCGTCAATTTCAAGCGCAGCCTTATGTTCTATCTCCTGTTCTGCGTATTCGCGGCATTCTTCACTTATCTCTTCTCGATGATCCAGTTCAATCCGATGGACATGTCAAACCAGATCAAGCAGAACGGCGGATACATCCAGGGCCTGCGTCCCGGAAAGACCACTTCCCAGTATCTCATGACCCTTTACACCAATCTGAACCTGGCGGATGCGGCTTTCCTTATCTGCCTCAGCCTTGTTCCGATGCTGCTCGACCTGATCCCTGCATTGACGGGAATCTGGTTTGCGGGCATGGTCTGCATCATGCTGGGTGGCGGATTCATCGAACTCAAGACGGTTCTTGAAAACGGCATCAGCGCCGAAGAAGAGAAGGCCAAGGCAATAAGCAAGGAAAGAAAGAACAAGTACGCAAAGTAAGCACAGTTAAGCATTTATCTGGAGGCAAACTTTATGAATCTTATCATTATGGGAGCGCCCGGTTCGGGCAAGGGCACGTCAGCCACAGTCATCAGGGAGAAGTACGGTCTTGACCACATCTCCACGGGTGACCTTTTCAGATACAACATCAAGGAGAACACTCCTTTGGGAATCGAAGCCAAGTCATACATCGACAAGGGCGCGCTGGTTCCTGATGACGTTACGATCAGAATGGTCGAAGACCGTCTTAAGAACCTCAAGAGCGACAAGGGCTTCATCCTTGACGGTTTCCCCAGGACCATCGCCCAGGCTGAGGCTTTGGACAAGATCCTTGAAGGTCTTGGCTCAAAGATCGACGCAGTCATGTACGTTGTAACCGATGACGACGTCATCATTGACAGAGTCACGACAAGACGCGTTTGCGAGAAGTGCGGCGCAAGCTTCAACGTCAAGTACATGCCTTCAAAGGTTGAGGGCGTTTGCGACGTTTGCGGCGGCAAGACGATCCAGAGATCTGACGACAACCCTGAGACGGTTCAGTCCAGACTTGACACCTATAGAAAGAACACCGCTCCCCTCATCGATTTCTATGCCGCACGCGGCCTTATCGTTGAAGGCAACAACAACGTCAGCTCCGAGACCTGCATTGCAGAGATCGAAGCCGGTCTTTCAAAGCTTGGACTTTGATAGAAGGAATATTTAATGATAGAAATACTTACTAACGAAGAATTTGAGAAGATGAAGGCTTCCGGAAAGATACTCCAGGAAGTCTTCAAGGCATGCAGGGATTTCGTAAAGCCCGGCGTCTCCACACATGACGTCGACAAGCTCTGCTATGACATCATCAGAAGCCATGACGCCATTCCGTCATTCCTCAACTACGGCAACCCTCCGTTCCCCGGAACGATCTGCGCTTCCGTAAACGATGAGGTCGTTCACGGCATCCCGAAGAAAACCAGGATCCTTCAGGAAGGCGACATCCTTTCCGTTGACGTTGGTGCGATCCTTGACGGCTATCATTCCGATGCGTGCAGGACGTATCTTGTCGGTGAAGTCGCTCCCGAGGTCAAAGACCTCGTTGAGAGAACGGAGAAGTCATTTTTCATCGGCCTTAAGTATGCCCAGATTGGCATGAGGACCGGAGACATCGGTGCCGCCGTCCAGGAATACTGTGAAGGTTTCGGATACGGCGTTGTCAGGGAACTGACGGGTCACGGCATCGGAACAACGATGCACCAGGATCCCGACGTCCCCAATTACGGCAAGGCCGGACACGGCAAAAAGCTTACAAAGGGCATGGCCATCTGCATCGAGCCGATGATCACGCTCGGAAGCAGGGAAATAGAGCTGCTCGGCGATCAGTGGACCATCGTCACACAGGACGGAAGTCCCGCCGCACATTATGAGAATACGATCCTCATCACTGATGAAGGACCTTTTATGACGACCTATGATTATGAGGAGGGTTATTGATGGGTAAGGAAGGCGTAATTGAAGTAGCAGGCGTGGTTGACGAGGCGCTCCCGAACGCAATGTTCAAGGTAAAGCTCGAGAGCGGACATGTCGTTCTCGCTCACCTGTCGGGTAAGCTCAGACAGAATTACATCAAGATCCTGCCCGGTGACAAGGTCACTCTCGAAATCTCTCCCTACGATCTTTCGAGGGGAAGGATCACTTGGAGAGGCGAGAAGAAGCCTAAGGCTTAATCCCTCTTTCGTTTTTCACGGAAAAACTTGAATTCATCAAGGGTTTGCTTTTGAACGGGGATCCGTTCGAAACGCTGATTCTTGTTTTGAACGGGCCGGAATTCTGAAAACCGGCCATATAAAACAGGGTGTTTAAACAAATTCATTAAGGAGCGTTTACTATGGAAGATGAGAAAAAAGAGATCAAAGAAGAAGTAAAGGAAGAGAAGGCAGTCAAGGAAGAAAAGAAGGGGAAGAAGTCTTTCTTGAGCGAGAATTCCCTTGAGGTCATTACGGTAATCCTTCTCGGCATTACCGCACTTCTTACCGCTTGGGCAAGCTACGTCGGTTCGATCCACGGCGGCAACCAGGCAACGAATTACGCAACGAGCAACAACCTTTCAAGCGACGGCAACTCGCTTTACAACGCCGCGGTCCAGAACCTTGCCCAGGACATGGGAATCTGGAACACCATTTCTTCTTATGAGGTTGAGATCCTTTATGCCGATTCCGCTAAGGACAATGCGGCAGTCGAGGCATACGTCTGGAAGCTCCAGTGGTTCTGCGAGGACAATCTTCCCGAGAACATGGCGGCCGCGATCGGATATGACGTCGAAAAATTCACCGACGGCAATAACGACACGCAGGAGATCCTCGCCTGGCTCAAAGACGACAAGGCCATCACTTCGCCTTTCACGGATGAGTTTGTGAATAAATACTTCGCTGAGGCAAATGCAAAGCTCGATGAAGCTGAGAAGGTCATTGAGCAGGGCAAGCAGGACAACGCGAACGGCGACAAGTTCTCCCTCGTAACCGTGCTTTACAGCGTCGCGCTCTTCATGCTCGGTATCGTTGGAGTTTTCAAGAATACCACGAACAAGAAGATCGTTCTTTTGGTCAGCGTCGTATGCCTCCTCATAGCGGTCATCTTCATGGCTACGATCCCGCTTCCGGAGTCCGGCGGAATCTTCGGTTAATATAGTAGATACTTTTAATAAAAGAGATGCTATAATGGAACCGCCTTCGGGCGGTTCTTTCATCATTTTGTGCGGATGCTCAAAAAAGAGTGCCGTTACGTGAAAAAATTCAGTTGAAAATCGAAACGTTTTTGCTATAATAGTACGGCATGCGCTCAAAAAGCGCCTGTGTTTTGTTGTGGAAAAATAAAGCAACCAGGAGGTTTACTTATGAAAGTCAGACCGTCAGTAAAGCCGATGTGCGAGAAGTGCAAGATCATCCGCAGAAACGGCAAGGTTATGGTCATTTGCTCAGACCCCAAGCACAAGCAGAGGCAGGGTTAATCAAGCAAATGTCGGGTCTGTCTGTCCGGAATTAGCCCCGGAGGGATATAAGACAGGCCGCGGGCAACAAGCTCCGCCCGCAAAGTAAAAAACGGAAGAATATTACACGCCTACATGTAAGGGCGGCTGCTCTTGAGGATAAACCCCGGAGTTCCTTACGCCGCGTGTCGTATATATGAAGTATTACCACAATCATATGGAGGTACACTAAATGGCTCGTATAGCCGGCGTAGATTTACCGAATGACAAGAGGATTGAGATCGCTCTTACTTACATTTTCGGTATTGGAACAACAAGCGCTGCGGACATCATCCGTGAAACAGGAATCAATCCTGATACGCGCGTTAAGGACCTTTCTGAGGACGAGGTCGCTAAGATCCGTGATCAGATCGAGAACAACTACAAGGTCGAGGGTGACCTTAAGAGAGAAATTGGCGCCAACATCAAGAGGCTTACCGACATCGGTTGCTACAGAGGACGCCGTCACAGACTTGGACTCCCCGTAAGAGGCCAGCGCACCAAGACGAATGCTCGTACCCGCAAGGGACCCAAGCATACCGTCGCAGGTAAGAAGAAGTAAGGGGAGGCTACTGATTTATGGCAGTTAAGAAAAGTACAAGACCCAGAAGAAGCGAGCGTAAGAACGTCGTTGACGGTCAGGCTCACATTCACGCTACATTCAACAATACGATAGTTACCATCACCGACAAGCAGGGCAATGCCATTGCATGGGCTTCTGCCGGTATGGATGCAAAGGGTTCACGTAAGGGAACAAGCTATGCGGCACAGGTTGCTTCCGAGAAGGCTGCAAAGGCTGCTTGCGATCACGGCATGAAGACCGTTGACGTTTACGTAAAGGGACCCGGATCCGGACGTGAGTCCGCTGTTCGTGCGCTTGAGACCGCAGGCCTCAGAGTAACGATGATCAAAGACGTTACCCCCGTTCCGCACAACGGCTGCCGTCCGCCTAAGCGCAGAAGAGTTTAATCCTTCTTCGTGCTTCTAACTATCTAAAACGAAAGAAAGAGGATAAATCAATGGCCAGAGATATGACACCTGTCCTTAAGAAGTGCAGAGCCCTCGGTATTGAGCCTGCGTATCTGGGACTTAATAAGCAATCAAAGAAGAAGGCTAAGGTCGTCCGCAAGATGAGCGAGTACGGCATGCAGCTCAAGGAAAAGCAGAAGGCTAAGTTCATCTACGGAGTCCTTGAGAAGCCTTTC
>JAFZVF010000047.1 GCA_017617935.1 Clostridiales bacterium | reverse complement strand
TCAATGGTAGAACTTCAGCCTTCCAAGCTGACCACGTGGGTTCGATTCCCATCACTCGCTCCAGGGTCATTAGCTCAGCTGGATAGAGCAACAGCCTTCTAAGCTGTGGGCCGGAGGTTCGAGTCCCCCATGGCTCACCATAAAAGCGCTTAGCTTATAGCTGAGCGTTTTTATTTTGTTATCAGAACTCCGCTTTGTTATAATTATTTTGACATTTAGCAAGGAGGGGGATCTTATGCCGTTTTGTCCCACGTGTGGAGAGGAAATAAGAGCCGGTGACAAGTTCTGTCCCGGATGCGGTCGCGGTCTGCCCGGCTCCGAGGCGGTAGCGCCGGTTGCTTCTGATTCATTAACGGAAGATTTTTCCGCGATGTCAAAAGAAGAAAGCATAAAGCTTACCGAACAGCTTGGCACAAAATACCATTCACTGGAAAGGATGCAAAGGGAGATCAAGGAACTGGTTGATTCCTTAAAACATTCTGCAAACCGCCAGCCTAAGCGGTATTCCGCATTCCGTTTCTTTTGGCCGTACCTTGTCTATGCTGCCGTTGCCTGTACGATTTTCTATTATATGACCGCGCTTACCAGATCGATCTTTTTTGCACCTTTGATATTGATCGTTCCGGTAGTTTTGATCATTGTGGGCGGTGTTAAATCGAGAAAAATGAGAGAGGAATGCAATTACGATGCCGCAAACTATGAGGTCACCTTATCCCAGAAGGTGGAAGAGCAAAAGAAGAGGCTTTCGCAGCTCATGGCCCGTGAGGCTGAACTCAGATCCGAACTTGACAAGTATAACGGCATCGTGCCGGTTCATATGAGAAACAAGAGCAAACTGCTCTATGCAAAGAAGATGCTTGAGACGGATAAGGCCGGCAACTTTGCGGAAGCAATGAGCATGCTGAAGTGAAAGACAAACGAGGAGGAGAACCGTGAATTGCTATAAGTGTGGAAAACCCATGTCTGACGATGCAAAATTCTGCATGACATGCGGAGCGCCTGCAGCCGTGCAACCGCCGGCAGAGCCTGTTAGAACCTTCATTCCTTACATGCCCGCAAGAATGGAAGGTGGCAACATAATAATCCCGACAGGCAGAAGGTACCGCATTCATTGTCCTGATTGCGGAAGGGTCTCTGATGACCTGAAAAGAGACGAGTCGGCGGGTTATCCCTGTCCGGTCTGCAAGAAGGCTTATGCTTATATGGGTCAGGTCCTGATATACAGAATGGGCACCCCTTATCCTTTGCACGTAGCCAGGCAGATACATATAATGATCGACGGCTGCGAATACGGTGAGATCAAGAATCAGGATTCCGTAAGGGTAATGTTAGGTCCCGGCACGCATCTCGTAAGCTGCGACGGTTACGGCCTGCGCAACCCGATGCAGTATAAGATTGAGGTCACTCCCGAATTCAATACCTATGCCTTTAAGTTTAGTATTATATACACCGGTCCTTTTACTTATCCGGGAAGGGGCACTACCAACGAATTCAAGCCTTGTGCGCCCGAGGAGATACCGAACATCTAAACCATTTTTGAAATTGCACGTTTTGAGGTTGTCCGTTTTTGCGGACAACCTTGTTTTTCGTGCATTTTGGGCTTGAAGGATATTGAAATCTTTGTGTTATAATCGAACAAAACATTAAATAATTAATAAAAAGCGAGGAAGAGGCGATATGCCGAGTAAGAAGGATTACGGCAATGAGAGCATTTCGATGCTCAAGGGAGCTGACAGAGTCAGATTAAGACCGGCCGTTATTTTCGGATCAGACAATCTCGAGGGATGCATCCATTCCTTTTTCGAGATCCTGTCGAATTCGATCGATGAAGCAAGAGAAGGTTACGGCGACAAGATTATCGTAACGAGGTTTCCGGACGGTACCATTGAGGTAGAGGACTTCGGCCGCGGTATCCCGCTCGATTACAACGCAAAGGAAGGCCGTTACAACTGGGAGCTCGTTTACTGCGAGCTCTACGCCGGCGGCAAGTACAATAACAACAGCTCGGGCGATTACGAGTTCTCATTGGGCCTTAACGGTCTTGGCGCATGCGCTACGCAGTATGCTTCCGAGTTCTTTGAAGTTACCGTTTTCCGTGATAAGACTAAGTATTCGATGTCTTTCCGCAAGGGTAATCCCGTTACGGATCTTCAGTCTGAGCCTTACAGGTTCCTTCGTACCGGTACGATCCAGCGTTGGAAACCTGATACCGAGGTCTTTACTGAGACCATCATTCCTCTCGAGGTCTTCAAGGAGATCATCAAGCGCCAGTCGGTCATCAACAGCGGAATTGAATTCATCCTCAAGGATGCAGAGACAGGTGAAGAGTTTTCTTACGTTTATCCCGAGGGAATCAAGGGATACGTCGATGAGTTAAGCGACATGAAGGGCTTTACCGATACTTACACGTTCTCGGGTGAAGGCAGGGGAAGAGACAAGGAAGACCGCGACGAGTACAAGGTCAGGGCCGAAGTCGCTTTCTGCTTCAATAATGAGATAAACGCACTGGAATACTTCCACAATTCCAGCTTCCTTGAGCATGGCGGTTCGCCGGATAAGGCCGTCAGGAATGCTTTTGTGGCCGAGATCGACAAGCAGATCAAGCTTCGCGACAAGTATAAGGCTAATGAGTCAAAGATAACCTTCCAGGACGTCGCGGATTCGCTGATACTTGTTACGAATACTTTTTCCACACAGACTTCTTATGAGAACCAGACGAAGAAGGCCATCAACAACAAGTTCATTCAGGACTTCATGACGCAGCTCATCAGGGACAACCTTGAGATCTGGTTTATCGAGAACAAGGAATTCGCGGCCAAGACCATCGAGCAGATACTTATCAACAAGCGTGCGCGTGAGAATGCCGAGAAGGCCAAGGTCAACATCAAGAAGACCCTCATGGGCAAGGTCGACATCAACAACAGGATCAAGAAATTCGTTGACTGCAGAACAAAGGACGTTGACAAGCGTGAGCTCTACATCGTTGAGGGTGACTCCGCCTTGGGTTCCGTCAAGCTCGGCCGTGATGCCGAATTCCAGGCCGTCATGCCCGTCAGAGGTAAGATCTTGAACTGCCTGAAGGCTGATTATGCAACGATCTTCAAGAGTGAGATCATTACGGATCTTCTTAAGGTCTTGGGATGCGGCGTCGAGATAAAGAACAAGCACACAAAGGATATGAGTGCTTTTAATCTCGCTGACCTCAGATGGAACAAGATCATAATCTGCACCGATGCCGACGTCGACGGCTTCCAGATCAGGACCTTGATTCTCGCAATGCTCTACAGGCTTACGCCGACTCTTATCGAGAAGGGCTACGTCTATGTTGCCGAATCTCCGCTTTTCGAGATCACGTACAGACCTAAGGGAAAGAATGCGCAGGAAGAAACCTATTTCGCTTTTAACGAGAAGGAAAAGGCAGAGATCCTCTCCAAAGTCGATCCCAAGCTCTGCACGATCCAGAGATCCAAAGGTTTGGGTGAGAACGAGCCTGAGATGATGTGGAAGACTACCATGAATCCGAAGTCCAGAAGACTCATCAAGGCTTGTCCTGAAGATGCAATGAAGACCGCTGAGGTCTTTGACCTTCTCCTCGGAGACAACCTTGCAGGAAGAAAACTCCATATCGAGATGGATGGCAAGAAGTACCTCGATATGCTTGATTTAGGGTGATGTAAATGGCACGTAAGAAAAAAGAAGATATCAATTCAGATTCGCTTAAGGCAAAGCTTACGGACAGCAATGCCAAGGACATGCCGGCTGTCGACCAGCCGATAACCGAGATGCTCGAGATCAACTACATGCCGTACGCGATGAGCGTCATCGTGTCGCGTGCGATCCCTGAGATAGACGGTTTCAAGCCTTCACACAGGAAGCTCCTTTACACGATGTATAAGATGGGGCTTTTAGGTGGAAACAGAACGAAGTCTGCGAACGTCGTCGGTCAGACCATGAAGCTCAATCCTCACGGCGACCAGGCCATCTACGACACGATGGTCAGACTTACCAGAGGCAACGGTTCATTGCTTCATCCGTTCGTGGATTCAAAGGGTAACTTCGGTAAGCAGTATTCGAGGGACATGCAGTGCGCTGCACCGCGTTATACGGAAGTAAGACTCGAGAAGATATGCGAAGAGATCTTTAAGGGCATCGACAAGGACGCCGTCGACATGATCGACAACTATGACGGCACTCTTAAGGAACCGACGCTTCTTCCCACGACGTTCCCGGCTGTTTTGGTTAATGCCAACCAGGGTATCGCCGTCGGTATGGCATCCAACATCTGTTCATTCAATCTTGCTGAAGTTTGCGCCGCGGCTGAAGCTTACATGAGGGATCCCAATACCGATCTTTTGGAGATAATGCCGGCGCCTGATTTTTCGGGCGGCGGAAAGATCCTTTACGACAAGGAACAGATGAAGGCCATCTACGATACGGGCAAGGGAACCTTTTCAATTAGAGCCAAGTACCAGGTCGATAAGGCCAAAAACCTTATAGAGATCACTGAGATCCCGTATTCAACAAGCGTTGAAGCCATCATCGACAACATAGCCGATCTCGTAAAGAGCGGTAAGGCAAAAGAGATCGCAGACATCCGTGACGAGACTGACCTTGACGGTCTTAAGATCACCATCGACTGCAAGCGCGGTACCGATCACGAGCAGCTCATGACAAAGCTCTTCAGATTTACAAAGCTTGAAGACACTTTCTCATGCAATTTCAACATCCTTATCGACGGTTCCCCGAGGGTAATGGGAATTGCCCAGATCCTCGACGAATGGCTCAAGTGGAGAAGGACGTGCGTTTGCCGTGAACTTGCCTTCAATCTTGATAAGATGAAGAAGAGGCTGCACCTGTTGGACGGTCTTGCAGTCATCCTCTTGGACATCGACAAAGCCATCAAGATCATCAGGGAGACTGAACTTGAAGCTGACGTAGTTCCCAACCTCATGAAGGGCTTCGGCATTGATGAAGAGCAGGCTGAATACGTTGCGGAGATCAAGCTCCGTAACATCAACAAGCAGTACATTCTCAACAGGATCTCCGACAGGGATAAGCTCAAGGCTGATATCGCTGATACTGAAGATCTCCTTGGAAGCCCGAGGAGGATCAACAACCTCATTGCCAAGACGTTAAAAGAAGTCGCAGAGAAATACGGCCAGCCCAGAAAGTCTGAACTTGTTGGCATGGAAGAGACTGAGACGTTCGTTGAGTCTGCGGTCATTCCTGATTACAGGCTGCATCTCATGCTTACCCGTCACGGCTATCTTAAGAAGCACACCATGAAGTCGCTTCAGAACGCAGGTGAACTCAAGACAAAGGATGATGACGAGATTTTCATGGGCTTTGAGTGCGAGAACAAGTCGGATCTTCTCATCTTTACCGATAAGTGCAATCTCTATAAGACTCACGTTTATGATTTTGCTGACACCAAGCCCGGCGATCTCGGATACTTCCTTTCGAGCGAGCTTGGAATGGAAGACGGCGAGAGGCCGATGTTCATGATCTCCACGACGGACTATAAGGGAATTCTCTTCATTGCTTTCGAGAACGGAAAGGCGGCAAGATTCCCGATAAGCACATATGAGACGAAGCAGAACAGAAAGAAGCTCTTAAACGCTTTCTATGACGGAAGCAAGCCCGTCGGATTCAAGTTCCTTTCAGAGGATGACGATCCAGACATGGTTGCCACCAGCAGCATAGACAAGGCGGTAGTCTTCAAGTGCTCTCTCGTTCCGCTTAAGACGACGAGAACCACGCAGGGCGTTCAGCTCCTTCTGTCAAAGAAGGGTTCCGTATTAAGAAGTCTTTCTCTTCTTGCGGAAGTCGAAGTTGAAGACCCTGAGTATTACAGGATACGCAAACTGCCGGCAATCGGCTATTACATCAGGGAGAAATCCCTCGAGGCAAAGCAGCTGAGCTTTGATGATCTGAAGTGACGGGATTTTCTGCAGGCTATCACATAAGCGAGACTGACAAGCGTGGAAACGGAGGGTTCCGCGTGGCTGCTTTTGCCTGCGGACTGGTTTTCGTTTTCCTGGTTGTGGTCATGGCGCTCCTCGCCAGGATCAATGCGTATGAAGACATGACGCTGCCTGACTTCAGTGAAGCGATAGAGGCGGGCAATTACGAAGAGGCCCTCGCCATATACAGAAAGGTTCAGGACCAGGTCTTGGCGGACAATCCTGACGCAAACGACAATACTCATGACGAGAGGATCAAGCTGTTAAACGGTATGGAGGCGATCGTTGAGGAGAAGGTCGACCTAATTTTCGACAGGATCGTATCCAACAGATACGTGCCGCAGCACAGTGACGTTAAATTCTTGGACTCCATGCAGGAGCTTACGGCTTCGGTCGTTGCAAAAAGGCTTAACGCGCTTTGCGAGAGGTACATGTTGGGCGAGATCGAAAAGCCTGACCTTTCATTCGTCTTTGAACAGATATCGCCGATAAGCAACTTCTCCGCGATCTCCGGACCGATGCTCAGGGAAGTCGATTACATCGAGACTGCCGCGGGCGACGTGCGTACCGCAGAGAAGGCGTATTCCAACGGTGACTTTGTTGAGGCCGTTCAGAGATACCAAAACGTCAATTCACATTATGAAGGCTTTGTCGGCGAATATTCTGCCAGGAGGATCCAGGAGATCAAGACGACGATGTACGAGCCCATGATGGCAGAGGGCGAGCGCATGCTCGAAAGATACAAGTTCTATTCCGCCGAGAAGCTTTTCTCCAACCTTGCCGCGATATTCCCTGATGACGACAAGATCAGGTCGGACCTTCTCGTCGCTACCGGCCACACCACGAAGACTGTCGAATACAGGGGGCATGTGGAAGTCCTTTGCGTGAGATCCATTATCGCCAACACCGATACGGCATTCGGAGTCGAGTTCGGTAAGGGAGACACGGGTCTTTACCTGACGGCAAACGAGTTCAATCTGATCCTTGAGAACCTGTATCAAAAGGGATACGTTCTCGTGGATCCCGAGAACATGATGTCCGCCACCGATCCGGGATTCATCCTTGAAAGGAACCTGACGATTCCTGAAGGCAAGAAGCCATTGGTCATCATTATCGAAAACTTAAGTTACGATCCTACCGCATACGTTTGCGGAACCTGCAGAAGACTCGTGTTAAACGATGAGAAGCAGGTCTGCGGAGAATACACGGTCAAGGGCAAGGATGGCGCTGAGGACGCGGTCGTAAACAGGACTGCTGAGGCCATCGGCATTCTGGACGTGTTCGTCAGCAACCACATCGATTTCACCTACGACGGCTCGAAGGGAATCGTGTCGGTCGGAGGCCATGATTCGGTTTTCGGTTACGTTGTCGACCGTGAACAGATCCAGGTAAGAAACGCACAGCTCCATACCGCAAACCTTCCCCAGGAAGAATACACGGACGCTGAAATCGAGAACAACAGAAATGCCGTTAAGGCAATTGTTGAAAGGCTTAAGGACACCGGCTGGAAATTCGCTTCATGCACTTACGGATATCTGCCCAATGCCAGAAAAGCGGATCTTGCAGCCATCAGGGAAGACACTGACAAATGGATGAAGCAGGTCGGATCTTTGATGCCTGACACGCACATGATCTCTTATCCGGGCGGCAACTACATTTACGGAACCGATGAACGTGCCGAGTATCTGAAGAGCAACGGCTTCAGAATCTTCTTTGGCGCTGGTCCGAAACCTTATCACATTTACGGAAGCAACTATCTGTATTTCGACAGGTGCATCATATCGCCAAACTCAATGAAGAACTACGATTTCTCAAGGCTGTTCGACAAGGATGAGATCCTTGACCCGATCAGGAAGAACCGCAAACAGTGACGCAATATTAATATTGTGTTTCATTTTTCGGAATTTGACGCATATATCAGGATTTTATAATATATTTGATAATAGCATCAGTGTTTCCGCGGATGCGCATTGTAAAAGCGGAGGGCCCCGTTATGGCGAAGATCGACAGGCTTACCAATCTGACTGAGAATGAAGAGATCCTGTGGCAGGACCGCAAGAGATATTTGGGACTTCCTTTGTCTTTTACCATCTACAGTTTCAGCAAGAACAAGTTCTACATGAAGACGGGAATCTTCAACACCAAGTCTGAAGAGATCCTGCTTTACCGCATTCTCGACATTACTTATAAGCAGTCGTTCGGACAGAAGATCTTTGGCGTTGGTTCCGTGATCCTCAATACCGCCGACAAGACGACTCCCATTTTGGAGATCAGGAGCATCAGGACTCCCGACAGGGTAAGAAAGGCTTTGAGCACTCTCGTTGAACAGCGCAGGGATGAAAAGCGCGTTACCGGCAAGGAAATGTTCGGTGCTGCGAGTTCGCATGACATTGGTGATGCGGATCTTGATTTTGACGGAATTCCTGATTATCTTCAGTGATTTTATTGTTTGGACAAAAACAGTGAGGAAGACAAAGTGGAAACTAGGATTGACAGACTGGGAACGGTAAGGGAAGACAAGCTAAGGCAGCTTCGGCAGATAATCGCCGATTCCGAATACATTGTCTTCCTTGGCGGTGCAGGCGTATCAACTGAGAGCGGCATCCCTGATTTCAGGAGCGGTACCGGCATCTACAATTCCGACAGCGGAGTCAAGTACAGGCCGATCGACATAATCGCCCACGACTTCTTCATGGAACATCCCGAGGACTTCTTCGATTTCTACAAGCGCAAGCTCATTTATCCCGATGCAAGACCGAACAAGGCGCACAAGGCTTTGGTAAGGCTTGAGAGGCAGGGTAAGCTCAAGGCGATAATCACGCAGAACATTGACAATCTCCATCAGGAAGCGGGCAGCAAGTGCGTCATCGAACTTCACGGCTCGGTTTTCAGAAACTACTGCATGGACTGTGGCAAAAAATACGATCTCGAATACGTCGTTGCCCAGGAGGGCGTTCCCCACTGCGAGAAGTGCGGTGGCATCGTCAGGCCCGACATCGTCCTTTATGAGGAGAACCTTAATCACAAGGATGTTGACGATGCGATCAAGGCGGTCAAGAAGTGCGACCTTCTGATCATTGCGGGCACTTCGCTTACGGTTTATCCTGCTGCTACTTTTGCCCAGTTCCTTAAGCATGACAGAATAGTAATTATTAATAAGAGTTCCACTTATATGGATCTTAAGGCGCTTCTCACCATCCACGACAACGTCGGTGAAGTCCTTGACATATGCGTGCCCAAGCGTAAGCCTGCAGCTCCGAGGAAGAAGACCGGAACCAAATCCAAGACGGCTTCCAAGGCAAAGACTTCGACTAAGACAAAGACGGCTGCCAAGACAACGGCTAAGGCTGAGGTCAAAACTAAGACTACTGCTGCTAAAGCGAAGACGACTGCAAAATCCGCTTCTGCAGCAAAGACTGGTGCAAAGAAGGCGCCTTCCAAAAAGCCTTCAACTTCTAAGTCAGCAGGAAAAGTGAATGACGGCAAGTCCTAAGCTTTTTGAAGACAACAATCAGAAGATCAACGAATCATTGAAGCTTTATGACGGCAGAAGCAAGCTGCTGAGCGTCATTCGCTTCATTTTGTTTTTTACGGGCGTTTTCTGCCTTGTCTGGGCGATAGCCAAGAAACTGCCTTTGTTCTATGTGTTCTTCGCAATAATATTCGCAGTGTTTGTAGTCATCTGCGTAATTCACGGAAACATAACCTCAAAGCTCAAGTACTATGAAGCGCTTCTCAACGTCAACTCCAGATACGTAGCAAGGATCAAAGGGGATTTTGAAGGCCTTTTCGCCCTTGTCCGTGACGGATTGAAGAGGAGGGACCTGATAGAGGAAGCCGAAAGATATGCAAGCGGCATCGGCTTTTACAGGGACGACCACGACTATTGCATGGATCTCGACCTTTTCGGAAGAAAGTCTTTGTTTTCCCGTCTGAACGTCGCAGAGACTTCTTTCGGAAGAAGGGCTTTTGCTAGGGAACTTCTTGGATTGGGCGATGAAGTAAGGTCCGCCGAGGGCATTGTTCAAAGGCAGAAGGCCGTTAAGGAACTCGTCTCAAAGCCTGAATTCCTTGAGCAGTATCAGGCGACTGCGATGCTCGGAAACATGAAGAAGGATCCGAAGGCACTGATAGATTTCGCATCAGAGAAGAAGCCCGCCAAGAAGTCGCTTAAGGTTATGGCTGAGCTTCAGATCTGCCTTTGGCTGTTTCCTCTCGCATCGATGATATTTTTCCCTTCGTTCGTACGCGCCTTAGTGCTTGGAGTCATCGCTTTTAACCTCGTTGTCTGGGCAATTGGCGTCAAGGCTAACGCATATTACTTCAAGGCCGCTGACGGCATGCCTTCACAGGTTTCCACCATATACAAGCTCTATTCGCTCCTCGAGTCTTCCGGTCTTGAAGACGAGTATCTCAGATCGCTCATCTCGGGAAAGGAAGGGAAGACGGTAACAAGCTCATTGTCATCGTTGTCCCTGATCCTGTTTTTCGCCGGCCTCAGAAGCCAACCGATATTCGCATTCCTGATAAACTCGGTTTTCCCGATCGACAACCTGGTCTGCTTTTACATGGGCAGATGGGCGGTAAGAAATGGTGACAGTCTTTACCGTGCCGTTGCAAACCTCGCTGAAATAGAAGCGCTCATGTGCGCTTCTCAGATATCTTTTGTCAGCGGGGTCAGCTCGTTCCCTGAAGTTGAGGCAAGCGAGGATCCTGACGACAACGCATATTTTGAAGGAAAGGACATTTGCCATCCGCTTCTTTCACCTGATACGGCTGTCAGCAATTCAGTTACCATCAGATCTGACATTGCACTGATAACCGGTTCGAACATGTCCGGCAAAACGACGCTTATAAGGACCGTCGGCGTCTGTTCGATCCTTGCATACATGGGTTCTGCGGTGCCTTGCAGTTCTTTGAAGCTCGGCAGGATGAGGATAATGTCATCAATGAGGATAACCGACAACTTGGGCGAAGACATGAGTACTTTCAAAGCCGAGCTCGTCAGGATATCCGAGATCATCAAGTGCTCGAAGGAGGGTACGTCTGCGCTCCTGTTCCTAATCGACGAGATCTTCAGAGGAACGAATTCGGATGACAGGACGGAAGGCGCGCTCATCGTTTTGAAGAACCTTTCCGCCAAGAGGATATGCGGCCTGATGACCACTCACGACTATGCGATGATCGATCACACGGTTAATTCTTTCAAGAATATTTGCTATTATCATTTTTCTGAGACTTATACGGACACGGGAATCACTTTCGATTACAAGCTTTCAGACGGAATCAGCAGGGAATCTAATGCAAGATATCTGATGAAACTGGTTGGAATTGAGTGAAAATATACAGTTTTTTCACAAATTGCCATTTTTTGTCAACATTTTGTTGAAATCTGTTGAGATATGCATTAGATTAATGTATGAGAGGTTAATTTGGAAGGTGTTATATGTTAGAAGGGCTAAGTGTCTATAGATCACTCTTTTTAGACTACTCGGTTTTGCTCGAGTATTCTGACACGCCGGTATTCGAAGAGCTTTTGAGATTGCTCGCGACCGGTATCGACGTTTACGTTGATAAATCCTTTAAGGCGCTTCATTACTGCATACTCCACATAAAGGATCCCAAGGACAGGGCTGCTGCCGCTGCAATGAAGAGGATCTGTGCGGGTCTCCTTGCTGAAGGCAAGCTTCATCTGATAAGAGAGCTCGACATCGACAAGGTTGCCGTCAACATCAATGAGATAGCTGACGGATGCTGCGTGCTCACCACCAGAAACGCGATCTTTACCAAGAGGCTTTATGAGAAGAATCCCTATATTGCATGTGACATTGCCATTCTTGCAAATGGCGTATTGAACGTATTTGATTCTTCCGATTCCCTTTTCTTCAATTTCCCTCAGCAGGAAACAAGCCGTCTTGCATATAACAGTTCATATATCGAGACTTTCGGCAGCGCGAGCATTTCCGATATCGTCAATACCGAGTCCGGTGAAAAGTATGAGCTTGTCAAGCGTTTGAGCGGCGGTGCAGAGGGCATGGTCTTCACGACTAACGTCAACGGCTACATTGCCAAGATCTATCACAAGGGAATCATCACGCCTTTGCGTTGGGCAAAACTCAAGAAGCTTACCGAGCTCGGCATCAGCGGAAAGGGTTTCTGCATTCCGAAGGACCTCGTATTCTTCCGTAATTCGCCTGTAGGCTATACCATGACGCTCGGTAAGGGAACGACGCTCGGAACCGTTTTCGACGGTCCTGACGCGATGCTTGAGCATTTCCCGGATTGGACGAGGCTCGACGTCGTCAAGACGCTCCTTGCCCTTATCGAAAAGTATCTTTATCTGCACATGCATGACGTCATTGCAGGTGACATCCAGTTGAAGAATGCATTGATCGACACGTCTTCAGACGTTTATCTCATCGACATGGACAGCGTTCAGATCGGAAATCTTCCTTGTCCCGTCGGCACAGAGGAGTTTACTGATCCGAGACTCTGGGGCAAGAACTTCGCCAAGTTTTTGAGAGGACTTCGCGATGAAGACTATTCGATCGCGATGCTTGTATTCTCAGTGCTTTTCTGCGGACTCCATCCTTATGCGACGAGAAACGGTGCTGAGACTTTGAGGGAAGAGATAATCAATCACAATTTCCCTTACAATTTCGAGAATGAATCCGAATTCATCCCCGTCGGCGGTTACGACCACATTTGGGAATATCTCTCCGACAGGCTCCGCACGATGCTCTTCGAGACGTTTAAGAACGGTTGGTCTTATGACACGCTCGAATGGCTCGATGCAGTAGTTAAGTACAAAGAGGATCTCGAGAATTTCGTCTACGATGATCCTGAAGCATACAAGCTTTTCCCGAAGTCGGATTACAAGCAGAGATCCGTCGACATCGAAGCTGAAAGGGAAGCGTTGAAGGCTGAGGCAGAGCGCAAGAAGAATGCTCCTGCGCATACTCCTTCTCCCGCGGCGGCTGCTCATGCGAACGCAGTGCAGATCAAGCAGCAGGAAGCTCCGCAGACTGCAACGGCACCCATAAATTCAGCTTTCGCAAGGCCGTCAGCACCCAATTCTGACGCTTCAAAGCCTGCATTTGCCAGAGATCCGTTCGTTCACGTTCCTACAGGCCGTTACATCCCCAAGGACCAGCTTGGAGAAGACGATGAGCCTGCTAAAAAGAAGAAGTTCTTCGGATTATTCTGATTGTTTTCTGACATTTTAATATATAATTAAACTGTTCAGATTTGATGTTTGGAGGGTCTATTTACTATGGGAGAGGTGTTTAGTTCTTCGGATTTCGGTACGAGCACAAAGAGGAGACTTCCTATCTGTTTCGCACTCGATACTTCCGGTTCAATGATGGGTAACCCGATAAAGCAGCTTAACATGGGTCTGCAGAACTTCCTGGCATCCATCAAGAATAACGACGATACCCGCAATTCAACTGATATCGCAATAGTAACCTTCGGTTCAAAAGTCGAGATCGTCATGCCTTTCGGCAAGATCGCAAAAGACAAGGGCGTTCCGGAGATTACCGCATCCACGACGCTTACTCCTATCGGTGAAGGCGTTCTTACCGCATTGGAGCTTCTCAATGCACGTAAGGAAGGCTACAAGCAGATGGGCATCAAGTACTATCAGCCTTGGCTCGTAGTAATCACGGACGGCGCTCCGCAGGGCCCCAACGCAATGCAGAACATGGAACTTGCCATCAAGGCTTGCAATGAGCTCGAAGCAAATGACAAGCTCGTCGTATTCAACATCGGCGTAGGTTCCGGAGTTGATTTCGACATATTGAAGCGCCTTTCCGTTAAGCGTGAGGAGCCAATCTCGGTCAACTCCGCAGACTTCGCGAAGCTCTTTGAATTCCTCGGCTCTTCGTCTTCGTCGATCGTTTCTTCCGGAATGAGCGACGACGCGCTCTATCACATCAATACTACGCCTGAAGGTTCTGCCGTAGGCGTTGACGACTTCATGAACTTCCTTAACGAGGACAACTGATGTATTCCGGAATAACCGTAGGCTGCGTAACCATAATCGGACAGAAGCATATCAGCAGGCAGGTGCCTTGCGAGGATGCTTCTTTCGCTTTGCAGAAGAACGGTGTTTCGGTTGTCTGCATCGCTGACGGTGCAGGCGGAAAGAAATATACTCACGCGCGATTCGGTTCGGCTTGCGCGGTCAAGACGATCGCTGAGATACTGACCGATCATTTTGACGCGCTTTACAGCGAGAACCGTGAAGCGGCCGTAAGGTCTTATCTGATGGCCAAGATCAGGATCGAGTTTGCGGACATTATCGCAGAGAAAGAGCTTGATACTCTTGACCAGCTTTCCTGCACACTCCTTTTTGTAGCGGTAAAGGACAGGAGAATGATAATAGGCCATTTGGGAGACGGACTTGTAGTAAGGATCTCTCCTTCGGGGCTTTCTCCGTTTTCGATGCCTCAGAATGAGAAGGACGGAACGACGTTCTTCATCACTGCAGGTCATGCAGCTGATTACATGAGATTCATAAAGACGACCGTGGATGACTGCCATGCCGTTGCCCTTATGACCGACGGCGTACAGGACAACGTCTACGACGAAGACGCAGGACTTGTAAAGCCCGTAGTCGCCAAGATGACTGAGACTTTTGCCGAAGGCAGGGAAAAGGGTGAGGCCGCTATCAAGGACATCCTTGAAAAGTACATCGTTGGTTCTTCTAACGTCAGTGACGACTCATCTTTTGGCGTCCTTATGTTTGAGGGTACGAAGGCTCCCGACGCGTCGGCTCTTGAGAGCAGTGCCGCCAAATTCGGCACTTCAGAAGAGAACTTCAAGATGGTCGCGATGTCAATCAAGGAAGACCTCATGAAGGCTTCCGAGATAATCAGTTCCGCGGCGAGCAAAGCTGAAGAGAACAAGGAAGCTGAACCTGAAGAAGAAAAGAAAGAACCTGAGAAGGAGCCTGAAATCGAGAAAGAGGTTCCCGCTCAGGAAACCGAACCTGCAGTTGCGGAGAAGCCGGCCGGAAAGATCAACGTTCCCGCTTTGGCGCTTGGGATTGCTTGCGCAGTTGAACTCATCATCATTGTGCTGTTGCTGATTTTTTGAGAGGTAATCTTATGAGTGAAGAGAAAAAGTATGAAATACTTCCCGGCGTAGAGCTTCCTGACATCAAGGCGATCAAGCAGGCTGCTTCCGACTTTTCCGTGTCCGGAGTCTCAGACATAAAGATCAACACTCCCAACGTTTCAACGGTTTCTGACGGCGTTACGGCCCGTGCGACGGCTGAAGAGCTTGCCGCATTGCAGAACCTCGGTGACAAGGTCGCCGCTGACGAGGCATTGGCCGCAGCTGAAAGCCGTAAGCGCATGGACGCCATCATGAGCTCTGCCGTAAAGGCTCCCGAGACCATCGTCGACCTCTTGAACTACAACAGGGAAAAGGTTTCCGAAGAGAGGATAAGGGAGAAAGAGGAAGAATTAAGGAAGGCCGAAGAACTCAAGCAGGCCGAGATAGAGAAAGAGCGTCAGAGGGAGGAGAGAAGGCAGCTTCAGCAGCGTCTTCTTGTAGAGGCCCGTGAGCGCGCGGCCGCAATGAGGGAGGCCGAGAAGCGTGGCATCAAGGCTGATGAGTCGTTGCTCGACAAAAAGCCTGAGGACGAAGTTCCCGCTGAACCTGAAATTGAAGAGATGAAGGATGCCGTCGCCGAGCCTGCCGCACCTGAAGCTCCCGTTTCCGAGCCCGTCAAGGAAGAGCCTTCTAAGGCTGAACCCGTTAAGGAAGAAGCCACGATCAAGGCGGCTGAGGTTAAGCCTGCCGAGCCTAAGAAACCCGATGAACCCGTAAAGCCCGCAATTGCTTCCGCTGAAGAGACTTTCGATGACTTCAGTGAATTCCTTGATGATGGAAACAAGTAAGCCGGGTTTACTGAAGGATTCTCAAAAGTACAAGAACTACCTGGTCTTATTTCTCATATTTACCGGTTTTCTGATCAGGCTCCTGATGCTTAAGAGCCTGCCTTATGGGCTTAATCAGGATGAGGCGTCTTCCGGTTATGACGCGTTCGCGCTCCTTACGAAAGGCATAGACCGCAACGGCGTGTCTTTTCCCGTATTGTTCGTTTCCTGGGGGAGCGGACAAAATGCGCTTATGGCGTATCTTGCAATGCCGTTCATTGCGCTTTTCGGTTTAAACGAAGTTGCCTTAAGGCTTCCAAATGCGATCTTTTCGTCGATCACCCTGATCTATTTCTGGCTGTACGTGAAAAAGACCAGGGATGAGAAGATTGCTATCACTTCGCTTCTTTTCCTCGTATTCTGTCCATGGCACGTAATGATATCAAGATGGGCTTTGGAATCCAATCTTCTGCCGTGCTTTCTCATGATCGGAGCCTATTATACGGCCCTTGCCGAGGAGGACGTAAAGAAGTTCATCCCCGCGGCCATCGCTTTCGGATTGGCCTTGTACACTTACGGAACGGCGTTTTTCCTATTGCCCGTTTTCCTTGTCGTTGCGGTCATAAAGCTTCGTAAGAAGGTCTTGTCCGTGCCGTTCTTCGTTGCTCTTGCTTGTTTTCTGTTGCTGGCGGCACCGATAACGATATGCAATCTCATAAATATGACGGGCGGCGAGTCGGTAAAGATATTGGGGATGACTCTGCCAAAACTTACGCAGCCCAGGCAGAACGCGACTTCGGTGTTCTCCGGTGAAGGCGTCATCGGAATAATCAAGAACTACGGAAAACTTTTTCACATCGTGGTCTTGCAGTCGGATCCCGATGGCAAGCTCTATAAATCCCTTGGAATGTTCGGCGGAGGAATCTTTTATTTCTTCGGGCTTCCTTGCGCGATCTACGGGCTTTTTGATTCGTTTAAGAACAAGAAGTCGCATCCTCTCGAATGGGTAATGACCGTATGGCTTATATGTTCGTTCCTTTGCGCGGGATTCATTGACGGAAACGTCAACAGGCTCAACATGTGCTGGATCCCTCTGATATATTTCGCAGCAGTGGGCTTCAGCCTTGTCTTTTACAAGGCCGGAAGGTTCAGGGGGCTTCCGTTCTTCGTCTTCATGATCAGCGTTTTGGCTTTTGGCATCTCCTATGTAACGCTTCTTGGGATCAACGACTGCGGTGAATACTATCAAGGCCTGGGAGACGCGATACGGTACTGCGCTGAAGACAAGGACGCAAAGATATTCATTTCAAACGACGTAAACCAGCCTTACGTCTTTGCGCTGTTCTATACGAAGGAAGATCCCGAATACTATCTGGCGACCGCAGAATACGAAAATCCGAACGTTCCCGACGTTCAGGTAAAGTCTTACGGGAGATTCGTTTTCGGAAAGGACTATAAGGATGCGGACTATCTGATCCTGCGTTCCGACAAGACTGAGGGCAGGGAAGTCGTCGCGAGATTTAAATCTTTTGCCGTGTGTAAAGGAAAAGTTGAAATAACTTAAGAATACCTGTTGACTAATTAAATCGGTGTGATACAATAATGCACGTTGCGTTAACGCACCTCTAGCTCAGATGGTAGAGCAACTGACTCTTAATCAGTGGGCCCAGGGTTCGAGTCCCTGGAGGTGCACCAAGGAAGACCGTGAACCAAGGTTCACGGTTTTTTATTTGCTTTTTTCGCTTTCAATACAGTAAAATCAGTGATGGCAACCGCGGGTTGACAAAATTCAAGCCGAAGTTGGTCGCTTTTTTGAGGGGGATGTCGCAATATTTTGACATCTAACCAAGGAGGGATGGAAATGATGAACATAGCAGATAGAATTCAGAGTTTAAGAAAGCAAAAGGGAATGTCACAGATCGAACTTGCAGATGCGATCGGCGTATCCCGCCAGGCCGTTTCCAAGTGGGAGAGCGAGCAGGCGATTCCAGATCTCGATAAGATCGTTGCCATGAGCGAGATCTTCGGCACGACTACCGATTATCTTCTCAAGGGTATTGAGCCGCTCGAGAATGAGGGCAATGTTGCCAACGCACCCAAGCCCAAGACGTCAAAGGAAGACAGCCTCGCCCTTGCGGAAAAGCTCACTCACGAGTACAAGGCATTGGAGAAGCTCAGAACGCAGATCAGTGACAACGAGACGATAATCAAAAGACCTGTTGACGGTTCGTATGCGCAGCATGCCGCTTTCAAGTTCTTTTGGCCGTTCTTTATCTATGCATTCTTTGCTTATATTGTTGTGGCTGTTTTGGGAAGGCTCTTTGTTGCTAAAGAAACCGCTGGATTATGGGTGCTCCTCTTGATCGGCGTTCCTGTGGGACTTCTTATTTACGGCGGCATTCACTCATGCAGAAAGAGGGACGTCCTGAATGCCGAGGCGTCAGAACTCGCAAGGGCCAGACGCGACAGTGCAGATAAGCTCAGGAAGGAAACGGAAGAAATGAAGTCCAAACTTAAGACTCTGGAGACCAGAGTGAGCAAAATGGATTCTGCAATTCCGAATCATCATAAGAATTCGGCCCACATGGCCAAGGCCAAGACGCTGATCGAGGCGGGAAAGGCGGACAGCCTTGAAGACGCGCTCGACTTGTGTGATGGGAAGAACTAAAACGAAAGGGGACCTGATGGTCCCCTTTTTGAGCTTTACTCGAAATAACCCGTCATGTCGGTCGTAGCGAAGTCTTCCGTCAGAGGCAAGGTAACTTGGCGGTTTTCTTTAGCGGACTTGTAGATGCCCATCATGGTGTCGACGGAGGAATAGCCTGCATAAGCGTCAGCGATCGGCTGCTTGTTCTTGGTTATCGCATTGTATAGGTCGTTATAGATTCCCATGTGGGGATTTAAAGCGCATTTGTATGAGAACAATCCGCCTTCCTTGAACTGGCGGCGAACGTATTTGCCGTTGAGCTTTTTGACTTTGCCGTTCTCATTCAAAGAGAAGATCTTTATGTGCGGCTTGTTGGAGTCTATGCCCATTGAGATCATGCCCTTTTCGCAGAAGACGGTGAAGTCTGCCATGTGCTTTGAAGGGAAGGTGGCGGTCGTGCCCTCGATCGATGCGAGTGAACCGTTTTCAAGCCTTAAGATGGCCATTCCAAGGTCTTCAGCCTCAATGTTTCTGAGACGCTGGGAGATCATTGCTTCAGCGGACACGGGTTCGGATCCCATGAGCCATACGAGAAGGTCGATCGCGTGTATGGTCTGGTTCATCAAAGCGCCGCCGTCACTCTTCCAGGTTCCACGCCAAGCCGCACTGCCGTAGTAAGCTTCGTCGTGGCCCCAGCGGACGTTGATGTTTCCGTGCGTAACCTTTCCGTAAACGCCCTTGGCGATGTCGTCACGGACCAGTCCAACGATTGGGAAGTATCTGTATATGTGTCCCATGGCAATCTTTTTGCCGGTCTTCTGAGCAAGGTTGTAGATGTCCCTTGCTTCAAATGCTGACATCGTCATGGGCTTTTCGAGAAGGAGATTGCTGCCGTGCTCCATGGCATAGGAAGCGATCTGATAGTGAAGGCCTGAAGGAACCGTGACTGAAGTAACGTCAGGCTTTACCTTGTCGATGGCTTCTTTATAGTCGGAATATACGGGAGTGTCTGCAAATCCCTTTACGGAAGAAAGGAGGCGCTTAGCCGAATCGGCGTTCGTGTCGACTACGGCTGCGAGAGTAAGTCCCTTAAGCTTTGAGATGGCCTTCAGATGCTTGACCGCAACGCGGCCGCATCCGATGATTATTACTGATAAAGGCTTGCCGGTCTCCGCCATTTTGTCCTCCGGATTAATCTTTCGTCTGCAATAGTTTAGCACTTTGATGCCTGTTTGGGGTATTCTTATTTATATATATGAATTGCGGGGTAATGGTTATGGCTGCCAGCTTGAACATGTTGGATATCATCCTTGAAAAAAGATACGGCAGGGAACTGTCAGATGAGCAGATAGCTTATTTCGTTAAAGGCGTTACAGACGGTTCGATACCTGATTATCAGATATCTCCGCTCTTGATGGCGATCGTGTTGAACGGGATGTCTGAGCGTGAGATGACGACGCTGACGCTTGAGATGGCGAGATCAGGTGAGATCAACGATCTTTCTTATCTCGATGGAATTGCCGTAGACAAGCACAGCACGGGCGGCGTGGGCGACAAGATCACGCCGCTGCTTCTGCCACTCTTGGCAACTTACGGAATCCAGAGCGTAAAGCTCAGCGGCCGCGGTCTTGGTTACACGGGCGGAACGGTAGATAAGTTTGAATCGATCGAGGGCTTTGACTGCGAGATCGCGAGAAACAGATTCCCCGAACTTATAAAGAAGACGGGAATGGTCATATCGGGTCAGACCCCTGATCTTGCGCCTGCGGACAAGATACTTTATTCGCTCAGGGACGTTACGGGAACGGTCGATTCGATCCCTCTGATCGCTTCAAGCATCATGAGCAAGAAGATAGCGGGAGGAGCAAAGGCGTTGGTATTGGACGTCACCTGCGGTTTTGGCGCATTCATGAAGGAAGAGAGCCGTGCAAGGGAGCTTTCCGCCGCCATGATCAGGATCGGTGAGGGAGCCGGCATTAAGACCCGCGCTGTCATAACCGACATGGACCAGCCGGTTGGAAACAGGATAGGAAACACCCTGGAGATGCAGGAGGTCTATGACACTCTTTGCGGCAAGGGACAAAAGGACGTTGAAACCGTCGTTACCGCTCTTGCCTTCCAGCTCGTAAGGCTTGCGGGAAAAGCTATGGATCTTGACGATAACGAGCTTAAGGCGGACCTTCTGAAAAGGCTTACCGACGGCAGGGCGTTGGAAGAATACAGAAAGCTGATAAGGTCCCAGGGCGGCGTAATCGATGAGGACGGCTCACCCAAGTATATTGACTATCCTTTCGATACGATGCACGTCAACGCGACCGAAGACGGATACGTAACCAACGTACGTGCTAATCTAATTGGACGCGCTTCCTGCAAGATGGGAGCCGGAAGGTTTGAAAAGACGGACAAGATAGATTTCGGTGCAGGCATAATCCTGTGTGCCAAGAAGGGCGACAAGGTCAAAAAGGGCGATCTGCTCTGTGCTCTTTGCAAGGGCGAGAAGGCCGAGCTTTCAGACGAGCGCCTTTATGCGGCATACGATCTTGCAAGCTCCGCCTTTGAGATCGGGCCCAATCCGCCCGAGGAACGCGATCCCATAATTGCGGTATTGCCTAAAAAGCCTTTTGGTGTAAAATAAGAACAAATGTTTTACAAGGAGTAATCAATGCCGGAGAAGAAGACCACCAGAATTATCGGGATCGACCCGGGATACGCGATCACGGGCTACGGGATAATCGAAAAGTGCGGCAACAAGTTCTCCGTGATCGATTACGGCGTAATTGAGACCAAGCCGAAGACGGATTTCCCGTTAAGGCTCCTTACCATCAGCGAGAAGATCAAGTTCCTTCTAGAGCAGTTCAAGCCTGACTACATGTCCATAGAAGAGCTCTTCATGGGCAAGAACCACACGACCGTCATCGGCACGGCACAGGCCAGGGGCGCGGTCCTCGTTGAGGCAGCAAGGGCGGGCCTTGAAGTCTTTGAGTTTACTCCCGGTCAGGTTAAGCTTGCCATAACGGGATACGGCGTGGCCGAAAAGAAGCAGGTCCAGCTTATGACGAAGTCCATCCTTGGCCTTAAAGAGATCCCCAAGCCTGACGATGCCGCAGACGCGCTCGCTCTTGCTATTTGCCTTGCAAATACGGGAACGATGTTCGCTGAAAAGGCCGTCTCAGGATACCAATACGGACGCTACGGCTACACCAAGCGCAACGAATTCGGTTGAATTGGGATTATATGAGATAATATCTTCCGGAGGAAGAATCAATGTACGCATACATAAAGGGAAAGATAGTTTCCAGGAACGACACGCAGCTCGTTATCGACAACAACGGCATCGGTTATCTCATTAACTGTCCGTTTGCCATTTCTTCAACGCTTGGCGCAAACGGAGATGAAGCCACGGTCTACGTATATCAGAGCGTCAGGGAAGACGACATCTCGCTTTTCGGCTTTGCTTCCGCCGATCAGAAGGACATTTTCTTAAAGCTGATCACGGTTTCGGGAATCGGCCCGAAGGTCGCGCACAACATCTGCTCCGCGCTTACGCCCGAGCAGATCGCCCTCGCCGTAATGGGAAACAACGTATCCATCCTTTCAAGCGTTAAGGGATTGGGCAAGAAGAGTGCTGAAAAGATAATCGTTGAATTAAGGGACAAGCTGAAGGGCCAGACGAAGGGCGGCAGCGTGGCCGCAACCGTCATTCCCGCGGCGTCTTCTGGCAAGGCGGCAGCATCCGCTATGGGCACCGTCGCTGATGACGCGATAGGAGCGCTTATGGTTCTCGATTACAGGGAGCAGGAAGCGGCAGAAGCCGTTGCTACGGCATATGAGGAAGGAATCACTTTGGAGGCCCTTATAAAGAAGGCACTCAAGATCGCTTCAGGGAGTAAGTTCTCATGATGGACAATTACGGTTATGAGGCAGAGGAAGACCGCATCATAGGAAGGGTGAAGCAGCCCTCTGACGTTGATGAAAAGTCTCTACGCCCGTTAAAGCTTGAGGACTATTCCGGTCAGGAGAAGATAAAGAAGAACCTCAAGATCTTCATTGAGGCCGCCAAGAAGCGCGGGGAGTCCTTGGACCATGTTCTTTTGTATGGCCCTCCGGGACTTGGTAAGACCACGCTCGCGGGTATAATCGCAAACGAGATGGGCGTTGGCATGCACATCACCACGGGCCCATCGATCGAGAAGACGGGAGACCTCGCGGCTTTGCTTACAAATCTTGAAGAGAATGAAGTTCTTTTCATCGATGAGATCCACAGGCTCAACAGGAACGTTGAAGAGATCCTTTATCCCGCGATGGAGGATTACAAGCTCGACCTCATGATCGGCAAGGGTCCTGCCGCAAGGTCGATGAGACTGGACCTTCCGCATTTCACGCTGATCGGCGCTACGACCAGGGCCGGCATGATCTCCTCTCCTTTGAGGGACCGGTTCGGCATGATCCATCACCTGGAACTCTACGAGACGCCCGAGCTCATGCAGATCCTTAAGCGTGACGCAGGCCTTCTCAATATCAACATAAGCGAAGACGGACTCAGAAACATCGCTTCGAGATCCAGAGGAACCCCGCGTATCGCGATCAGGCTGTTGAAGAGGATGCGCGATTTCGCGATGTACATGGAAAAGGACATCATCGACAAGGAAGTGTCTGATTTCGGCTTGAAGCAGCTCGACATCGATGACATAGGCTTGGACAACATTGACCGCAAGATGCTAATGACGATCGCCGACATATTCGCAGGCGGTCCCGTAGGCCTTGACACGCTTGCCGCGACTACGGGCGAGGATCAGGTCACCATAGAAGACGTATATGAACCTTTCCTTCTTCAGAACGGCTTCATTCAGAAGACTTCAAGGGGAAGGATGCTGACCATGAGGGCCTTCAAGCATCTGGGACTTACTCCTCCGCCTTCTTTTATCGCAGGCGGCAAGCCCAATCAGGGCAATGCTTCAGGATCCCAGTTCCAGAACATATCCATAGAAGACTGGCAGAACGATAACGGGGAAGACTCCTGATGGAAGGCTTTCCTGATACTTTTGAGATCCCAACTCTGGATCCTTCTGATTGCGGAAGGCTCCTGCTTCATTGCTGCTGCGGCCCTTGCTCGATGTATCCGTTAAAACTTTTGACTTCGCAGGGCATTGAACCTGACTGTTTCTGGTTCAATCCCAACATACATCCGCAGTTTGAATGGGAGAGGCGCCGCGAGAACCTTCAGAAGGCTTGTGATTCCTATGGGTTAAAGCTGATTAGGGAAGGCGAAGCCTGCGAGGAAGAATATTGGAGGGCCAAGGAATACCTGGAGAAGTACGGCTCCCGCTGTGAGATGTGCTACGACAGGCGCATGGAAGAGACCGCCAGGTACTGTGCCGATCACGGATACGATTCCTTCTGCACGACGCTTCTCGTAAGCCCTTACCAGCAGCATGACAGGATATCAGAAATATCGCGCGATAAGGCTTCATATTACGGCGTCAAGTTCTACTATCTGGACTTCAGGCCGGGATTCTATTTCGGTCAGAGGCTTGCCAAGGAAATAGGGCTTTACAGGCAGAAATACTGTGGTTGCTGCTTCTCTTTGGATGAATCCGAGTTCAAGGACAAGATAATCAAGAGCTTTGAAGCTTAAGACAAGCGCTCTTTCGGCTCTTCCGAATCAACAAGAACTGAATAGTAATTCTCGTAAATGACCATGCCGGGCTTAGCTCCCGGTATTTTCTTTACGTGGGATACGGGGCAGTAGTCGACTTCGGCCTTGAGCTTTCCCGCTCTTGAGCCTTCCGCGGCATTGTGTTCTTCAAGGATTATGCTCTTTGAGAAGAACGCTGCGAGGGAAGCGGCTTCAAGTATGGAAGAATCAGAAGGCATGTCCTCGTTGTCGAAAGGCCTTAATATGACGTGCGTGCCCGGAAGTCCTTTTACGTGGAACCACCAGTCGGTCTTTCTTGAAGCAACGGTGAAGGTGAGCTTTTCGTTTTGTATGTTGCTCCTGCCGCATATGATCTCATGTCCGTCAGCGGACTTGTAACGTCGGAAGGGAAGGGCCTTCTCCGTGTTTTTGCCCTGTTTGTTGTTCTTCTTGGCGTTGGCGCGCTTTGCTGCTTCGCGGAGTGCACGGGAAGATGCTTTGCCTGACTTGGCGATGCCAACCATCTTGTTCGGATCACCTGCGTTATGGGATTTGTCAGCAGACCTTGCGGCATGTGAACCGTTTACTTCAGCCTTTATCTCTTCGTTGATCGCATCCAGGTCTTCCTGTGTCGTTGCGGCCTCGATGGCGGTCTTGACCGACCTCAAGTATTCGATGGCGAGATCGTCCTCTTTGATGTATTCCTCGGACATTTCAGCCTTGCGCTTTGCCTTGCGGAACCTTCTGTAGTATTCCTGTGCGTTGCCTGAAGCGTCAAGGGAAGGATCTAGCTCGATGGAGATGACCGACGGGGGATCCGTCGTGTAGTCCTCGGTGTTGAGAACGGTGGCCTGAGGCTTAATAAGATACTTGTAGGTGAGTATCACGTCGCCGCAGTGCTTGTATTTGTCAGCCTTGGCGCCTTCAGCGCTGTCGGCTTCATGGACTTCCTTTTTCTTGATGACCTTGGAAAGGGCGCTGTCGATTATCTGCCTTAACCTGTGCTTGCCCGAATCGAGATCCATTTCGGATTCCCTCGCGGCATAGTAGATGCTGATGGCGTCAGAGATCGAATCCGTTTCCTTTGAGCTTGAATAACCTGAAAGCTCCATCGGAGCGTATTCAGCAGGCTCTCCGCATTCGTCAAAATACACTCGGGGCCTGTAAGTGCCTTCGATCACTTCATTGAAAAAGCTTTCCAGCCTGGATTTGAGCCTTGTTTTCTCTTCTTCGTTAAGCAGCTGGATGGTCTGCCTTTCATCGACGTCGGACTGGAGGCAGAGCTGTCTTGAAAGAATGGGGGACAGGCCCTTTATTGAGTTTATAAGGGCCTTGCCGACGGGGCGTGAGCGCTCTTCGTCGATGACGGGCAGTTCTCCCGAACGGACCATTTTAAGAGCGTCTTCGACGGTTATCTTGTTCTGTGCGGGTGGATAGCTGTAAACCCTTGCAGGCATGACTTCTCTGAGCCTTGAGACGTCAAAGTCGACGTGAACGGAAGAATCAAGGATCTTTCCGCTGCCGTTTACGAGGATTATGTTGGAAAAGCGGCCCATCAGCTCGACTATGAGCCTGTAGTCCTTAACGTCACGCAGTTCGTCAGTGTTGGTGCAGTTGATTTCAATGACGCGCTCGTAGCCGGGATCCGTTACTGAAGCAATTCTGGAACCCGCGAGGTATTTTCGAAGAAGCATGCAAAAAGAAGGAGGGAGGGCCGGATTCTCCTTTGCCTCCTCTGCAAGCATAATTCTTGGAAGGCTCGGATCGGCGCAGATAAGGAGCTTTCTGACTCCCTGCTGCGTTCTTATGTGAAGGATCACGGAATGCCTGTCCGGCATGAAGATCTTGTCGATCCTGGAACCGGAAAGCTTTTCATTCAGGTCGTTTGCGAGCAGCTGGCAGGTTATTCCGTCAAGAGGCAAGGCGTTATACCTCGGCTTGATCTTCGGAAGACTTTGACTTGGCAAATACCAGCTTGAGTATCCAGACTATTACGGCAACGAGAAGCTCGATGCCGAGTATCTTGAAGAATCTGGAAAAATCGTTCCATGAGATGAGCAGATCGATGCCTACGAGCACAAGGATGCCCGCAATGACGATGAGGGGAGCGGCAAGACGGCCCATGATGGGACTTGATACGACCCTTTCCAAGATGCCGGGCTGCTGCTGAACCTGAGGGGCGGAACGGCCGGACCTGGTGGCTTGGCGTCCGTTTGCAGGCTTTCTGCCGCTCGAAGACGGCCTTCTCGTAGAAGACTGTCTTGAAGATGAAGACTTTCTCGAATTGCCCGCCGCCATGTCTTAACCGATGTTTTCCTTTGCCTTGAGGAGCTTCTTGATCTTCTCGGTAGGATTGACGAGGTTGGACAGTGAAGCGTCGTGGTTGATCGCGTCGATGAGGAGGGCAACGAACTTGCAGAGGTTGACGTCTGCAAACCAGGGAGCCTGGAGAAGCTCAGGACGCCTGTAGATGAGGTTCGTTGCGAAGACCTTCGTGATGATGCCGTCCTCGTAAGCCTGGTTGAACTTGTCGATGCCTTCGGTGAAGAGACCGAAAGTAACGGCGCAGAGGACTCTGTTGGCGCCTCTCTGCTTCATTTCGCGTGCGATGTCCAAGATGGAATCGCCGGAGGAGATCATATCGTCGATGATGAGGATGTCGCAGCCTTCAACGGATTCACCGAGGAACTCGTGAGCTACGATCGGGTTACGGCCGTTTACGACGGTCGTGTAGTCTCTTCTCTTGTAGAACGTTCCGAGAGGGACTCCAAGGATGGAAGCATAGTACATAGCTCTGGAGATACCGCCTTCATCAGGGGAGATGATCATGAACTTGCCGTTGGAGAAGCTCAGGTCAGGGATCTGACGGTACATTTCCTTGATGATCTGGTATGCGGTAGGGAGGCTCTCAAAGCCTGCGAGAGGGATGGCATTAGCAACACGCTCGTCGTGAGCGTCGAAAGTGATGATGTTGGCAACACCGAGC
>JAFZVF010000046.1 GCA_017617935.1 Clostridiales bacterium | reverse complement strand
GGGACTTAATAAGCAATCAAAGAAGAAGGCTAAGGTCGTCCGCAAGATGAGCGAGTACGGCATGCAGCTCAAGGAAAAGCAGAAGGCTAAGTTCATCTACGGAGTCCTTGAGAAGCCTTTCAGAAACTACTATGAGAAGGCACAGAAGCTTCACTACGGCACAACCGGTGAAAACCTCATGATCCTTCTCGAGACAAGACTTGACAACGTTCTGTTCAGAATGGGTTTTGCTCGTACAAGAGACGAAGCAAGACAGATCGTAAGCCACAGGGAAGTCAAGGTTAACGGCAAGACCGTCAACATTCCTTCTTTCGGCGTAAAGGTCGGAGATCAGATCGAGATCAAGGAAAAGGCAAGAGGATCCCAGCGTTTCAAGGATATCGTTGAGGTTACCAGCTCAAGACGTTCTCCTGAGTGGGTCGAGAGTGATCTGGAGAAGCTTGCAGGCAAGATCATCAAGCTGCCTTCAAGAGACCAGATCGACGTACCTGTTAACGAAGTTCAGATCGTCGAGTTGTATTCCAAGTAATACTTAGGATATAACCGAAGGATCAGGCCCAAAATACTATCAGGAGGATTAAATATGATGGAAATCAGCCAGCCGACAATCAAGTGCGTTGAGTCCAACGACGACAAGTCATACGGCAAATATACCATTGCCCCGCTCGAGCGCGGTTTCGGTACAACCCTCGGAAATTCGCTTCGCAGAGTTCTTCTCTCATCGCTTTCCGGTGCGGCAGTTACATCTATAAAAATCGATAAGATTAAGCATGAGTTCTCCACTGTTCCGGGAATAATCGAAGACATGACCGAGATCATCCTTAACATCAAGGGTATCCGCGCCAAGCTTCACAACGAGTCAAACATCGTCAGCATCAGCGTTGCAAAGGGCAGAACCGGCGCACTCACTGCAGGCGACATCGTACACGGACCTGACGTCCAGATTATGAATCCCGATCACGTCATCGCTCACCTCAACGGTGCCGCTGACGTATTCATGGAGTTCACGCTTAGCAAGGGACGCGGCTACAACACCGCTGAACAGAACAAGCCCAGCAAGCAGGTCATCGAACTCATTCCGATCGATTCGATCTTCACGCCCGTCAAGAAGGCTAACTACAAGGTAGAGAATACCCGTGTAGGCGCAAGGACTGACTATGACAGCCTTACGCTCGAAGTCTGGACGGATGGAACGATCGAGGTTGACGAGGCTCTGTCTTCAGCAGCAAACTGCCTCATCGACCACCTCAAGTTCTTTACGGCTCTCGCAGATACTGATTCCGCACTGAGCTTCAAGAGCATTGAAGAGTCCGGCGAGCACAACAGCAAGCTTTCGGGCGTTATTGAGGATCTCGATTTCTCAGTTCGTACTTACAACTGCCTCAAGAGAGCTCAGATCAACACGGTCGGCGATCTCGTAGCACGTACGATGGATGAGATGATCAAGGTAAGAAACCTCGGCAAGAAGTCTCTTGAAGAGATCATCGAGAAGCTCGAGGGAATGGGTCTTCACCTCAAGGACCAGGAAGAATAACTTACATCTTAGGAGGAAAATAAGATGCCTAACAGGAAAATCAGCCGTCCTTCAGATCAGCGCGCTGCTATGCTGAAGAATCAGGTTACTAATTTGGTAATAAACGGCAGACTTGAGACGACCGTTGCTCGTGCAAAGGAAGTAAGCGCAATCGTTGAAGGTCTCATTGCATCCGCAGTAAAAGAGAAGGACAACTACACGACAAAAGAGATCACGGTTTCTGCCGCAAAGCTCGACGGTAAGGGAAAGAAGGTCCTCAAGACCAAGACTTCCAAGTCCGGCAAGAAGTACGAAGTTGTTGACCGTGAAGTTAAGACAAAGACCGTTCAGGTTGACAGCCCTTCACGCCTTGCAGCCCGCAAGCAGATGATCAAGTGGCTTTACAAGAGCCATGACAGCGAGGGCAACATCATCAATCCCGTCAACAAGCTCTTCGATGACATTGCTCCCAAGTATGCCGGAAGATCTGGCGGTTACACAAAGATCATCCGCATCGGTCAGAGACGTGGTGACGGATCCGAAATGGCTATCCTCGAGTTCGTGTAATTTACACAAAGCCGGGATACCGCTAATTGAAAAATCAATCCGGGGGAGGCTCTTTAACCTCCCCCGATTTTTTTGTAATATTGCTTAACCAAAGCTTTTCGAAAGGTTGAATAAGGCGTGGAGACGATTTCCGTACAGGACGTGACTTTCACATACGGCTCTGAAGGAGCCGACGTTTCCGCACCCGCCGAACCTGCCTTGGAGAACCTGAGCCTTGAGATAGAAAGGGGCTCATACACGGCGATTCTCGGAGCAAACGGTTCAGGCAAATCAACGCTCGCAAAGCTCATCGACATAATCGAGGTCCCTGATTCAGGAAGGATCGTCGTTTTCGGAAAAGACACCGCGGACGATTCATTGTTCTGGCAGATAAGGGAAAAGAGCGCATGCGTGTTCCAGAATCCAGACAACCAGATCGTAGGAACCATAGTTGAAGAAGACGTCGCGTTCGGACCTGAGAACCTGGGGATCAAGCTTCCCGAATTAAGGGAAAGGGTCGATCAGGCGATGAAGGACGTCGGCATCTATGAACTCAGGCTCCGCGAGGCCTCAGGGCTTTCCGGCGGACAAAAGCAGAAGCTCGCGATCGCGGGCGCGCTTGCAATGAGGCCCGAAGTCCTCATTCTTGACGAAGCCACGGCCATGCTCGACCCGAGGAGCCGAGACGAATTCCTCGCGGTAGCCGAGGACATGCGCAGGAAGAAGGGTCTCACCCTCATTACAATCACCCACGACATGTCTGAAGCCATGCGCTGCGGAAGGATAATAATCCTGTCCAAGGGCAAAAAAGCCGCGGAAGGCACGCCTCCCAAGATATTTGCAGACGTTGAGCTTGAGAAGTACGGATTAAGAAGGCCGGTCGCAATAAGGTTCGCCTATGAGCTGGCAAGGCTTGCCGGAAGGACCTTGACGGAAGAAGACCTTACAGGCGAGGCAAGGCTCAGGGAAAGACTGGTAAAGATCCTTAGTGATCCGTCCCTTAAAGAAGATCCTGATCTTCCCGAGACCGGTCCTGACAATGGAACAATATCCGAAAGGCGCAAGATCATGTCCGTCAAAGACCTGTTCAGCTCTTACGACGGCGGGCGGACTTTCGCGATAAAGAACGTAAACCTCGACGTATATGAAGGCGAGATCCTCGGAATAGTCGGAGAATCCGGCTGCGGCAAGACCACGCTGATATCACATTTGAATTCCATCCTGAAGCCTTCTTCAGGCGAGATCGAGATTTATCCCGAAGATGGAGTGACCCTCCGCTGCACTCAGAAAAAGGACGTTCAGAGGATAAGGCAGACCGTTGGACTCGTATTCCAGTATCCCGAATACCAGCTTTTTGAAGAGACCGTCTACAAGGACATCTGCTACGGCTTAAGGAAAATGAAGCTCTCCGCGGACGAACAGAAGGGCAGGGCGGTTAAGGCGGCCAAAGCCGTAGGCCTTGAAAAGGACGTTTTAAGAAGAAACCCGTTTGAGCTTTCAGGCGGCCAGAAAAGGCGCGCGGCGATCGCAGGCGTCCTGGCAATGAGGCCGAAGATACTTGTCTTAGACGAACCCGCGAGCGGTCTTGATCCCGCTGGCCGTGAAGAAATGTTCGCGCTCATCAATTCGCTGAGGGAAGCGGGAACCACCATCATCATAGTCTCACACAACATGGATGAGGCCGCCGCGTACTGCGACAGGATCTGCTGTATCAGGGACGGCGAGATCAAGGTGACCGAGACTCCCGAAGCGCTTTTCGGCGACAAGGAGAAGACGGCCGTCATCGGCATTGACCAGCCGAAGATAACCAAGTTTTCGGATCTTCTCAAAGCTGACATAAGAAAGACCATGCCGCAGGTTGAATTTGAAAGTCCGAAGTTCGATCCTGAAGAAGAGGCCCGCCGGGTTTACAGGGCGGTACTGAAAGCGAGGCTGAAAGATGTTAAGTGACATAAGCCTCGGCAGGTATTACAAGGCGGACTCGATCCTCCACAGAACGGATCCAAGGATAAAGACGCTTCTATACGTCGTCTACCTGGTGGTCATATTCATTGTCAAAACACCGGCGGCAATCGGAGCTTTGGCGGGCGTGATACTCATTCAGATCTTCATGGCAAAGGTCAGGCCGTCCGTAATATGGCAGACGGTAAGACCCGTTATCCCGTTGTCTCTGTTCATCCTGATTTTGAACCTGTTGACCATCAAACAGGGGAATGTGCTCCTACAATGGAAGTTCATCACGGTTACCGATTACGGCGTCAGCAGGGCCGTCCTTATGGCGGTAAGGCTTGTTTTCCTCATCCTTTCGACCAGCATAATGCTCACGCTGACGACGACTCCTCTCAAGATATCGGATGCTTTGGAGAGCCTTTTCGCGCCTTTGAGGATAATCAAGGTGCCCGTCCACGAGATGGCCATGATGATGTCCATCGCATTGAGGTTTATTCCCACTCTGATCGAGGAGACGGACAAGATAATGAAGGCTCAGGTCTCCAGAGGAGCGGACTACGATACCGGCTCGTTCCTCAACAGGGTGAAGGGTTACATAACGGTCCTCATCCCGCTTTTCGTATCAAGCTTCAGAAGGGCGGAGGAACTTGCGGTTGCAATGGACGCCAGATGCTACCGTGGAGGCGACGGCAGAACGAAGCTCAATCCTTTAAAGCTGACCGGCAACGACCTGCTCGTCGGATGGTTCCTGTTCGCATGCGCCACGGGCCTTGTTGTCATGGATTTGACTTTGAGATAAAAGGGCCCCTGTGATAGAATTCAAGTGTTGAAAACAAAGGAAGGGCGGTTATCAGCCATGTCATACTACGTCGGGATCGACCTCGGCGGCACCAACATCAAAGCGGGTGTCGTTGACGGCGACGGCAAGCTTCTCAATAAGCTTTCCATTAAGACTAATGCGGATCGTGCGATGGAGGACATCATCCACGATATGGGAACTCTCGCAGCAGATGCGATAAAGGACGCGGGACTTGAGGTCAAGGACATCGAAGCCATCGGCATCGGTTCACCCGGAACTCCCGATAACGAGGAAGGTCTCCTTGTATATTCGAGCAACCTCCCGTTCAACAAGGCACCCATGAGAAAACTCATCAGGGAGGTCATCGACCTTCCGGTCTATATCGACAACGACGCTAACTGCGCGGCAATGGCTGAGGCTGTTGCGGGCGCGGCCAAGGGCACCAAGGAATCCGTAACGATAACCCTCGGTACGGGCGTTGGCGCGGGCGTCATCGTAAGAGGCAGGATCTATTCAGGATTCAATCAGGCTGGTTCAGAGTTCGGACACACCGTCCTCGTTTCAGGCGGCGTTCAGTGCGGATGCGGCCGCAAGGGCTGCTTTGAGCAGTACGCTTCAGCTACCGCTCTTGCAAGGATGACGAGGGAAGCCGCAGAGGCAAATCCTGACTCGCTTCTCAATGAAGTCTACAAGGAATTCGGCGAGTGGAATGCGCAGATCGCGTTCGTCGCTTTGAAGAAGGGCGACAAGGTCGCTGCAGAAGTCGTAGACATGTACACTTCATATCTCGCTGACGGTCTTGCCAATGCCATCAACGCCTTCATGCCTGAGATTCTCGTGGTCGGAGGCGGCGTATGCAACGAGGGCGATCCGCTCCTCATTCCCATGCGCGAAAAGACTATGAGCAGGCCTTATTTTGGACCCGGAGTCCCGAAGACCAGGATCGAGCTTGCACAGATGGGCAACGACGCAGGAATCGTCGGTGCAGCCATGATGGGCAAGTCCTGTGTGGACGACGGCATGAACGGAATCTGAAACGGAAATGCCCAGGCTCTGCTTCATAACCGAGTTTGACGGAACCGGTTTCGCGGGATTCCAGTCACAGGAGAACGGCAGGGCCGTGCAGGACGTGCTTGAGGGCGCGCTTGCAGAATTGTTTAAAGAGAAGATCAGACTGACGGGATGTTCGAGGACTGACGCGGGTGTGCACGCAAAGTGCCACTTAAGTCATGCCGACGTCCCGTTTGTCATTCCAGAAGACAAGTTCCCTCTTGCGATGAACGCATTGCTTCCGGACGACGTCGCGGTAAAGCGCGCCTTCTATGCAAAAGACGATTTTTCCGCGCGCTTTTCCATCAACGGTAAAAGGTACATCTACAGGATCTACGTTTCTCCTACAAGGGATCCGTTCCTTGACAGATACGCATACTACTGTCCTGTCATGCCGGATGTAGAAGCGATGAAGGAGGCTGCGAAAGCCTTTGCAGGTGAGCATGACTTCAGGGCGTTCTGCGCTGCGGGCGGAAGCCAGAAGACTTACGTCAGAAGGCTGCACGGAGTATCCGTCAGGACGGCCGGAGAAGATCCCCTTCAAATAGAGATCGAAGTGTCAGGCGAAGCCTTCCTTTACAACATGGTGCGCATAATCGCGGGAACGCTGCTTTACGTTGGCCAGGGCAAGATCCCTGCTGACGGAATAGGCGAAGTAATCGAAAAGGGCGACAGGAGCCTTGCGGGCAAGACGCTTTCCGCAAAGGGCCTGACTTTGGAAGAAGTCTATTTTGACGAGCCGTCCGCCCGGGCGTGACCGATTTTTCCCTAAAAAGATTTTTAAGGTGATATAATTATCTTTAGCGTGGGCGTGGAATACCTGCGCAAATTTTTGAAGGGAGGATTAGATTTATGTCATGGTGGATCATCTGGCTGATAGTATTCGTCGTAATGCTCATCATTGAAGCCGCCACAACCGCTCTCGCAACCGTATGGTTCGCGGCGGGCGCGCTCGTGGCCATGATCATGGACCTGTGCGGGGCACCCCATAACCTGCAGATCATCGTAATGGCAGCAGTGTCTGTCGTTACCTTCGTAATCTGTATGATCTGGATCAGGCCTAAGCTTGAATCGCTCCGCAGGGCAAACATCCAGAGGACCAACGCCGACAGGCTCATCGGAATGGAGGGCGTGGTAATAGTACCCGTCAATCCCGTTGAAGGAAAGGGCCAGGTCAAGGTCGAAGGACAGGTTTGGAGCGCCAAATCAGAAGAGGCTATCAAAGAAGGCACTAAAGTTAAGATCAGGGCGATCGAGGGCGTCAAGCTCATCGTCGATCCCGTTTAAGCAATCGGAGGTTTATATGGAAAAAGTATTCGCAGCAGTATCAACAGGCGGCGCATTCATCGGAGTTATAGTCGCAGTCCTGTTCATCATTCTCATTCTTGCAAACATCAAGATCGTTCCCCAGGCTACGACGTTCATCATTGAGCGTCTGGGAACATACAGGACCACGTGGGATACGGGTCTTCACCTCAAGGTCCCTTTCATCGACCGCGTAGCCAAGAAGATCTCCCTCAAGGAGAAGGTAGCTGACTTTGCTCCCCAGGCCGTTATCACGAAGGATAACGTTACTATGCAGATCGACACGGTCCTTTTCTATCAGATCGTAGACCCTAAGCTCTACACATACGGAATCGAGCGTCCCATCGTAGCCATCGAGAACCTCTCGGCTACAACGCTCCGTAACATCATCGGTGACTTGGAGCTCGACCAGACCCTTACTTCAAGAGACATCATAAACACAAGGATGAGAGAGATCCTCGACGAAGCAACGGATCCCTGGGGAATCAAGGTCAACCGCGTTGAGCTCAAGAACATCATCCCGCCTAAGGAGATCCAGGCGGCGATGGAGAAGCAGATGAAGGCTGAGCGTGAGAAGAGAGAAAAGATCCTTATCGCAGAAGGTGAAAAGGAATCCGCTATCAGAGTAGCGGAAGGTGAAAAGGAAGCCGCGATCCTCAGAGCTGAGGCTAAGAAGCAGGCTGCCATCAGGGAAGCTGAAGGTCAGGCTCAGGCCATCCTCGCAGTCCAGGAAGCTACCGCTAAGGGTCTTCAGATGGTAAAGGACGTAGGCGCAGACGACGGACTCATCGCCATCAAGGGCCTCGAGGCATTGGAGAAGGTCGGACAGGGCGCATCCACAAAGATCATCATCCCTTCAGATCTTCAGGGCATTGCAGGTCTTACAACAACTATTAAAGAGATTGCAAAATCATAATAAGACAATAAGTCTTTCGGAGGTGGAATCGTATGGATTACGGTATGTGGAATGACAGAACCAACATGAGCATGCTCACAGATTTCTATGAGCTCACCATGGCAAATGGTTATCTGAACAG
>JAFZVF010000045.1 GCA_017617935.1 Clostridiales bacterium | reverse complement strand
GTCGCCCTTGGCGCCGCCCTTGTCAGCTTCCTTGATGAGATTCAGCACGGCCGGATCGGACAGATAAGTGGTCCTGCCCGCTCCCTGTTCAACGGGAAGGCTGTCGGCCGATTCGAATTCCCTTGAATTGCGGCTGTAGATGCGGCCTTCAACGTCGACAAAATAAATGGAACCGCTGTCCCGGTAGATCTCCGAATTGACAAAGCGGTCCACTAATCTTGAATTCTTGAAATTGTCCGAGCCGTCATTGTCCATGGTGTACCTGAACGTGCCCGGCTGCATTGAAGTGAGAGATGAGATGTCAGAGGACAGATTGTCGGCAACTGAATCCGTGCCTGAAATAACCTTGATGACAAGGCTGTTGTACATGTTCTCATATGAGAGGAAAAGCAGGACGGCAAACACCACGAGCGTGGTAAAGACAAGAAACGTAATTATGAAAACGGCAAAATTCGCCGAGATCTTCCTGCCGCCGTCAGACTTGGGAGCCATGGGTTACCTCGTCTCGAACTTGTAACCCTTGCTCCAGACCGTCTTGATGCACCAGTTCTGTTCCCTGTCGGGATTCTCGATCTTCTCTCTGATCCTCTTGATGTGGACGTCGACCGTACGGGATTCTCCGTAGAAGTCGTAACCCCAAACGTTCTCAAGGAGCTGCTCACGGGTGAAAACGCGGTTGGGATTGGATGCAAGGAAGAAAAGGAGTTCGAGTTCCTTCGGCGGCATATAGATCTCATTGCCGTCAACGGTAACAACGTAACGAACCTTGTCAACCGAGAAGCCGGGATAAGTGATGATGTCTTCAGCCTTGCTGCCTTCCGATTCGGAAGATGAGGAATTGTCCCTCTTCTCCGTACGTCTTAAGACAGCCTTGACTCTCGCAAGGACTTCCTTAGGCTCGAACGGCTTCGGAATGTAGTCATCGGCACCGAGCTCAAGACCAATGATCTTGTCGAGAGTGTCGGTACGTGCGGTAAGCATTATGATGGGGGTGTCGGAAGTCTTTCTGATCTCACGGCAGATGTCGTTTCCGTCCATGCCGGGGAGCATCAGGTCAAGGAGGACGATGTCAGGCTTGAACTGCGTGAAAACACTGATAGCCCTGTCTCCCTGCATGCAGGTGGAAACCTGGTAGCCTTCCTTCTCGAAATAGAGTTTGAGAACTTCGATAATTCCCGGATCGTCATCTACGAGCAAGACTTTGTTAATTGCCATTCAATCACCCCTCAAACAACTTTTTGTTTATTCCCTGCCAAAGGTTTTAAACTCCGGCTTATCTGCGTTCCGAGATTCCCGCGTTCTCGTCGGAAATCCTGCTGACCTCGTCAGCGAATGACTGCGGATCGGTAAAGTCCTTGTAAACGGATGCGAATCGCACGTATGCAACCTTATCCATATTTCTCAGACGGTTCATAATGAACTCACCGATCTCTGAACTCGTTATCTCACGGTTGTAAGTGTTGTTGACCTTGTCGGATATCTCGGCAACGATCTTCTCTTTGTCCTGAGGCGACACTCCTCGCTTGGAGCATGCAATGTTCAGGCTGGCCATGATCTTCTCGGGCATGAACGCTTCTCTCGTCCCGTTCTTCTTGATAACTGTGGGAGACAGGTCCTCAATCCTCTCAACGGTCGAAAACCTGTAACCGCATTCTATGCACTCACGGCGGCGTCTGATGGAATAACCGTCTTCAGTAGGCCTGGAATCCAGAACCTTGTCGTTATTCTTGCCGCATTTTATGCAGATCATTTATTCTTACTGACCGTCTTTACCGAACATGAACCAAGGCTTAGCGGACTTCTGAGCAGGCTTTGCTTCCGGCTGGGGAGCTACGTTTGCCTGAGGCCTGCCGCCCATCTGTACGGGAGCCTGCTGAGGCTGCTGTGCAGGAGCAGGTGCGGGTGCAACGGGCTGCTGAGGCTGCTGCATCGGGATCTGCTGTACGGGAGCCGGCTGCTGCATCGGGATCTGCTGAGCGGGAGCGGGCTGAGGCTGCTGTACGGGAGCTGCCTGAGGAGCAACGGACTCGTCACCGAATCTGAATCCCGGAGCGGAACGCTGAACGGGAGGCTCGGGTGCGGGAGCGGGCTGCTGAGCCTGCTGTCTGGACGAGTAATCCATTCTTGAAGAGCTTGTAGCCGCCCTTGAAGAGATGATCGTGGGATTCTCTCTGGAGAGAACGGAAGTGCTTGCCCTGTGGCCTGCGCTTGCATTTATCGTATTGTCGAAACCTGAAGCGATGACGGTGATCATGAGCTCATCCTCGAGTGAATCGTCAACGACTGCACCAACGATGATCTCTGCTTCAGGAGAAGCTTCGTTACGAACGATGGAGGAAGCGGCGTCGATCTCGGAGAGTCTCATTCCGCGTCCGCCGGTGAAGTTGAGGATTACGCCTGTAGCGCCTTCGATGTTTGTATCAAGCAGAGGTGAGTTGATGGCCTGCTTGATAGCGACCTGTGCACGGTCCTCGCCGGAAGCGCGGCCGATACCCATGTGGCAAATGCCTGCATCCTTCATGACGCGGGTAACGTCTGCAAGGTCGAGGTTGATGAGTCCGGGGATTGCAACGAGGTCGGAGATGCCTGCGACACCGAACTTGAGAACCTGGTCTGCCATATTGAAGGCTTCCTCGAAGGAAGTGCTCTCATCTACTACGTCAAGGAGCTTGTCGTTGGAAACAACGATGAGGGAATCTACGGATTTCTGGAGCTCACGGATGCCGCGCTCAGCGTTTGCAGCCCTCTTTCCGCCTTCGAACGTAAACGGTGTGGTGACAACTGCGACTGTAAGGATTCCGAGGTCTCTAGCGATCTGAGCTACGACGGGAGCTGCACCTGTACCGGTACCGCCGCCCATGCCTGCCGTGATGAAGAGCATGTCCGTATTGCTGATAGCCTCAGCGATCTCGTCGCGGGACTCTTCTGCAGCCTTCTCACCAACGCTGGGGTCAGCACCGCAGCCGAGGCCTCTCGTGACCTTCTCGCCGATCTGGATCTTTATCTCTGCCTTGTTGCGTGCAAGCGCCTGATTGTCTGTGTTGATGGCGATAAACGTAACGCCCTGGACGCCGCTCTCGACCATGCGGTTAACAGCATTGCTTCCGCCTCCGCCAACGCCGATAACTTTAATGCTGGCAACGTTCGATTCGTCCATTGAATAGCTGTGCTTGCTCTCAGACATCCTAATTTCCTCCGTAAATCTGTTTTTCCGATATAAATAAATTAAATGCCTATTACATCAATAATATATCACTCTGAATTCTAATCTAAACAGTATTTTTTGGCAATACAGGCAGATTATTAGACTCCTGATTGTAAGATTCTCAGTTCATTTTAACACTAAATTGTAAACTTTTTAGAAAATGTCAAATTATTTTCATTTGGACGGGTTGAAGATGAACTCGTCGCTCGTCATGTCAAGAGTACCCTTGACCGTTACCTGGTCAAAAGCGTTGGAATTGAACAGATACAGGAGCCTCGTCATGTAATCGTTGATCTTGTCCGTCTTGTTCAGCTTGCACTGTACGGGTTTTCCGCTCTCGGTGTATATGGTCAGGAACATGTATCCGCTGGGGATCACCCTGAGTTCCTTGGTGTGTTCGAACATGTTGAACTTGTCGCCGATCGTGGCGTTGTCCGCCGCGAGGATCGCTCCGAGAACGATTATCGCCTTCTTGTAGGAATTCTCGTCCCTGACCTTCACCCTCTCGCCCAGCTTTGCGGACTCGACGCTGATGCCGTAGATCACGGGGCTTACCGTCTGGGTGTTCTTGCCCGAGCATAGCTCGAGGACGATGCCGTTGCGGTCAAGCGCGATAAAGCCGTCAGGCGTGCTGACGTATGCGATCTTCCTTCTCTCCTTGACCGTTATCCTGACCTCCGAAGGGATCCTGATGGTTATCGTGATGTCTGAAATGTAAGGGTTCTCGTTCCTTATCTTCTCTTCGGTCTTGCCGTAATTGAAGCTCAGGATGTCTATGAGGTTGCCACTCACGCCGCTCATGAGGTGCGCGTTGTACTGAAGGCCGACCTCTTCCAATACCTGCTCGTCAGTCAGCTCAACGTTGCCCTCGATGGTTACCGACCTCACCCTGAACGCAGGCAGAAACAGGAACAGCATTACGACCGTTATCAGGAGTACTACAAGTATTATGAAAAGGACGCCGGCTCTGGTCAGCCTGTAACGCCTCCTTTTCTTTTTAGGCTTCTTTTCCTTCTCCTCTGAGGGCTTGCCGGACTCTTCTTCCTTTTCTTCCGCGCCCTCTTCCTTTTCGCCGGAATCATCGGAAGGCTCAGAAGGCTCTTTTTCTTCCCCGCCTTCAGGTTTTCCTTCAGAAGCCTCTTCTTCCTTTTCGGGAGCGTCGGAGGCTTCGTCTTCCGCCTTATCTTCCTTGTCTTCAGGAGCAGGCTTCTTCGGTTCTTCCTTGTCTTTTTCTTTGGGTTCTTCCTTTGAAGGTTCCTTCTTGTCAGGCTGTTGCTTTTCAGGCTTCTTTTTTACGGGCTTTTTGCCTGCGGGTTCGCCGGCCTTTCTGACTTCAAAGCCTTCTAATGCCTTTTCTTCCTTGGGTTCAACGCTCTGCCGGTTTTCAGGATCGTCCGCGCCGGAATCTTCATTTCCGCCGTCATATCCAAACAGTCTGTCGAGTTCGTTGTCATCCATAGAATTCTATTGTATCAATCTTGTTTCCCAAGCGCTCCGGTGATCGCCTTGAAAATGCGCTCGTCAGTATCCTTGATCGCAAGCTTCAAAGCGTTCTCGCGCATCCTCGCGCGTTTTTCGTCGTCTTCGAGAAGGTCCTTCAGCGTCCCTAAGATCTTGCCCGATTCGCAATCCGCGTCAGTAACGACGATGCCGCCGCCCCTTTCGGCGATCGACTTCGCATTGAATGTCTGATGGTCGTGCGCGGCGTGCGGATAAGGCACCATGATCGCACAGGCCCCCGTTGCGGTTATCTCTGCGCAGGTTACCGCTCCCGCGCGGAGAATGGCGACGTCGCTTCCCGCAAGGTAAAGATTCGTGTCGTTGATGTAATCCATTATCTCGAGGTTCGGAAGGTTCCTTTCCTCATCGGTGATGTGGACCGAGTTGTGCTTGCCGCAGGAAAGGACGAACTTCACGTCCTTGAATTCAGGCCTTTTGGCACAGGAAAGAATGAATCCCGTTATGGTCGCGGAACCAAGGGAACCGCCCATCGCAAAAACGAACTTCTTGCCTTCTGGGATTCCGAGCTTAGCCCTGGCGCCTTCATAAGTGTTGCCGAACATGGCCTGCCTTACGGGGTTTCCCGTATAGACGATCTTCTTTGCGCCTGAAAACACGTCTTCCTGGTCAGGGAAGCCGGTCATGACGAGTGCCGCGCCTTTTGAAAGGACTCTGTTGGCCCTTCCCGGGAAGGCGTTTGCCTCATGGATCATTACGGGAATGTCGAGCTTTTTGGCAGCGAGGATCAGAGGCGCGCTGACGTATCCGCCGGTGCTGACAACGCATTCGGGTTGGAAGGTGTTGAGTATGCCGACGCACTGTTTTTTGCCCCTGACAAGGGCCGCCTGTGCCCTTACGAGCTTGACGGAAGGTTTTGAAGGAAACGGCTTTGCCTCGATGTCGATGAATTCATATCCCGCTGCGGGAATTAGCTCGCCTTCAAGGCCAGCCTTTCTTCCCGCAAAGATGAACTTACAGGTATCGCCCTTCTTGGCGTACCCGTCCTTTAATATCGAAGCTATGGCAAGTGCCGGATTGATGTGCCCGGAGGTTCCTCCGCCTATTATCGCGAAACGGTGCTCCATAAAAGGTCATACCGCCTTTTTGGCCAAGCGCCTCGGTTTGCTCTCCTGAGGCTTTTTACCGTATTTGGATACCGACAGGATGAAACCGTACGCAACGAGAAGCATGATCTGTGCCGTTCCGCCATAGCTCATGAACGGAAGCGTAACGCCGGTGGCAGGAATGACCTTAAGCTCAACCGCGATGTTCAACAAGACTTCCACAAAGATGAGCGCGGTACACCCGGTCGCGACCGTCCGGTTGAAAACGCCGTTCGCCTGCAATATGACCCTGACGCACATGATGAACATGATCATGTACATCGTCATAAGTATCAAGCCTCCGACGAAGCCGGTCTCCTCTACGTAGATTGAGAAAATATAGTCATTCTGCGCCTCTGCGACGTAATTGTATTTTGAACGGGAATTGCCAAGGCCGACTCCCCACATTCCGCCCGAACCGAGCGCGTTGTGGGCGTTGTCGATCTGTCTGGTATCATCCTTTGTAAGATTGCTTTCAGTTTCATCGTCTTCATCGCCCATGTTGAAGATCGCGAGTCGCTTGAAAACGTGAGCATAGTTCTTGTTAAGCTTTTCCCTTGTTTCCGTAGGCATTACCGCCAAGGCGATTCCGCCGAGCACTATGGCAGCGGCAATTATCAGACCGCCTCCGACCAGCCAGGACTTGAACGGTATCTCGGAAGCGAAAGCGCTCAGGACTATGACGATGGCGATGATTATGAAGCACGAAACGTGCGGCTGAAGAATGATGACGCCGTCAACGATTATGACGAAGACTGCGGGGACGATGAGATCCACAAACGCAAAAATGACGGTCCTCATCTTGGGATTCTTGGAAGTATGGATCTTTCCTTCCTTGCGCATCTTGTCGACCATGGCCCTGTAGCCTGCGAAGGCAATGATGAGGGCTACCTTGATTACCTCTGAACTCTGGAACTGGATCGATCCGATGTTGACCCATCTCGTCGCGCCGTGCTCGGAACCAACGCCCGCGGCGAGCGTCCAGATTGCAAGGCCGAGACTGACGAGAAACGCGCCGATCATGATGGGTTTCTTTGCAAAGAAGCCGATCGGCCAGAAAGCGATCGCGATGCACGCCGCAAGTCCGAGAAGAGTCTGGATTATCTGTCTCTTAAGGAAATATGCGGAATCATGGAAAAGGCCGTATGCGTCAGGTCCTGATACCGAATAGAGAATGACCAGTCCGAAAACGATCATTACGATGAGCATGAGCAGCATCGGGATGTTCAGGGCCTTGAGGTTGTAGTCGGTGTGGATGACCGCGCTCTCAGGGATCGCCGCTTCGCCAGTGGCGGGATCTATCAGCTTCTCGATGTCTCCGATGTCACTGTTGTTATGCTTAACCTGTGCCATCCGTCACTCGTCGCCTTTCTTAATGAATTCTTCAGCAAGCTTCTCGAACTCGAATGAATGCGATGCCTTGAACAGCACCGCGTCTCCGACCTGAAGATACTCAGACAGGCTCGACGCCACTTCCTTGCCGTCACGGCACCTTGTGACGTCCATGTCCGCATTGACCGACTGCACTCCCCTGATAAAGTCATCAGCGTTTTCACCGGTAACGAAGACCTTGTCAAATCCGTATTTTGCGCATTCCCTGCCGGTCTGCTCGTGAAGCTCCGCGGCAAAATCGCCCAGTTCGAGCATGCCGCCCAAAGCAAGGACCTTCCTCCTGCCCTTTGACCTCATCTGGAAATTGAGGAACGCATTCTCCATGGACTCAGGAGAAGCGTTGTACGCATCGTTGACGATCATGTATTTCTTTGTCAGGGTAACGGCGCCGCGTCCGTCCAGCGCTTCTCCGGAAGTGATGACTTCCTTTATGCGGCTTAAGGATTCTTCCGTTCCCGCGAGTCCGCAGATATGCGCGCACAAGAGTGCGAAGAGCACGTTCCTGATCCCTGCGGCACCGAACATCCTGATCGAGAACGGGCCGCCCAGATCGATCGCCTGGCCGAGCCTTGTGATGCGGACGTTGAATTCGGTTCCTTCATCCGTCTGCTTGACGTCGTAGGAATTGATGCATTCGGGGCAAAGATCTACAGGCTTCTCTCCGGTAGTCGCCGCTGCGATGAGGTTGTTGATCGGCAGTATCTTTCTCGCATGTTCAAACAGTCTCGGATCGTCTCCGTTTACGATAAGAATGCCGCCATCCGTAAGGCCGTCAACGATCTCCATCTTGGCCTTCAGGACGTTCTCACGGCTGCCGAGCCTTCCTATGTGGGAGCTGCCGACGTTGGTAATGACGGCGATGTCGGGCTTTGCTATATCGGTGAGAGTCTTGATCTCGCCAAGACCCCTCATGCCCATCTCAACGACAACGATCTGGGTATCTTCAGGAGCCGAGAGGATCGTCTTGCTCATGCCTATCTCGTTATTGTTGTTTGCCTCAGGCAAATGGACGCGGAAGCCGGTTCTAAGGACGTCCGCGATTATCGTCCTCGTCGTGGTCTTTCCTACGGATCCCGTAACGGCTATGACCTTGGCGCCAAGCTTGAACCTGTAGTATGCGGCAAGCTTTTCCAAAGCATCCGTGGTATCGCTTACGACGATGCCGATCGCACCGTCGGGAACGTATTCGGCATTGTCGACCACGACCGCGCAGGCGCCGTTGTCAACCGCCGTCTGTGAATATTCGTTGCCGTTGAAGCGCTCTCCCCTTAGGGCAAAAAATATGTTGCCTTCCTTTATCGTCCTTGTATCGGTAGATACTCCGGTGACGTTTACGAAAGCCGCAAAGACGGTTTCCTTGGTCTTGTAGACGGCCTTGCCGCCGATCTCCCTTTTGATCTCTTCGAGTGTAAACATCATCTTAAACTGCACCTCCGAGTTCCCTGACTGCTTCCGCCGCCTTCTCGGCGTCATCAAAATGATGTTTCACGCCGTTTATCTCCTGATAGTCTTCATGTCCCTTTCCCGCTATCAGAACCGTGTCGCCGGGCTTTGCCATGGATATGGCAAGCTTGATCGCCGTCGTTCTGTCGGGCTCAACCTCGTATTTGCCGGTCGTCTTATTTATCCCCTTGAGGATGTCCTCAATGATCGCCTCAGGCTTTTCAGTCCTGGGGTTGTCTGAAGTGATGACCGTATAGTCGGACAGGAGGCCTGAGACTTCACCCATCTCGTACCTCCTGATCTTGGGCCTGTCGCCGCCACAGCCGAAGAGCGTGATGACGCGGCCTTCCGTGTATTCCTTAAGCGTTTCTATCGCGCTCTTGAGCGCTTCTGCATTATGAGCGTAGTCAACGAGGACGTTGAGTCCCAGCGTGTTTTCAACGGGCTGCATGCGTCCCGGCACGCTGATCGAAGAAAGCACCTCCCTCATGGAAGCCTCGTCGATTCCCGCGCAATAAGCCATAGCAATTGCGCAGAGCGCATTGTAAACGTTGAACCTTCCGGGAAGAGCCACAAAGAACTCGCCTGAAACAAAGTTCCCGGTCAGGTCGAATCTCGTTCCCGTAACGTGACCGATCCTCTCCGTCCTGAGGTTCTCCGCCTTGAAATCAGCCTCGCGCCCGATTCCGTAAGTCAGCACCCTGCATCTTGAAGAAGCATAAGCGATGACCCTGTCCGCAGGCTCGCAGTCGGCATTGACCACTGCAGTGCCGCAATCGTCAAAGATCTTAAGCTTGCAGTTCAGGTAGTCTTCCATGTCGGGATGCTCTTCGGGAGAAATGTGATCCTCGTAAAGGTTCGTAAATGCCGCGGCACGGTATTTCAAACCATAAACGCGGTCAAGCTTCAAGCCCTGGGAGGATACCTCCATTACGAGGTTCTTTACGCCCTTGTCCCTAAGAGCGCGCATCATGCCGAAAACGCGTGAGGACTCGGGCGTCGTGTGAACGGCAGTGATCTTTTCGCCGCCGATGATGTTGCAAACGGTTCCAATCAGTCCGGCCTTCTTTCCGCTGACCTCAAACATGTTGCGGAGCATGAAGGTGGAAGTGGTCTTTCCCTTCGTTCCCGTAATGCCGTAAACTTCAATATCCTTTTCGGGATGGTCTTCGATGGTTGACGCGATGAGGGCGAGAGCCTTCTTGGTGTCCTTGGATTCAACCAAGACGCAGGAAGTGCCTTCGACGGCTTTCTTAAGCTCGTCTTCGTCAAAGCCTTCGCGTCCGGCTTCGACTATTGCGCAGACTGCTCCTTTTTTGGCCGCGTCCTCCACAAATTTGTGTCCGTCGGTCTTGAATCCCCTGATGCATACGAATGCCTGGCCGGGAACCACGCGGCGTGAATCGAATTCAACCGAAGTGACCTCAACGACCGGATCGCCTGATATCAAACGGTAATCCAGTTCTTTGATGATTTCAGAAAGCAGCACTGATCAGATTCCTTTCTATTTCTCGCTTTATTTATATTAAAACAAAGAATAAATAAATCTGTGTGGCAATTAGAAGAAATTTGCGGTTTTTGGAGTGCGTTGTTTGTGCGTTAAACCATCCCGGGCAGGCGGGACCCTTCAGGGATCAGCCGACGCCGGAATCCCCGTTCTTCTTTTTGGGCGCCACGGTCGGGATCTTTCTGTTGATTCCGAGCACGTTTGCGCCGTCGGCGTCAAGCGTTACGGTGATGACCTCGCCCGAGAGCACGGTCGAACCGGCATTCTGGTTCTGTGATACGCAGATGCCCATTATGTCGCCCTTGATCTTGCAGTTGAGGTTGACCTTGCGGCAGGCTTCAATGCACTCGATGGCGTTCATGCCGAGCATGTTAGGTACGCGCGAAGTAAGCATCTGGTCTTCCGTCACGTCTTCAGGATACATTATGACGATGCCCGTCTTATAAAGCTTCTGCGTGTAGCTCGGATACGTCTTCGCAATGATCGTCTCAGGCGTCATGTCGACCGTTCCGTAGATCGTTGACAAGCCGTTGATGGCGATGGTCGAAGCAGCCTTGGACGCCGCCATTCCCTCAACCTTCATTACGTAGTATTCCTTGGTGAGCTGGTCGAATTCATCGGCGGTGAACTTTCTCTCAACGCCCATGTAGGTAAGGGTTCCTTCAACGATCCTTGCCGCCGTTGAAGCAGCCGCGGATGAACCGACTTCCTTGTCCTCAGGCTTGTTGAGGACGAAGAGGACGGCAATCTGCGGATCGTTTGCGGGCGCATAGCATGAGAATGAGAGAACGTGGTGGCCCTTGAGCTCGCCGACGTCGACGGTTGAAGTCGAGGTCTTACCTGCGACGTTGAATCCCGCGACCTTACCTGCCGAACCGGTACCGTCGGAGACAACGCCTTCCATCAGGGTCCTTACTCTCTTGCAGGTATTCTCGGAGAACACCGTTCTGACGATCTCAGGCTCGATCTGGTCAACTATGTTGCCGTTCTCGTCCGTGATGTATTTGACGATGTGCGGTACCATGAGGTTTCCGCCGTTGATGATCGCACAATATGAAGTTATGAGCTGGATCGGCGTGACCGTCGACGACTCGCCGTAAGAGAGAACCGACATATCGACAAAGCTCGGATTCTTATGGAAGATGCCTTTTCCTTCAGCCGGAAGATCGATGCCGGTCTTGTCATAGAAGCCAAGCATGCGGACATACTGATAGTACTTCTTGATACCGAGCCTTTTAGCAAGCTGCGCAAAGACGGGGTTGCAGGAATTCTCAAATCCTTTTTTTAGTGTCTCCATGCCGTGATTGTAGTGATTGGATTTCTGCATCCAGCAGGAAATCGTGTGCTGTTCGGAAAGCTTTATCGGCTCATCGCTGAACTGCTCGTTCTCATTAGTGAGGTTTTCCTCAAAAGCCATGCAGGTGGTAAGCGACTTGAACGTCGAACCAGGCTCGTAAGTATCGGAAACACAGCGGTTGCGCCAAGCGTTGGACATGATGTATTCGACCTGCTTGCTCTTGTCCATCAGGTTGAAGTCATATTCGTCCAAACCGTACGGGGCCTTATAGGGATTGTTCAGGTCGTAATCCGGAAGGGATACCATCGCCAGGATCGCACCGGTATACGGATTCATGACGATCGCGGTACAGCCGTCTATGGGCTTGTACTTGTCATAAGCGTCCTTGCATGCTTCTTCCGCGATCCTTTGGATGTTGAGGTCGATGTTGGTTACGATGTTGCGTCCGTTGGTGGCCTTTTGCTCAGTTGCTTCGGAATAAGGCAGAACGCCTCCGGTTATCGAGTCCGTCTCGGAATAGCGGTATCCGTCTTTACCCGACAAGATCTGGTCATAGTAGGCTTCAAGCCCGTAAAGGCCGCTCAAGGTCTCGCCGTTGTTCCTTGCATAGCCGATGACTTGCGCCGCAAGGCTTCCGTAGTTGTAGTATCTCTGTGGAACGGCTACGAATCCGAAACCCTTTACCTTGTTGTCTTTTAAGAACTTCTGGAATTCGTCCTTTTGGGCGGCCGGAACGTTCCTTATGACGTCGCAGCCCTGCACGCCGTTACGCTTGTCGTTCTTGTCAGTCGGATCATCAGGCAGTATGGAATCGATCTTCTCGTATTTGACTCCGAGGATCGAGACGACGCTCTGCATGATCTGCGCCCTCGTAAGTCCGGTTCCCGAGGTAACCTGTGAAGGCGAGCAAACGACCGTGTAATCATAGGTGTTGGACGCAAGCGGAGTCATGTTCGCGTCATAGATCAGTCCGCGGTTCGCCGAATAGGTCATCAGGGTCCACTGCTCATTGGCTGCGGCCCTGGCATACTTTTCATTGTCCTTGACCGTGGTCTGGTACAGCTTGAATACGAGGAAAAGTCCGAAAGCAAGCATAAAGGCCGCCATAAACATGACGAAGCCTCTTGCAAAAACCTCTCTGCCGTTGCCTTTCAGGACTTCGACAGGTCTGGGCTCAATATCATCTTTTCGTTTATTTCTATAGGCATTAACGCCCGGGATGAGCGGCATAGTACTCCTCTAAGGCGTCCTGATTGACTCTGAGGACGTCGTCGTTTACTCCATACGTATCATATGGTACCACTGTCTTCAAAGAATCGTTATTGGAAATTGGAAGATTTACGACCTGATTCTGGTTCGGGTCCTGCATGCCAAGCTGAAGAGCCTGTGCGCGGACCGTATCCATGTCGGTGATGCCGTTCGCGTTCTCTTCGGCGCTGACGATCTGCCTCTTTACCGTGTTTATGCCGTCCTTGAGGTTCGAATTGTCTCTTGCGAGTTCTGAGAGCTCGGTCTGCGGGAACAAAAGGAGCATTACGAAAAAGCCGGTAAGGACTATGAGCAGGAACGACGCGCAAGCCTCGAAGAACTTTCTTGCCGTAAGCTTTCTGATCCTCTTCTTCTGTTCTTCACTCAACTCGCGGTTCATGTGATCGCTTGCATAAGCGTTGGAGTTTTCAGTAACGGCCTCATAAGACAGCTTCTTCTCAGAAACGGCCTTCTTCGGCTCTTCCTTCTTGAACTTGCCAAACGTCCTTCTGTCGATGATCAAAGGCTCGATCTCGGGGATTATGGAGTTCTGCTTCAAGGTATAGATGCGCCTGTTTCCGCGCCTGCCGGCATTGAGCACATCCATAAGATCCCTGTCAAGGTAGGCTACAGGTTTTTTCTTCTTATATTCTTTTGTCTTGCGCTCTGTAATAGCCATGTTCTTTACCTCTAGTTGTATTGCTCGTTTCCGTTCCTCTCGAAAACCCTGAGTTTCGCGCTGCGCGCCCTGGGGTTCTCCTCCTTCTCCTCCTCCGACGGTTCAATGGGCTTCTTTGTTATCACCGTGCCCAACGGCTGCTTTCCGCACACGCACACCGGGAATTCCCTGGGGCAAGTGCAAGGATTTTCCGCCTTGCGGAACGCTTCCTTTACGATCCTGTCCTCGAGCGAATGGAAGGTGATTATGCTTATCCTTCCGCCCGGATTGAGGTGCTTGAAACAGTCCCTCATAAGGTTCTCAAGACCGGAAAGCTCGTGATTAACCTCGATCCTGATCGCCTGGAAGCACCTTTTTGCGGGGTGCTGGTTCTCGTCCCTTCCGTGTCCCGGCATGTATTCCTTAATGGCTTCCGCCAGGTCGGTCGTAAGCTTAAAGGGCATCCTCTGCCTTCTTTGGACGATTCCGTCAGCGATCCTTCCGGAATGGCGTTCCTCGCCGTATTCCCTGAAGATCCTCTCGAGCTCGTCCCTTGAATACTTGTTGACCACGTATTCGGCGGTAAGGGTATCGTCGTTGGTGTCCATCCTCATGTCGAGCGGACCCTTCTTCATGTATGAAAAACCGCGTTCCGCCGTATCGAGCTGGTATGAGGAAACGCCGAGATCGGCAAGTATTCCGTCCACCTTCCTTATCTTCATGCTGTCGAGCATGTTGTCGATGTCGCCGTAATCGCACTTGACGGGCATCCAGTTCGTATGAGCGAAATCCTTGCTGCGCTCCATGCAGGCGCGGAGTGCGTCAACGTCCCTGTCAACGGAGATCAGAGTGCCGGAAGAGCCAAGCCTGGACGCTATTTCAGCGCTGTGTCCACCGCCGCCTGCCGTGCAGTCAACATAGATTCCGTTGCCCTTTACGCAAAGGCCGTCAACCGCTTCCCTGAGCAGTACGGACTTATGATTGAAATTAGAGTCCTCTGACATTGAATTCCGTCTCCAATCCTGCAATAGCGCTCAAATCGAAATCCTGGCTGTCGTAGAAGCTCTTTGCGCAAACCTCAAGCTTGTCGGCCTGATCGAAGACGCATATCTCGTCACCGGGCTTAGCAGAGATCCTCTCCAACAATTCGGAGCTGATGGCTATTCTTCCCTGCGAATCTACAGTGACCTCAGCCGCTTCCGAGATGATCATTCTCTCGAGAATGCGGATCTTGGGATTCAGCTTGTTGAGTTCTTCAAACTCCTTGGAGATCCTCTCGAAACGCTCACGAGAATAGATGCAGAGATAACCCTTGTCGAGGCTGTTCGTTACGAAAACCTCTTCTCCAAGCTTCTCTCTTACCTTAGTGGGAATGAAAAATCTCCCCTTGGCATCAACTTTCTTGTCGTTTCTGGCCACTTTGTCCGCTCTTTTGTATTGATTTATGTGAAATGTGGAGTAAAATCAGAAATCTCTTCCACTTTTCTCCACTTAGATGGGAATTTCCTCCCCAAATCACCACACATTCGTATTTTATATGTAATGATTTTTTAACGCAATACGAAATTTGTAATTTTTTGGCAATTTATCAAAATTCTTTACAAATTGGCGCATTGCATAAAAACCCTTTGTTTCATTGAGCAGATTGACATCACGAACGCGTCAACCGCAAGGGTTTCGCGGAAGTTCCGGCAACGACTCCGGACGGAGTCGATCAGCATGGTTCAATGGTGCAAAATCCCATGTATCGTCCCCTGTTTTTCCCAAAAGCAAGGGCGATTCAGAGGACTGACTACAGGTCAACGCACGTCCTCTGAAAGTTCCTCTGTTTTGCCACAAAATGAGGACCTTACGGAGGACGGCAAACAAAAAGGCCCCCGGAGCGTCAAACTCCAGGGGCCGACAGGTCTTTTATATATTAGAGTAATTATCCTAATTCACAAATTATCTCGGGGCAGTCTCCCTCAAACGCCTCATCGGGAAGCAGGCCGCCTTCTTCAAGCTGCAACTTCTTATTCCCTGCCGTTACGGACACGATCTTGTAGGAACCGACGTCCAGTTTGCCGGGATTCACGTAGGTCAGCGTGAACGGTCTGCCCTTTCTGTACGCGGTCACGGATGCGCGGCCGTCGCTTCCGAACTGGCAAGGAAGGAGCGCGGGATCGAGCTTCATCTTTCCGTTATACGAGGTAACGCCGAACATCTTGGTCAGGACGAGGAGGACCGCCCAGCTCGCGGCGCCAGTCAGGTACGGATACATGCCGCGGCCCATGCCGTTGAAGTATTCCGGGATGCCCGGGTACATCCTTCCGTCTTCGCTCATGCTCTGCGAGAACAAGTTGTTGAAGACCTTGAAGCCTTCTTCAGCGAAGCCTCTGGAATAGAGGGCAAAGGCGTACATGACCGCCATGTGGCAGAACACCGCGCCGTTCTCCTTTTCGCCGTATGCAAAGCCGAACGCTCTGCCCATGTTCATCTTGACCTCGTGGAAGTCGGTGTTGAGCCTGTATCCTCCGAGGGCCGGCGCGTAGAGGTATTTGTCGCACGCCTTTATGACGTCTTTCACCATCTCGTCGTCAGCCGTGCCGAACATGACCGTGAAGACCTGCGAGGTAAGCATCATGCGGACTCCGCCGTTGACGATGCCCTCGACTTTGTTCGCGTCGTTGTCGTAATAGCCGTTGAACCATCTGGCTCCGTCGCCGTCTGACACGATCTCGTTTTCGCGGATGTGCTTCTTGATGTGCTCGGCCATCAGGTCAAGGTGCTGTGCGAGCTTTTCGGCATCCATGACCATCATGGAGCCCGTGACGCTCGTGGCAACGCTCTTTTCGTATTCGAGAAGGATCTTTCTCTTGGCGGCGGGATCGTCATACTCGTCGGCGCAGATCAGTTCGATGAGTTCTTCGAAAACCGCGATCTCAGACCTGCCGCACCTTCTTATCACGGAAGACAGCATCGTGAGAGCTCCCGCATAAGCGGCGGTAAACGCGACGCTCTCGCCCTTTGAGGACGCCATGTCCAAAGCGTCGTTCCAATCGGCGCCCCTGAGCCTCATGTTGCCGTGAGCTCCGCAGTCAAAGAACTGCGTAACGACTTCGGTCAGAAGGTGTTCCAAGACAGTGCCCTGGTATACGTTGCCGGACTCGGTAAGTTCCTTGGGATCGGAATCCGGATCGAACTTATCGTCGAAGCTTTCGCCCCTGAATATCATGCGGTCCTTGAAATAAGGCTGCTTTTCAAAGAGAAATTCGTAATCGCCGGTCTGGCTCAGATAAAGGTCGACGGTGAAAACCGGCCAGAAGCCATGGTCCATCCAGACTCTCGGAATGCCGTTTCTGTCTGCGATGAACTCGCCCTTCTTCGATCCGATTATCGTCGCGTTCGAGCCGTCCATCCTGACGCCCGCGAAATAGCTTATGAGGTCGTCCCTCGCGTCAGCAGGGTTCCTCAAAAGGAGCGCCAGCGAATCCTGCCAAAGGTCGCGCCATCCTCTTCCGCCCCTGCCGTAATCGTGGTAAGGCAGGAACGAGCATCCGTAAAGCTTGCGGAGCGCGGGCTGCACGCTGACCCATTCCATCCAGCCGTCGAAGATCGGATCTCCCGTCTTCGTATGTATTATCTTTTCATTCTCCCAGTGTGCCTTTACGGCATCAAAAGCCGCTGCGGCAACCTCATTTTCAAGATACTTGGCACCTTCGCCGTCAAAGCCCAAAACGACGTTGTACTTGACGGTCTGCCCCGGACCGAGCGTTTTCTTGGCGAACTTGAGACCCGCAAACGCTTCCTGGCCTGTGACGACCGAGCCGGGTGCCATCCCCAGATCGCTGTTCTTCGCGCCATCCGGATTGAGAAGGTTTCCGCCGTCTCCCGTAAAATCGAGCACCGTAGGATTGATCCCTGCCGGCGCGTTGCCCTCTTCGTCCCTGGCACGTACCGTGTAAGTGTCAGAAGTCCTGTGGTGGCCCCTCTCGTCAAAAGCCATCGTCGGCCTGACCTCAATGCCGTCCTCAAGGACCTCGATGACGTTGAGGAGCGAGGTAACGTGTCTGTGATCCCTGACGTGATCGGCGCCGCGCGCGAAAACCGGGATCGCCGCTGAAGGAATGAATGAGACCTCTTTGTCACCGTCGTTCTCAACGGTGACCTGCATGACCTCCGCCCTTCCGTTTCCAACGGGCGCAAAGATCAGCACGGAAGCCTTAAGGCCTTCGCAGATCCGCCTCGTCGTCTTTTGCCAAAGGAATCCCGCTTCGAGTTCAGACTCGTCATCACCGCCAAGCTGCGACAACGAAAAGCCCAGTGCGGACCTTAAGCCCACGCCGTCAATGCAAAGCCAGAAGTTTCTTGAATACATAGACTCCTGAAGGTCTTCAACCACCACGGGGTGAAGAAGGAACCTGTCCTGGGAGAGCTTGGTGTCGCCGCCGCCCTTGGGCGTGACCGAACCCATGACGCCCGAAGGGCTGCCAACGGGAAGATAGAGGAAACTCGTCTTGTCAGCTTCCTTCGTCTTGAACGTGCCGTTAGTGCCAATGAATTCAATGTTCATGTCAAGCCTCCCTCCTGCCGTGAAAAACGCGGCAAAGAATCAATAAGCGCTGTTAAGTATTGCCGTCAGAGCCTTTTCCGCCTTATCGCGGTCGCTGCACTTCGAATACATGCTGAAGATCAGCCTCGTATCCGACTTCTGCCAGCCGACGGAGTATCCAAGCTTCTTGCAAGCATCGGTGTCATTGAGCCTGAAACCGATGATCGCCTTCGTGTTGTCGTCAACTTCCTGTTCGTTGTTCTCAACGTCAGGGTCGCCCTTGCCGGACCACGCGTTGTACTTTTTCGTGTATTCCGCAGCCTCGCGCGCCGACATGTAGACCGGTTCGACGTGCCTCTTTGCCTCTTCGCTCAGATTGGCATAGACCCTGTCATAAGATTCAGGATAAACGCCAAAGCTCGAATAGTAATAGCCGTAGGTAACGCCGTCAGACACGACGATGTCGGGCACCGTCATGAAAAAGGCCGATGCGGACTCGTACTGGTATTCGGTCGGCTTCTTTCCCTCCTGGTTCGGCATTACGACGACTGCCGAAGGGAAATACGGGACCTTAAAGCCTTCATCCTTCAAGACCTTTTCCAGATGGGTCTCATCGAGTTCAAGATAACCGAAGGAATAAACGACGACGTCGCTCTTGGAATTGTTGAAGATGCCAAGGCCGAGGATCACTATTATCGCTATCGCGATCGGGAAGATCGAATACTTGAACCAGACGTATGAGAAATGGTCCCTCCATTGATTCTTCGTCTTTCCTGCGATCTTGGGCCCGTTGTCCTTTTCCTTAAGGTCAACGTCACACAATACCTTTATCGCCTCTTCGTAATCGTCCGCGAAAAAGTATCCGACAAGGCTTTCGAATTCCTCATTGAACTTCGCGCGTTTTTCCTCACCCGGCAGGATAATGATGATCCTTCCTGCACAACTTCTTTTAAGGATGGTAACGAAATGCTGCTTGAGCCATTCCTTGTCACTCTCATCAGGCTTGAAGTCAGGATCGATGCTGACGAAATACGCGGCGCCGGATTTTTCCCTCAAAAGATTGCAGGAATCCTTAAGCGGATTCCTGAATTCATTTCCTGACACTCCGGAAGGTATCGTTACGAGTACGACGTCGGAACCTTCCTTGTATTCAAAACTGACTTCTTTTGCCATCAATTCTCCTTAGGAACACCTGATGCAGAGCCTGATCAGGTTCATTACGCACTCCTGAAGATCCGCTCTGGACAGTTTGTTGTTATAGACGGCCTCGACGATGTCGTCAACGTTCTCCTGACAGCCCGGCATCTGGAGGTCACATCCCGCATAGACGGCAAGTCTTGAAGATCCTGCAGGATACTTGTAGTTGCCGTTGTATCCGAGGAAACCGACGTCCTCAAAAGTCGAGAACCAGTCAGTCATTACGATGCCTTCAAAGCCCCACTCGTCACGGAGGATGTTCTGGATGAGTTCATAGTTGTTGCAGGTGTGAATGCCGTTAACGAGATTGTATGACGTCATTACCGCAAAAGGCTGCGCTTCCCTGACGCAGATCTCAAAGCCCTTAAGATAGAGTTCCCTCAAAGCCCTTGCGGAAACGTGCGCGTTGGTGAACATCCTGTTGTCTTCCTGGTTGTTGCAGCAGAAGTGCTTTATCGTTACGCCGCGGCCGTCGACCGACTGGACGCCCTTCGTGTCCGCAGCGGCGCAAAGACCGGAAAGGAGCGGATCTTCAGAGAAGTATTCGAAGTTTCTTCCACAAAGGGGATTCCTGTGGATGTTCATTCCGGGCGCGAGCCAGAGGCCTACTCCGTACTCTTCCATCTCTTCACCAACCATGCGGCCAAGCTGCTCGATGAGATCCATGTTCCACGACTGTGCGAGCGAAGTCGCCGTAGGGATCATGGTGCAGTACTGATAGTAATCGACTGCGTCTTCAGGCGTGTCAGCCGGGAACCCGTTTTGAACGTATCCGAATACGTCACCGCCCGGAAGAAGGTCACCCTGCCTGGTCGCCTTGAAATGAGGCTGGAGCCTCAGGCCTGCAGGACCGTCCGCCATTACGATCGGATGGATCTTACGCTTTGCTTCAAACTTGTCATTGGTCTCGGAAGCCGCACCGGGAACGTTGCCTGATACGCAGAAGGTATCGTCCTCATCGAGTCCGCCCTTCTTGTATTTGCCGACGCAGAGCTCCGCCAATTCCTCAACGGAGAACTGTGCGACGAGCTGTGAGATTCCCGCGTTTCGGCCGATGACCGAACCGAGGGTGATAACTTCATCCGGACGCTCGTCAACGTGAGTCTCGTTAACGCCTCTGTACCTTACGATGCTGCGATGTATGCGGAACGTGTCAAGAGTGAATCTGGGAGCTTCTTCAAGCTGCGCTTCGTCAAGATGCGCGCGCATCTTCTTGCCGGTTCCGGGATTCTTGAGTTCGTCAAAAGCATACTGCGGTTCGTCGACCATGAAACGCTGGAACTTCTCCGTCCTGATCTGCTCGGGGATCGTAATGACGGCAGCGATCTTGGTATCGCGCGAGCTCGTTCCGACGCGGATATAGTAATCACCCATGTCGATGACTCTTGCGCAAAGCTCGTCATCGTAAGATGAGAACCTTACGGCGTCAAATGATATTTCAAGGAGCTGGGATTCGCCGGGCTCCAAGAGTCTTGTCTTCGCAAATGCGATGAGTTCCTGGTAAGGCTTGTCGATCCTGTCCTGAGGAGCAGAGAAATAAACTTGGACGACCTGCTTGCCGGCAAACTCGTTACCCGTATTGGTAACGCGCGCATTGACGGTGATGATCGTCGAAGAAGTCTCAACGGCAACGACTTCAACATTGAAAGTCGTATAGGAACGGCCGAAGCCGAAAGGATAGATCGGCGCCACGCCGAAGGAATCAAAATACCTGTATCCGACGTAGATGCCTTCCCTGTAGTATTCGTCATCGGTATCGCCGTTGTTGGAACCGAATTCCGCAGAACCCGGATAATCGTCATAAGACTTGGCCCAAGTGTCGGTGAGCTTTCCTGAAGGATTGACCTTGCCGATAATGACGTCGGCAACGATGAATCCCGCGAGGTTACCGGTCTGGCCAGCGAGCAGGAGCGCTCCAAGCCTCGGGTCGCTCTTTAATCCTGCGGCGTCAATGATGCCGCCCGCGTTGATTATGACGATGGAATTTGCATAGTGGTTGATGATGAAATCGATGTTGGCCTCTTCCTCATCAGTCAGATAATAGTCGCCCTTATCGGCGATCCTGTCCTTGCCCTCGCCCGATTCACGGGCTATTACGTAGATCGCAGTGTCGCAGTCCGCCTCACTGTAATCCTCGTCAGTGATCATTGGTTCAACGGTTGTCGGACGTGCAACTGAAAAATAAGCGTTCGGGAGATCACATCCCTGCGCTTCAGCGTAAGCTTCAACTACAGCCTTATAGTCAGCAAGGTTCTGATCGTAAGCCTCATCGTATCTGGAAAGCCAGCCTTCGCTGGCAATGTCGAAGCCCGCGTCCTTCAGGCCTTCGTAAATGCTGACGTCGAATCTGACGTTTACGTCTCCGGATCCGGTACCGCCCTTGACGGTGTGTCTCGCACCGCTTCCATAAAGCGCGATCTTTCCGGGCTGCCTTATAGGCAGTACCCCCTTGTTTTCAAGGAGTACGAGGCATTCGCCTCCAAGTTCACGGACAAGGTTCATGTGAAGGATCTCGGAATCCGTCATCTCATCAGTAAGTCTCGCGCAAAAGTCCATAACACACCCTCCTTAAGGACCGGCTCGGGGCCCGATACCTGATTATATAATAAAATCTTGGAGATACAAAATTATTTATTTAGGTCTTTTGCGAGCAGCACGTACTCGTATTCGTTATCGAAAAAGACCTTTGCGTAGTGCCCGGATATCTTTCCATCCCTGCAGAGGGCGCCTATGCTCTCGCCGCCCGTTTCCTTGAGCTGTATCATCATGGCACCGGTGAGCGCGGCGCCCAAGCCCGCATGCTCGGGAAGAGCTCCGAGATAAGGAAGGACGTATGCTTCAGCCTTTTTCTTTCTCTTGAGGACACCAACAAGATTGATGATATTTTTCGTGTTATAGACTCTTGCGCCGTAATCGGGAACGCCGATGAAAAACGCGACAGGCTCGCCTTTGAAATAAGCCATCTTCACGTAGCGCATGTCGAGTATCAGCCTGTAATCGTTAAAGATCTTTCTGAATTCCTCTTCAGTCAGTCCGCGGTAGATCGGAAAGTTGCTGTAGAGTCTCGTTATCAGCACATAGATCTCGCCGATCACCTTATCGAATTCTTCAGGCAGAGGACTTCTTATCTCGTATCCTTTTGCCCTGAATTCATTCAGCCTCTTAACGTACTTGGCGTCAGGCTCTACTATCTTCGTGAAGTAATTGGAAATGTAGTGCTCACAGACCTCATAACCGTTATCCGTAAACTGCTTGAGGTAGTAATCGAGATTGTACGGCTCGCCCGTATAAGGGAGCTTTTCGAAAAGGTTTATCTTAAGTCTGTACTTGATCCAGAACGAGCAGTCAACGGGGCCAATGATCTTGGAATAGCCCATCTCTTTCGCTTCCCTCTCAGCACTCTCGAAAAGGAACGACGCCGCAGCATCATCGTTGACGCACTCGTAGTAACCGATGTAGCAGACGGGATCGTCAGGGTATCTCGTAAAGCAGAATCTTCCGCAGACTTTTCCGTCTTCGTAGACCAGGTATTTATCAAGCTTGAAATAGTGTGAAAGCGGATGCGTTCCCGTAAGAATGCGCGTGACGTCAGATACGCTCTCGGTATTGTTCTTTCTCGTATAGAGCTTCTTTTTGAGGGCTATGAAGTCCTTTATGCGGTCCTCTTCTTTATCGAATCTGACTAACTCGAACACAATCTGTCACTCTTTCCTTTTGACGATCTCGATCCTGCCGGAAGAACCGTCCATCCTGACGACGTCTCCGGTATTTATCCTGTTCATTACGTTTGCGACGCCTACGATCGAAGGTATTCCGATCTCGCGCGAGATTATCGCCGTATGCGAAAGGATGGATCCCTTCTGAGATATTACACCTTTTGCGGAGGCAAGATAGAACACCCATCCCGGATCGGTCATCTTCGTTACGAGTATCTTGTCCTTGGAATTCTCGAGCATAGAGATATCTTCAACTACCAGAGCCTCGCCCTCCGAAATGCCTCCGGAGCACGGAACGCCCTGCATAACTCCTGTCTGTTCAGCCATCCTATGTGAGTTTACGCTTACGTGATGCTTGGAGAATTCGCCCTTTTCGAAAATGATCCTCGAGAACGCAGGAAGACACTTATACGTCAGATATTCGTTCTTGCGCTGAGCTATCCTGTCTCTTGCATCAAATGGCTCTTTTGCCATTGTAAACATCTCATCATAGGTCAGATAGAAAACGTCGTTTTTGCTGTCGATCAGCCCCTCTTTGGCGAAGTTCTTTCCGAGGCTTCTGACTATCTCCCTGACCATGCCGTAGATGCGGCTTCTGTTAAGTCTGGATATCTCCCTGTTGGAGATGCCGACAGAGCACTTAAAGGCAAGTTTTCTGATACGTCTGCTCTCGCCGCTCATATCACGCTCATCGTCTTTCATGATGCTCTTATGTATCTCTTCGAGCTTAGCTTCATCTTCGCAGTATTCATCGATCTTCTTGATGAGAAGCTCGGGATTCGTCCTGAAAGTGGGGCTTTCGAGTTTGAGTTCTTCGAGATTGCGGTCGCCGTAGAGCTTTATGTATTCTGCTACCCTCTGTTTGAATTCATTTTCGGTAAGGCCTTTTCTGGAATAAGCCAGATCGATCATGGCGCGCACGGGCTTCAAGCTCTCGATGTTGGTAATGCCCGACAGGAACTCATTCGTCTTGTCGTCCGCATCGTCGTATTTCTTTCTCAAATAGTGCTTGAGAAGGCCCGTATGGACAAAGGTGTAAAGGTCGTTTATAAGCGTTATGTCCCAGCACGCAAGAAGCCTCTTCTCGATTATGCGGTACTGCGCGATAAGCTCTTCATTGCTCATTCCGTCGTGATAAGACTTGTAGAAGTCATCATTGATCCTGATGAATTCCTGGTTAAGCTTTTCCATCTCCTTGGGCGAATTCCTGAACGCGGAAATTATGCGTTTGTTTATCTTCATCCGCTGCGCAAAGGAGACTTTCATATCCTGCTTCTCATCGTAAGTCTTGTTCTTTACGCCGAGCATTTCCTGCCAAACGGGAATTATCTTTTTCCTGAACGGAAGGAACTTGATGAGCGTGTACCAATTGGAGATCTTGTAGTACATGCGTCCGTTGACGTTTCCCACCATGTTTCCGAAAACGGGCTTTAGGCCGTCCAGGTATTTGTCCTCGCCTATTATCCTTCTGCACAGCCCTTCGAAAACGCCGCTGTAAACGAAGCCAACAAAACCGCAAGTCAGAGGCAGCGAAAGGTTAGGATAGCTCTCAACGATGTTGCTGTTGTCGAGTATAAGGAATTTAGATGGATCGCAGTTTGCAAAAGTGGTTATCTTCCTCGCCTGAAGGATGTAGATCTTTCCGTCTTTTACGGAAAATTCAATGTCGAGATAATCGCCCATCAGTTCCTTTATCTTTGCTGCAAGACCGATCAGCTCACGTATCCGTTCAGATGAAAGGAGATCATTGGCGCCTTCGTAGTAATATAGATCATCATTCGTGTTGTAGTAGTAACTCGTCGTATCGGTCTTGTCCGAAACGACGTTGTCGCCCGTGCCTTTGCCGACGGTTATGACGCACTCGTTCATTATCCCCTGAGGATTCGCAGTAAACATAACGCCCGAGCAGTCACTATCTATCATCTTCTGCACGATGACGCTCATCTTCACTTCTTCGCTTCCGATCTCGCGCTGCCTTATGTATTCGGCCGCGCCCTTGTTTGAAGCGGATAAAATGCAAAGATCGATCTTTTCCTGAAGTCCGTTTTTCGGTACGTTCAGGTATGTATCGAACTGGCCCGCAAAGCTGTCCGACGCGCCATCCTCAAGGTCAGCAGAAGACCTTACGGAACTCACCTCCCAGGGGATTTCCGGAGCCTTTCCGTCAGTCACGACGACGAACTCGGGAACCGGAATACCGTTGTCCCTCATAAGGATAAGATTGTCGGCCTTTCCTCCGTACATCAGATGATCCCTCTCCACTTACAGAAGATGTATCCTGCAACGGTCAACAGCATCGTGCTCTCCTGAATGTATGTATAGAGCTCCACCTTTTCGACGATGACGAATCTTTCCGGGTCCTTCTTGAACTGCAGGAACTTGATCGTCATCCAAGTCGTAAGGCCGCAGAAGAATACGACCGTGGGCTTGCTGAGATTCCAAACGAGCACGATGTTGGTGAGGATGTCCACGATCGTAAGAACGAGCACGAACCATATGGCTTTCTTGTATCCCCAGATCTTTGAATAAGTCGTGTATTCCGTCTCGTCCTTTGGTGCCCTGATCTTTCTGGATACTTCCCAAATGAGAGCCGGGAAATACAATGTCCAGAGCGTCATCAGCGTAGTGATCGAAAAAGGATTCAGCTCATATTTGATGACCGTGAACGAGATGATGTAGAGGTTGATGAACATCTGCACGGGATTGTGCGTGACGAGCGCCAAAAACAGATTCGGCTGGATCTTGGCTCTCTGGAAGAACCAGTTTCTCATCAGGAATCCGTAGCCGTAAAGGATCGCGCAGAATATCCAGTTGTTCATGAATATTATGTTCAGCGCGATCGCGATCACCTGGAAGAAAATGCACGATATGATTATGTCTTTTTTATAGACGCGTCCCGATGCAAGAGGCCTGTCGGGAAACAGTTTTTTATCAGTCTCAAAATCCTTGAGGTCATCTGCGACGCGGAGCCACAAAAGGAACGCAAAAACGGTATACGCTCCGGTCACTTCCTGCATTCCGAGCCTGAAATCGAGCACTCCGTAGTTCAGAAGGATTATGAAATAGATCTCGCCGAAAACGATCATGCCGAGAAGGAGCCTGGCAAGCAGCGGATATCTCTCTTTGTAATAGATGTAAAGTCTCTTAAGCATTTCCTGTCACTCCGATCCTCTCACCCATTCTAACCTTTGTCTCGATGCCGTTTCCACTCATTTCAAGAACGTCGTCATCGACCTTGATCCCACCCTTTTCGAAAAAGATAACGATCGTCGATCCGCCCTGCTCGAAATATCCTTTCTCATGGCCTTTTTCAAACATGGTCATGCCGTTGTTCTTAATGCGTCCGACAAGGAGCGCGCCGACCTCGATATATATGACCCTTCCGAAATGATCGGTATCGAGTACGTTCACGATGCGGTGATTCTCTTTGTAGATCTTGTATTTCGACGATATCGAACTGACGGTATGGAGTTTTCCCTTTATCTCATAAGAATCAAAAACCTTGCCCGAATCGATGTGGCAATAGTGGTGATAGTCATCCATCGAAAGCCTGAATACAAGGCACTTTCCGCCTGCAAATCCGCTGAGGTCGATCTTGTTTCCGACAATCTCATCAGGAGTGTAAACGCTTCCCTTTACCGTGAATCTCAGGTCTTCCCCGATATCGTAGCAGAGAACTTTTGAATCGGCGGGTGCAATGACGGCAGAAGGATCCTGATCAACGGGCCTTCTGCCCGGCTTGATCTTGCGCGTGAAGAAATCGGAAAACGAAGCATATTCACGGTCTTCGAAATCATCCATGTGGATCTTGTATTCTTCAATGAACGGAGCAATCTTTTTAACGCTCGATCTCTTTCTGTCCTTGGCAGTCGCCATCGTCGAAAACACGGGCAGAAGAATGAACTTCGAGAGCACTCTTCCGTACCAGGTGATGTAAAGTCGTTCCAAAGACTTCCCGCCGTATTGGCGATCCTCAATGAAGCTCTTATCCTGTCTTAAGTAGATCTTCATCTTCCGAAAATCGCGTAGAGAACAAAAAGCGCTATCGCAAGAAGCATGAGGAAGATATAGCCCTTCTTCCCCGGCTTGATGAATTTGAGTTTCAATATGAACAACAATGCCATTATCTCCATCACTATGCACATGAGAAGCGCAATGACTTTATCGGCAAGGAAGACGTGCAAAAGATAGATTGCCGGAAAGATCAGCGCGGCATAAGTCACGGGCATTCCGACATAGTATTTTATAGGCGAATCCTTGTCTTCGTTTTCCTCCTGGCAGACGTTGAAGTACGCAAGCCTTGCGACTCCGAATACCGAATACATTACTGACGCGGCTATCGCATACCAGCTTATGCCTGAGAACTTGACTACGAACACGATGGGAAGCGCAATGAAGCTTACGACGTCGACAAGCGAATCAAGCTGAATGCCGAAATTCTTCTCCTCTTCCGTGCGCTTGCACATCCTGGCGATAGTGCCATCGAAAAGGTCGCAGATGCCAGCGGCCATGAAGCACATCATCGCATATCCATAGAGGTTTGCCATTGTGAGGATCATTGCCGCAACGGCAAAGAGCATTCCAACGTAAGTAGCTATTACAGATCTGTTCCACTTGCCGATCATGTCATCATTCTCCTTCGAAAGTCACGATGCCCGTGGCACCGTCAATGGTGATCGTCTGCCCGTCCTTGATCTTCGTGAGAGCGTCATGGCAGTTTACGATCGCGGGAATTCCGTACTCCCTCGAAACGATCGCCGCATGGCAAAGGATTCCGCCGTACTCGGTTACGATGCCGGAAAGGATCGCGAACTTGGGCGTCCATCCAGTATCTGTGAATTTGGTTACCAGGATGTCGTTCTGCTTGAGCCTGTCGATCTCGCTGAAGTCGCAGATGACGCGCGCGGTTCCCGTGATCTTGCCATTGTTAGCGCCGATTCCCTTAAGCGAATCGCCGTCAGTCTTAGCACCACTGTCGCTGCCGTTTCCGAACATCGGTCCGATCTCGTTCTCACTCATGTAATTGCGGAACGAATCGTAATATCTTCTGTTCTTTAAGATGATGTCGCGAAGGTCTTCTTTGGCAAGCTTTCCTTCAAGGAAATCCCAGACGTTTCCGACCTTGAGCATCCAAACGTCTTCTGCTTTATCGAGAACGCCCTCAGCCGTCAGTGTCTTAGAGAGCTCTATGGTGTATACGCGGATCAGGTAATAGAATCTCGTCGATACGTCCCTGAACTCCTCACGCCACCAGAGCATGCGGCGCATCTCGTCAACCTTGTTCCTGACCTTCTTGTATTTCGAAGCGGATAGAGTCTTTTCAAGCGAATGCATAATGGCTTCGCTCTTGAGGCGCCCTTCCTTCTTGTCCTTCTCAGGTCCGAAATCGCCGGTGAGGACGAGCATGTCCTTTACGGAAGCGATAAGCGGCACGGGATCTTCAAAGTAGCAAGGATAGGTTACGTCCAGCTCCTTGTCGGAGTGATAGCCGTACTTGTCGATAATATCCTTCATGCCCGGGAGCATGTATCGACCGCCGTCAATGTTTTTCGCAATCTCCTCTGCGGAACTGTTCTTCCAATATGAGAGAGCCTCTTCATCTTCGATTATCTTTCTTGACAGATCCCACATCGCGTAGAACGGAAGCAGGTGCGAAATGTTCTCGATGCTGCCCAGGAGCGTTAAGTACTCGCTCTCGGAAACGTACTTGAGAAGACCATCCTTATAGAGCGACTGATGGATCGTGTTGATGAATATCTGCCAGAAGTACGTTGTCTCACTGTGCAGATAGATATCGTGAGTAAGGCTCATGAAGCGCGCCTTGACGTCATCTATCGTATGCTCGTCGTAGTTCTTCCTATATTCCTCATAAGTCTTCAGGAGATCATTTTTGAGGGTCTCAGCGTTCTCGTTTCTTTCCTTTAGGATCTTCTTCTGTGCAAGAGCCATGCGGAGTATGTGCACAAGCGCGCCGGGTGTGGCCTTGGTAACATGACCGTCGCCCTCATACGTCGGCTTGATTCCGTATTCCTGATCGAATTCCCTCTCGCGGTATCCTACGACTCCGCTCATCGCCTGCTTGGCGACGGAGAGATTCCAGTAAGGCCTGCCGTAGTACATCTCGCCGAGTTTTTTATCTACATCTTTAGGCGTGAGTATCTTCGAATCGAGAAGGAATTTTCTGAAGCTGTATTCCCAAATGTATTCGTAAAGGCTCCACATGTAAGGCGTGCATACCGAAGCGGAAACGCCGCCGTCCTTAAAGTCCGCGGTGGTCCATATGTCCTTTAAGTCGCCGTAGTTTATCTTGGTGATGCTCCTGGATTGGAGTATGAAAAGTTCTCCGTCCTTAACGGCAAACTCGATGTCGCAAGGGTATCCGAAATGGAGCTGTATGTCGGCAAAAGTCCTGCCCATATTTTCGAGCATTTCGCGGCTTATCAGCGAGCCGTTGCTTTCGACGGCCTTCATCTCATAACGGTCATATCCGTACTGCTCGGGATTGACCCTTCCGCTTACGACGTTCTCGCCCAATCCCTTAACGGCTTCGATAAGCATCACCTTATCGTTTCCGGTCACCGGATTTACGGTAAAGCAGATTCCGCTTATATCGGAATCCACCATTTCCTGGATGACTACCGCCATTGCGAGATCGTCGGGATCTATCCTGTTTGTCGCGATGTAGCTGATGCCCGTTTTATCGAACATCGAACGGTAGCATTCGATGACTTTTTCTGCGATCTCTTCAGAGCCTTTCGTATTGAGGAAGGTCTTGTATTGACCGGCGAAAGAAAACTCCGCGAGATCCTCTTTTGTCGCACTGGAACGGACGGCATATGACTTGGAAGGATCGGTCATGGAAGAGATCTTCGATATCATTTCGCCATCAGGCTTAAGTCCTGCAAAAAGCTCCCCGATCGCCTCACCGGTCTCGCTAACGTTTTCGGGAGTGAGCTTGTTCATGAGTTCGGAGATCCCGTCTGCAATGTCGTTCTTAGAGACGAACGAGCGGTATTCCTCCGCGTCAAAAACGATTCCGTCCGGAACGTTAAATCCGGCCCTCTTCATTTCGATGAGATTGCCGGCTTTGTTGCCGCATTCCGTTTTCGCTGATTCAGGTCCTGTGCCGATTCTGTAGATCATAGAGTTTCCTTAAGTCAAAACATATTCTTTCTGAGATGCGCGAAATAAAGCAGCACGTTCAGGATAATGTGCGTTACGGCTCCGACGATTACATACAGGAAGTAATACCAGACAGGCAGCGGATGAAAGATGCAAACGACCAATACACAGCCGAATATTGAATCTGCCTGATCAAGGAATACGAATAAGACTTTCTGCCATCCTTTCATTGTCTTGCCCGGCTCGATCCCCAAGCGTCTCTTTAAAAAGCTGTTAGGCAGTTCGAAAAGAGCATACGCTATTCCAACGAGGACTCCGCAGAGCAGGTTGTAAGCAATTTTGTTTTCGTGTTCAAAATAGAAGAAATCGTGTGAGGCAAGTCCCG